>NZ_FRDB01000068.1 GCF_900143145.1 Candidatus Sodalis sp. SoCistrobi
AAGGAGGTAAAGTAGGCATCTGCGCGGCAATGCGAAAATTACTCCAATTAGCTTATGGTGTCTTAAAATCTGGAATACCCTTCGATGAAAATATAGCTCTTGCATCATGATGAGCAAGACGGTATCTCCCATACCAACGCGGAGGCGGTGTGAGGCCCCGCCCAGCGCCCCCTATGCGCGCAAGACCGTAAGCCAATGACGTGGAGGATGACAAAATAGCAGCGCCCCGCGCGCGCAAGACCCCACGTCGACTTTCATGGCCGCGCCAGGATCATCAAACGCCCTATCCCTGCTATGCTCAACGGGTAGCCGTGTAGGCAGCCACCATTACCGGTAAAATTTTTTGCCGCAGTCGCCTTCGCTTGCCGTAGAATCAAATCGGGAGTAGCCATAACAGCCGCTCAATAGGGAATATCGTCTTGCCAACGATTAACGTCAAAGAGGATGGAATAACATCATGAGGATCCCCGATGCGCTGATCGATGAGGCCATCCGTTGGCGGCATCAGCTGCATGCCATTCCCGAGTTGGGTTATCAGGAAACCCTGACCGCCGGTAAAATCGCCGGACTGCTGGAAAGTTTTGGCTTACAGGTGCATACCGGCCTCGCCGGCACCGGCGTCGTGGCCATGCTGGAAAATGGCCCCGGCCCGGCCATAGGCTTGCGCGCCGATATGGATGCACTGCCGATCGCCGAAATCAGCGACCTGCCGTATCAATCCCGCCATCCGGGCCGTATGCACGCCTGCGGACACGACGGGCACAGCGCTATTTTGCTTGGCGCCGCGCGCTCGCTTTGCCGTAGCCGCCAGTTCAGCGGTACCCTATATTTTATTTTTCAACCGGCGGAGGAAAATCTGGCCGGTGCCCGCGCCATGATTGATGACGGACTGTTCCGCCGCTTTCCCATGCAGGGAATATACGGATTACATAACTGGCCGGGCCTGCCGGCGGGCCATGTCGGTATTAACCACGGTGCCATGATGGCGTCGCTGGATACGTTCGAGATTACCTTGACCGGCAGGAGTTGCCACGCCGCCATGCCCGAAATGGGCAACGATCCACTCATTGCCGCCGCGCATCTGCTGCTGGCGCTGCAAACCATTACCGCCCGCCACATCTCGCCGATGGATTCGGCGGTATTGAGCGTTACCCAGATTAACGGCGGCGTGGCGCTGAATGTGATCCCCGACCATGCGGTATTGCGCGGTACCTTCCGCTGCCTGCAACAGCCGGTGCGAAACCGGGTAAAAACGCTGATTAGCGACCTGGTGGCCTCCCTGCCGCCGTCATTTGGCGTACGCGGCGAGGTGCAGTTCAGCGTCGGTTATCCGGTCACCCGCAATCACGCTGTAGAGGCGGAACAACTGCGCGCGATAGCCGTCAAAACCCTCGGGGCCGAACGGGTACACAGCGACATTCCGCCGTCGATGGCGTCGGAGGACTTCGCATTCATGCTCGAGGCGTGTCCGGGGGCCTATTTCTGGCTGGGGGCCGACGGTGCGACGCCCTCCCGCCCCCTGCACAACGCCAGCTACGATTTCAACGACGCCCTGATCGGGCCGGGTATCGCCCTATGGCATGCCATTGTCGAAACCCTCCTGCCCCAGTCGGCATAGGCCCCAGTTCAGCACTTTTTTCCACCCTCGGCTATCCCGCGCCACGTCGCGCCGCATCAGGGGCGGCGCCCATTTACGCCCCCCGCTTTACAAATCCTGAAGTTTCCCGCTTTGCCTTTTTTCTGCCCATATGGTAAAAGTATTAACAAATAATAATTTTATTTTTACGAGGATTTTCGGGATATCACAAGGACTTCAGCGAATAACTGAAAATAACCATGATGTTTATTAAAAGTATTACCCTCAATTGTTCTTCTTACCGGTATTTCATTTTGGCTACCGTTACCAGTGAGCAACACTGGTGCGGCGAGCTGTAGCGTATTTCTTCCAATACCGGTCCTGACGGCCACGGCTTAGCGCCAGCTGTCGCCAGGATCCGCGTTAATGATACGTTTGGGGCAGCTTATCCCCGGCGGCAGCAATCCGTGACAGGCCCTCTGGCCGCACACCCCCCGGCATAAATGCCCCGACACGCGTGTTATCTGTCGGGAGAATTACCATGATTTACTGGATTTTTTTAGCACTCGCCATCACGGCCGAAGTTATCGGCACGCTGTCGATGAAATATGCCACCGTGAACGGCGAAATCACCGGTCATATTGTGATGTACATTATGATCACCGCCTCCTACATCCTGTTATCGCTGGCGATCAAACGGGTTGCGCTGGGGGTCGCCTATGCGCTGTGGGAAGGCATCGGCATTGTGTTTATTACCCTATTCAGCGTGATGTGGTTCGACGAGCCTTTTTCGCTGACCAAGCTGGCGGGGCTGGGCATTTTGGTCGTCGGTATTGTGATGCTGAAATCTGGCACCCGTAAAGCGAAGGGCGACAACGCCAGCCGCGGCGATAGCGGTCTCAGCGTGCGGCAGAAGGAGCGCCATCATGCAACAGTTTGATCTCTATCACTCTGGTTTTCTGGCTTTGGCGGTGGTGTTGGAAATTTTTGCCAATATATTGCTTAAAATGTCCGATGGTTTTCGTAAATTGTGGCTGGGCCTGCTTTCGCTCCTGGCGGTGCTCGGCGCGTTTAGCGCCCTATCGCAGGCCGTGAAAGGCATCGATCTTTCCGTCGCCTATGCTTTATGGGGCGGTTTTGGTATCGCCGCAACCATCGCCGCCGGCTGGATAATGTTTAATCAGCGCTTGAGCAACCGCGGCTGGGCCGGGCTGGTTCTATTGCTTATCGGCATGGTGGTGATAAAGCTGGCCTAACACGGTCGGCGGCCAAGCGTGATCCTTCTCTTGGCAAACCCCGTGTTCAGCACACATTTTTTTACCCCCGCTTTATCCGCTTGTGGTGTTTATTCCCCGGGATGATAATCAACGGCTGATAAACGGAAAGCGTATTCGCTTTGCCGGCCATTGTTTGGAAAGATATAATTTTTGCGAATTTAATTTGCAGTATCTCGTTTGGCGAGGCTCCTATACAAATACAGGTTACTGATCTGACGACGTCGAGAGACGCCCAAGGTTAGGACAGGCTTTATCGGATTAAGGTTTAGCCCAAAGTAACTTCTGTTTTACAGATACGTTGTATAGTGCCAAAACCGTGACGTGGAGATAGGCTTGCTGCGCTCTCTTCTCAGGTTTATGCCCCTTTTGAGAACTGTTGATGTCGAAAACAGCTTGGGGACTCATCATGCATTACTCATCAACACCCTCGACGGTCACCGCCGTGGGGGAAAAAATTATGGATCACGCGGTCGCTTATTACATGAGTGACCACTATATTGCTATTTCCGGCGCCTTGTCCGCAGGGGATGCCCGGCAATATTTATTAGATCATCTCACCGACAATGCTATTCCACCGCAAATTTACATTGTCGATAAAGATAATTATCTGGAAGGGGTTCTTTCGGTCAAGCGGTTATTTATCGAAGACAACACCGATGTACCGGTTGCCAGTTTGATGACCCGGGATTTTGTCGCCGTCGCGCCGGAGCAGGACCGCGAACAAGTCGCTGAAATGCTGGGTAATCATCTTAATGGCCCGGTGCCGGTGGTGCGCCATGCCAAACTTATCGGCGTGCTGGGCGAGCGGGAAATCGCCGCGCTGCTGCGTGACGAATACACCGAGGATGCCCAGCGCCAGGGGGCCAGTCTGCCGCTGGACGAGCCCTATCTCAGTTCCTCGCCCTGGCGGCTGTGGCGCAAGCGTATCAGTTGGTTGATGCTGCTGTTCGTGGCGGAGGCCTACACCGGCACGGTACTTAAAGCCTTTTCCGATGAATTGGAAGCCGCTATCGCGCTGGCGTTCTTTATTCCGTTACTGATTGGCACCGGCGGCAATAGCGGGACACAGATCACCTCGACATTGGTGCGTGCCATGGCCTTGGGCGAGGTCAGTTTGCGCAATCTGCCCGCCGTACTGCACAAAGAAATTCCGACGTCGTTTTTAGTGGCGATATCAATAGGCCTGGTAGCGTGGATACGCGCCTGGATCCTAAACGTGGGTCCGCAAGTGACATTGGTGGTCTGCCTGACGCTGATTGCCATTACCATCTGGACGGCGATTGTCTCGTCGATAATTCCGCTGCTGCTTAAGCGCTTGCGCATCGATCCGGCGGTAGTGTCGGCGCCGTTCATCGCCACCTTTATCGACGGCACCGGCCTGATTATCTATTTTGAAATTGCCAAACTGGTCATGCATAATTTGGGCTGACCGTTGCAGGGATAGTGGCATGCTTAATTACCCTGACGTCTCACCCACTCAGGGGCGTGCTGTTCGCGGCGCGACCCTGCCTTTGGCAGGCCCTCCCCCCGGCAGCGCGGGGTGGAAGGCGCGACTAATGGTGGGCTAAATTACTGTCGGCGTTCTCCTCCACAAAATGCGACACCGAAATCAGCCGGTCGAAATGGGCCAGCAGTAAATCGGCGTCGGTCGAGAGGATCTCGGCCGACGCCTCCGGCGCCGACAATATCGCTTTTTGAATATTGCTCGACATGCTCGCCGGAATACCTTTGCCCACGGTCAGCACCAGCGCCGCCAGCAGCAGCGATTGGGCTTCCACCTGCGCCGTCAATTCTTTGGTTTGCACGTCCGCCTTGGCCATTTTAATTAAAAGATCGATCACTAAGTTTTTCATGGTGGCTTACTCAATAAGAGATTTCCTGTAAACGCTATCAAAAATTTAGCGACGCGTATACTTCACCGCAGCTAATGTTGGCCCTGCGCCTTCCGATAGCCGATTAATCAGGCGTCCATCGCCTGCCAAAAGCAGTACGGCCCCTCATCCGCCTAATTCCTGAGGACACCCTTTCAGGCCGGTTGCCCGGCATGCGTCTTTTCAGGCGGGGAAAAACGCCATTTTTCTGCACACATCCATTAACACCAAAGCGCTAGAGCGACGCGTCAGAGGTTAATCATCAAAAAAAGGCGCCCCGCGTCGTCTGGGGCAAAGAGAACAACCAGAGGGATACTCAACGGATAAAGCTGTGACGGGCGGTCTGCGCGCTGGCGTCGCCCCCGGGCCGGTTTGGGACCAACAAGGAGGACGGCGTTCGGCGCAAAGCACCCTAAGCCGTAAGGGTAACTTGCGTGTGCTGAGCGAGAACATCAGCGGCAACGCCGGTTGAGCAAACCCGCGCGCCATGGCGGCATGGACAAGCGCGTCGGTCCGTCCGGCGTTAATGCCCTGCGTTCTCGCCACATCTTATACGCCGCTGTCGTTAGAATGTGCGGCGTGCTTTCCCGGGTGTTGATACTGTCGCGCCATCGTCGCCACCCGCAGTCTGCGAATAACTGCTTGCGTCTATTTTATATCTGTAACAAAATCGCCGCTAAACCAGTATCTATAATGAATATAATACCATTAACGGTCAATAACCTATTTCTTATTGCAAAGAGCGTGGCAGATGACGGAACCCCTTACCGGCCCCTCGCAGGACGGCGCGCCTGAAGCGCCGCTCCTGATTCAGCGCCTGCGCATGGGATTGGCGCAGCTCAGCCCGACCGAGAGAAAAGTGGCGCGTGCGTTGCTGGCAGATTATCCCAGCGCCGGATTGGATTCGGTGCAAAGCCTGGCGCAACAAGCGCAGGTTAGCGCACCGTCGGTAGTCCGTTTTGCCCGCCGCATGGGGTTTAGCGGCTTCGTGGAACTACAGCAGGCATTACGCGCCGAACTGTCCTGGCGGTCGAATGGGCCACTGCAATTATTGGACCGCCGTCAAACCGCCGGCGGCCACCATGAAGCGCTGGAGTCGTCATTGCAGGCCACCTGCGACGCCATCAGCCAGTCGCTGCGTCAAATACCGGCTTTCGATATGCAGCAGGCGATTGCGCTGTTAGGCCAAAGCGGCAAGCGGGTAACGCTGGGGGGCGGACGTTTCAGTCAGTCGCTGGCTATCTATCTGGAACGACATCTGCGGCAATTACGCCCGCAAGTCATGCTGTTGCCTGAAGTCCCGCATCAGCGCATCTTGCCTGTCGTCGATGCCGGCCGGCAGGACATTTATGTTTTATTTGATTTTCGCCGTTACCAACGCAATATGGTGGAACTGGCGCAGCAGGTCACCGAGCGCGGCGCGGCCCTTATTCTGGTGACCGACTCGCACCTCTCCCCGATCGCCGCCCACGCCCAGGTCGTGTTGCCGGTGCAGGTCGAATCGAGTTGGCCGTTCGACACCCACGCCGCGGCATTCGTTCTGGTGGAAATGCTGGCGGCCGGGGTGCTGGCGAGCCTGGGGAGTCAGGCGTTAGCGCGGATGGCGCAATGGGAGCGGCTCGATCCGTTATCGTAAACTTTCTTGTTGTTCAGGGCGCTGAAAAGTGCCACAGGAGGCACCGCAGACGTGATGAATGCCGCTTTATCGCCGCCGCTGCTGGCTCAGGAGGAACCGCAACCCGTCGGCGTTGTCCGGCCCGATGCCCGTTCCCCCTTCGTTATTCTTTGCGACCACGCCGGCAAACGTATCCCGCGTCGGCTCAATTCGCTCGGGCTGCCGCAGCGCGAAATCGCGCGTCACATCGGCTGGGATATCGGCGCGCTCGGCGTGGCGCAGTGGCTGAGCGCACGGCTGAAAGCCACGCTGGTCCACCAGCGCTATTCGCGGCTGGTTATCGACTGCAACCGACATCCCGACGCGCCGAGCGCTATCCCCGCCGTTTCGGAGCATACCGCCATCCCCGGCAATCAGGCGCTGAGTACCGCCCAACGTGCGGCGCGGCGGGCAGCGATTTTCGACCCTTATCATCAGGTTATTGATGAACTTCTGCATGACCGCAGCGCGCGCGGGCAACCCACCTGTCTCATCGCCATGCACAGTTTTACCCCTGCGTTCATGGGCGTATCACGACCGTGGCACATAGGGGTGCTGTATGACCGCCAGCCGGCTTACGCCCGGGAAGTTCTGCGCTTATCGCGTCTGGCGGGAAGTCTGGTGGTCGGTGACAATCAGCCCTATGTGCTGGACGACACCGACTATGCGATACCGGTTTACGCCTATAGCTACCGTCTGCCGTATGCAGAGATCGAAATCCGGCAGGATCTGATTGGGGACATCCGCGGGCAGCGGGCGTGGACGACGCGGTTGGCCCACCTCTTGCCGGCGGCCTTAAGACAATGGCGGGCAAATGGCGCTCAGGTCAGCTGACGCACGGGCGCACTGTCCAGCCAAGCCTGAATATCCTCCACCGCCTCACGAAAATAAATACGATAATTACTGTCCGCCACATAGCCAAGATGCGGCGTCGCCAGCACATTGGGCAATTGACGTAGACGGTCCTGCGCCGGCAAGGGTTCGACCTCAAACACATCCAGCCCGGCACCGGCGATCCACCCTTGCTCCAGCGCCGTTATCAGCGCCTCGCGCTCGACAATCGCCGCCCGCGACGTATTAATCAGCAGCGCGCCGGGCTTCATCTGCGCCAGCTCCGCCGCGCCGATAAGGCCGCGGGTACGCTCGCTTAGCACCAGATGAACAGAGACAATATCGCTGGCGACCAGTAGCGCCTCTTTGGATGCCGCCAGCGCCACCCCGGCAGCCGCGGCCGAATCCGCGTCGAGATGCTGACTCCAGGCGATAACGTCCATGCCGAATGCCTGCGCTACCGGGGCCATGGCGCCGCCGATTTTGCCGAGTCCCAGCAGACCCAACCGTTTCCCTTTCAGCGTCATTCCCAGGCTGTGCTGCCAAGGGCCGTTGTGCCGCAGCGCCTGGTTTTCCGGCACAAGATGACGCGCCAAACCCAATATCAGCGCCCAGGCCAACTCCATCGGCGGCGCGGCATCGCTCGCGGTACCGCACACGATAATATTGCGCGCCCGCGCGGCGTCAAGGTCGATAGCCGCATTACGCATCCCGGAAGTCACCACCAGACGCAGCGCCGGCAAACGTCCCATTAGCGAGGCGGTGATCGGTGATCGGTGTACGCTCGCGCATCACCACAATAATCGCGCAATCGGCAAGCTGCGCCGCCAATGCGGATTCATCGTCATAATGCGCCGCCAGGCTGAAGACTTCGACGCTTGCGCCGTTGAAAGTCCAGTCGGCGAGAGGTAAGGCGACTTGCTGATAATCATCAAGAATGGCGCAACGCAGGCTCATGGCAGCTCTCTCTGGCGACGGCAGCGGGGTGAACGATGGCCGGCGGCGAGGCTTACGCCGTGGAAACCGCGCCGACCCTTTTTCCTTAACGAATCATCACACCATAGCAAAACCCCGACAGTGCCGGCAATGGCGCAAAAGACGACTGCTGGCCCACGCAGGACAATTATCGGCAGGCGGCGCACCACGCCGCCCGATAACAGTTCATTTATTGGAGAAGACAATTATGTCAACGTTTCTTCCACGCCCGATGAAGTGGCGGGCAAAGTGGTGCTGGTCACCGGCGCCGCCAGCGGTATCGGCCGCAGCATCGCCGAGTTGATGCATCAGCCTGGCACTCGGGTTATCGCCGAAGATGTTCATCTGCAGGTAAAGCAGCTTGCCGCCGACCTGCGGATGATTAACGGAAAACGTCAAACATACCTGCAATCTGCATTGCATTTTACCGCAAAAGTACTGGATAAATTAACAGTGGTGTTATATATTTATTGTACTCCTATGGAGAGCCAAAGCTTTAACTTGAGTGGTGAATATTATGATGATATCCGCAGCGGGCTTTGCAGCCCATCATCAACCCGTCGCAATGAGCAGCCGTGAGCTGGCCGAATTAACCGGCGCCACCCATGGCGAAGTCAAGCGCCTGATTATCAGCCTGGACAGCGGCAAACGCCTTTCCCGCCCCCTTCGCACGGCAGATTATCTCCTTGCGGACGAGCAACCGCGTCAGGAATACCTGCTCGACAAACGTGATTCGCTGACCGTTGTCGCCCTGCTATCGCCGTCTTTCACCCCTGTGGTGCTTGACCGCTGGCAGGCGCGGGAACAAACGCATGATCTTCCTGATTTTACCAACCCGGCGGCTGCGGCGCACGCCTGGGCAGAAGAGTTTGAACGCCGGCAGGCCATGGAAACACATCTGGCGGCCATGGCTCCTAAAGCCCGTTTTTTCGACCGGTATGTCGCCGTGGATGGCGCAATGGGTTTTCGCCAGGTGTGTAAGCTGCTGAAGGTGAAGGAATCGGAGTTTCGGCAATTTTTGCTCGAGCGGCAGATCATGTATCGGCTGGCGGGTGTATTGACACCCTACCAGCAACATCTCGATGCCGGCAGGTTTGAAGTGCATACCGGTACCAGCGGCAGCCGCTACGCTTTTTCACAGGCGCGGTTTACCGCCAAAGGCGTGAAGTGGGTTGCCGATCTTTGGGCCACCTATACAGTGGCACCGCAGGCAAAAGGCGCGGCGGCGTAAACGCTTATGGCGTTCAGGCCGCGCGCCGTTCATCGTTACCGCGCGCAACCCGCTTTCGTCTGCGCGCGATCAACGTTCCTCCACGCGCGCTTCAGCCGGGGGAAAAGCATGGGGAAACCTGATCCGGGCCTGCTGCACGCCCTGCTCCGCATCCTGCATTGCCTGCGGCGGACGCGCGCAGCAAGGGGGAATACCGCCCTGGCGTTTGCCCGCCATACGGCGATACATCCCAGGGGATTCGCCATACTCACGTTTGAAACTGCGGGAAAACGACTGCTGGGAATCGAACCCGACCGCCAAAGCGACCGACAATATTGCTTCATTACCGGTTGCTAATCGGCAGGCGGATTCACATAAACGCCTGCGACGAATGTAATTGGCCAGCGGATAACCGGTATGGTGTTTGAACATACGCTGCAAATACCATTTAGAGAAACCGGCGCGCTCCGCCACATGGTCAATGTCCAGCGGCTGTTCCAGATTTGCCTCAATCCAGGCGATCAGATCCTGTACTATTCCGGCATGACTCATCATATCTCTCCCTTAGCTAGCGAAGGAAAGATACTAGCCTAGTGACTAATTAAGTCAATAGTCACTACACATCCTGACGTTGAAAACTCCGCAAGACCAGTCGCGAAAGCTGCTCTGGCCCCAGCGGTAATGACTCAAGATGATGCTGTAATAACAGCGGATTGATGAAAGGCTGCATCACCAGATAGACGGCCTGGCAACATTCATCCAGCGGGGTTTGCTGCTCAAATTCGCCGTTTTCACGCCCCTCTTGGATTATCTGGCGCAGCAGCGCGCGGATTTCCTGCTCATAGGCCAGCGATGAAGGCCAACGCTCGGCCGCCGCATAAACGGCAATGTCGTAGAGTTTGCGGTCGTTAACGAATAATTTGGCGGCATTGCCCACCAGCAAATCGAACAGACGGCAAAATTTTTCCGCCGCGCTGTCCGCATTACGCATCGCTTCCCCCACCGCCTCCAGCGCGCCATTCATACAGCGGCTGCAGATGGCTTCACCGATTGCCTGTTTGGAGTCAAAGAATTTGTAGATGTAAGCCTTGGAGAATCCAATGGCTTTCGCCAAATCCGATACCGTCGTTTTGCCATAGCCGTAGTGGCTGAAGTGGTCGTTGGCGGCGCTGACGATTTGGTCGCGAATACAGTGATCGGTCGGCCCACGGAGGCCACAAAGGGTAGCAGTATGTTCTTTCATAAATAAAGTGTAACTCAGTTAGCGCAAGACCACATCCGGCAATTGAGGTCCGGTTGATGGAATCGTGATGGTGAGCGCCTGAGCCTGACCGCAAATTACCCCTTGCGTGTGCCCACCCGTAGCCAGGGCGATAAAAAAACGTCCTGTGCATGCAGTATGGCGCAATCGGCGCGGCCACAACCTACACTCTGGGCTTTTCACCCTCCAGCGGCAGCGTGCGATTAAGAGTGCGGTAAGAGTGCGGTTAAGAGTGCGGTTAATAGGTCATTAACCCGCAACGGCGGCAAATCTTTCTATGATTAGTTTTTAAACCGCTGCTGCTGGGTCGCTTGCGTTCGCGGCCACCCGCCCCAGAAGCGGTAAACGTTGACGTGTTCATTACCGGTCAGCGAGGCACACGCTGACTTGTCCATCACCGGTCAGCGAGGCAAAACGCTGACTTATTCGTTACCGGTCAGCGGGGCAAAGCGCTGACTTATTCGTTACCGGTCGGCGAGGCAAACGCTACTTGTCCATTACCGGTCAGTGAGGCAAAACGTTGCGGGTGGTGTGCGAAGGCACGTAACGTTTCTGTAGTGAGCATTTTTTACATAGATTTAACCAAGGGAAGGTCAATAATCAATGTCAGCAGTTTCTCTGTCACTCTGGTGAAGTCATAGCAATGAAAACAGGCATTCTTCTATTGCCCGTCCTGCTGATGGCGACGTCGGCCTATGACCTGTATGCCGACGATACCCTCAATGCTGCCCGGCCCGCCGCCGGCTTTGAATCGGTCAGCGTCATCGACACACGGCAACTTACCCGCAATACGCCCTCCGACCTCACGGCGGAGCACATCGCTTCGCCCTGCAAACCGGATATTGTGCCACCAGGCAAATTTCGCCGCCGCTCGCTGGATGGCAAGGACAGCAAGCTGAGCAAGTTTGGTTTATTTTAACACCTGCGGGCGTGAAGGCAGTGTGCCGTGTTGGGCGACGCACCGCCCGCTAACTGCCACTGCTCGCACCCACGGCGGCTGTCCCAGACCCAGACCCAGACTAGGACTCAGCCCCAGACACAGCCCCAGACACAGCCCCAGATCCAGATCCAGATCCAGGAAAACGTATCCGACGGCCGAGCGTCAGGTTTGCTGTTTCCAGCATGGCCGTCGCTGGCTAGAAGCAGGTCTCCATTTCCTCCAGCACGTTGTAATCGTTATCAATTAAAAACAGCGTTTTCCATTTATCAAAGGTCAGACAAGGATGCGACGTCGTGAACACCAGAATATCACCGACCCGGACTTCGCTGTCGGCGGCAAGGGTCAGCATAGCGTGCTGGTCCATGATATCCACCGTCGTGAGCGCCCCCGGCGTAAACGGCAGCGCCTGTCCCTGGCGGTAGTGCGCCACCGGCTGCGGCAACCCGGCATCGAAGGCGCTGTCGCGCTTGCCAAAATTCACCACTGCCCTGCCGGGTTCTGGCACCGATTGCACCATCGCCAGAAGCTCCAGCGCCGAGTGCAAATCGCCGCCCAGACCGCAGGCGATGGCATCGCGCGCCATCACGGCTTCTTGAGCTCGCTGATAGATACCGCCGTCATGGGTAATATAACAGCCCGGGCGGATCACCAGCCGGCAGCCGTCGGGCAGCGGGGTTTCATGCCAGATATTACACACCACGTCATACCACGACGAGCCGGCGCCGGTCAGGATCATTTCTCCCTTGACCCACTGATGTTGGCTGAAGGACAGCGCCAGGGCGGCGGCATCGCGCAGCAGTTGCTCGACCCGCGGCCGCGGATCCTCATCGTGGATCACACCTTCGTATAGCTCAATACCGTGCAGCGTCAGGCCGGGCAGCGCGGTTACCCGTTCCGCTAGCGTCTCCGCCTCGGCGCGACTGCGGCAACCGCAGCGGCCGCCGGGGACGCCCAGCTCAATCAATACGTCTAAGCGCTGGCCGCGGGCGGCAAAAAATGCCGAGAGCTCACCGGCATTGGCCTCGCTATCAACACAGCAGAAAAAGTGACTCGCCGGGTAGTCGGTTTTTAGCTGTGACACCAATTGCATGTTGGCACGGCCGACCAGTTGATTGACCATCAATACCCGGCGCGCACCGCTGCGCATGGCGACGCTGGCCTGCCAGGCGCTACCAACGCCGATAGCCCAGGCGCCGAGAGCGATTTGCCGGCGAAAAATCCACGGCGTCATCGTCGTTTTGCCGTGGGGCGCCAGCGACACGCCGCGAGCGTCGGCATAGCGCTGCATCCAGGTGAATCACCCCGGATAAATTAGAGTCTATACTTTAAAAGTGGAGGTCTCTATGACAACGACCAAACGTTACTCTCCGGAAGTCCGTGAACGGGCAGTTAATCTAGTGCTGGAAACTCAGCATGAGCA
>NZ_FRDB01000190.1 GCF_900143145.1 Candidatus Sodalis sp. SoCistrobi
TGCTCATGCTGAGTTTCCAGCACTAGATTAACTGCCCGTTCACGGACTTCCGGAGAGTAACGTTTGGTCGTTGTCATAGAGACCTCCACTTTTAAAGTATAGACTCTAATTTATCCGGGGTGATTCATGGTGCTTTCTAGCCAAGGGAACAGCTGTAAGTTCAGGGAGTAAAAACGGTACTGATCGTTATCGCGATAGTTCATGCTGAACTCGCCTTCCCGCGCCATACGCCCGGTTGGCGTTTGCAGCAGGCCCACACCGCCCTGATCCATTTGCGACGGCCCTATCGGCGCAGGGTAAGAAGCGGCCTGACAGGCGCTGGCCACCGATAGCGCAATAAAACTGAGAAGATATTTTTTATTCATCAGTCAGGGATCCGGTGAGTCAGTAAGGAGACAATCTGTTCATTTACATCCCGGTAGGCCCTGGGCAGTGACCAGGAAGAGAACCCGACGTAGATGATGCTGCCCGGCGCCACTTCCACATGACGGTGATTCCAGTACGCCACGGGCACTTTCTCCGTTTTGCCATCAGGCTGAATAACCCAGACCACGTTCTTTTCCGCGCCGCTCAAGCGCTGATGGGTTTGCAGGTATTCGGCGACATCGCGACCGGGCTGATAGGGCTGCGGGCCGGCAGGCGTCGTGACGCCGACCACCTGTACGCTGGTGGGCCGGGATAGCGTATAAACGCTATATTCGCCGCTCAAGCGGCGATTGGCCTCGGCATGCAAACGTATCCAGTCTGGATCCAGCGGCACAAACTGCCGCCCGGTTACCCGCATGGCGGCCAACTGCGTGCGCACCCTGTCCACCGAGCCGGCCAGTTCGCCGTCATTGTCGCCACGCAGCGCCGCGCTGAAAGCACTTAATCGAGCCAGCAACTGCTGCTGCGTCTGCTGCTGCGTCTGCTGCTGTATCCCGCTGGCGGTCCTTTCCGCAATCACGGTGCCCGGCCACCACGTGCGTCCGTTAAGCTCAGGCCGCAGCGTAAGCTGTTCCAGATTGGCGGCACCTTGTAACACCAGCGCCTGGGATTGCCCAGGATAATGAATCGTCACCCGGCTGTCGGCCATGGCGGACGCGATAAAACCAGCACATAAACTCACGGCGACTAAGAGTTGTTTTTTCATGGTTTATAGGGATTTAAGATGGTGGTTTCGATCGGGAAGTAGTCCGGTCCGATAAATTGTTCGGTTTTTATCACGGCGCCGGATCGCGCATCCACCCAATAGCGGTTACGGTAGTGCGTGTTGAGTTCTGTCACGGTGACATCTTCCTCAAGCACGCGGGTCGCGCGGGGGACATTGAGTATCGTCAGGGTTTCATTATCCGCCAGACTAAAGCGGGAAATAAATGTCGCGGCCCGCAGCTGGCCCTTTTCTGTCCAGGACCGGGTGGACGTCCATTCGGTGCCGTTGAGAATGCGATCGGGATGGATAAGGGGGGCGGTGTCGAGGTTAGTCAGGTTATCCGTCAATCCCAGAGTCTTGACGAGACGCCCGTTGCGCGTCACCAGCATCGCCTGGTCGCGGGTAGCCCATTTCAAATTACCCTGTTCGGCATACGCCAGCACCACGAAAATCTGCGACCCGTCGTTCACCTTGGCGTACATACTGGCGTAAGGGATCGCGCGCACCTTCGCCGGCGTCATCTCAACGTCAGGCGTCCCAAAGATGGCCAATGCGAACGTATCACCTATACCCTTTTGTGACTGACTGCAAGCGGCCAACAGAAAGCACACTACTAACAAAAAGAAATAGCGCACGTCGTTTCATCCTAAACGAAAAATGCCCAAAAAATAACCACACTCGCGTGTGGTTACTGATTATTTTTTTACTTAGAACGTTGACGTCGTGGTGCTGGTGCCGGGGTTATTACTACCGCCACCGTTATCGTCGTTGTGGGAAGAGATCAACGCCGCGCCAGCGATAACGGCGATAGCGCCGACACCTACCGCCGTGGCCGCGCCAGCACTCAGGCCGGAAGCCGTTGCGCCACCTGCGGTGCCGCCCTGGTCAGTACCGGTGGTGGCCGGTGCTGCGATAGCATAGGAACCACTCGCCATCAACGCTGCAGCTATTACTACACTTAACAATTTTTTCATATTAAACACCCTTAACTCATGAGGATGATGACTATAAATTAAGTTAATTGTTATCTGCCTTATATAAGCATAATAAAGCAATATAATGCAATAAAATACAGATTGCATTCTTGGTCTCTGAGAAGGTCATAAAAGTGCTGAAAGGCGGGTGAGAACGGACTAATGCGGTATATTCCACTGCCTTGTTATCGACATGTGAAATTAAATATCGCTATCACTCCGTTATTGTCGCGATAATTTGCTGAAAGGCATATTAAGTGGACCCTGCATAAGGTAAAAAGTTGCAGCGATGAATTAGGTCCACGACTGTGATAAGAAGCCACTATGCCAGCGGGAATAAAATATTAACTATCTGTTTTTTAATAAGTAATGATGGTTTTTTACCGGTAATATCCACGGTAATCCACCGACGCCGACCGGCGTATTTTTAAGAATAACCCTAAAAGTGTTTCTAAATCGCTACCCCCGTCACGCTTTACCGTGTTGACGCCTGACGCTATAAGAAAAGCGGCCAGAAACTGGCCGCGCGCCCTCAAGAAAAATTTATCAGTGGCGCCAGGTTTTATAGCGATTGATCAGGCCGTTGGTGGAACTATCGTGGGCATCAATCGGATTATCCTGCGCCAATTCCGGCAAAATGCGATTGGCGAGTTGTTTGCCTAACTCAACGCCCCACTGATCAAAGGTATAAATATTCAATATCGCCCCTTGGGTGAAAATCTTGTGTTCGTACAGCGCAATCAGTGCGCCCAGACTATAAGGGGTAATCTCGCGCAGCAAAATGGAGTTAGTGGGACGGTTGCCCTCAAACACTTTAAACGGCGCAACATGCTGCACTTGTTCCGGTGTTTTCCCGGCCGCGCTGAATTCCTGCTCCACTGCCTCACGAGACTTGCCAAAAGCCAGCGCTTCGGTCTGGGCAAAGAAATTAGAAAGCAGCTTGGCGTGGTGATCGGCAAGGGGATTGTGGCTGATGGCGGGCGCGATAAAGTCGCAGGGGACAATTTTAGTCCCTTGGTGGATCAGCTGGTAAAACGCATGCTGGCCGTTAGTACCCGGTTCGCCCCAGATAATAGGCCCGGTTTGATAACCGACGGCATGCCCCTCACGATCGACATATTTCCCGTTCGACTCCATATTGCCCTGCTGGAAATAGGCGGCGAAACGGTGCATGTATTGATCGTAAGGTAAAATCGCCTCCGTCTCCATGCCGAAGAAATTGTTATACCAAATACCGATAAGCGCCAAGAGCACCGGCAAATTCTTATCCAGCGGCGTCGAGACGAAGTGATGGTCCATAGCGTGCGCGCCGCTGAGCAGGTTTTCAAAATTATCGAAGCCGAGCGACAGCGCAATGGACAGACCGATGGCGGACCAGAGCGAATAGCGCCCCCCTACCCAATCCCAGAACTCAAACATATTCTCGGTATCGATGCCAAATTCCGCTACCGCTTTTGCGTTGGTAGACAGCGCGGCGAAATGGCGGGCGACATGTTGCTCATCCCCGGCGGTTTTCAAGAACCAATCCCGGGCGCTATGGGCATTGGTCATGGTCTCCTGGGTGGTAAAGGTTTTGGAGGCCACCAGGAATAACGTGGTCGCCGGATCCAGGTCTTTTATCGTTTCGGCAATATGCGTTCCATCTACGTTGGACACGTAGTGCATATTAAGATGATTTTTATAAGGCCGTAGCGCCTCGGTCACCATATACGGGCCAAGATCGGAGCCGCCGATGCCGATATTCACGATATCGGTGATGGTGCGGCCGGTATACCCCTTCCATTCGCCGCCGATTACCCGATCGCAAAAGTGTTTCATTTTTGCCAGCACCGCGTTTACGTCCGGCATGACATCCTTGCCGTCCACGTTAATCGGCGTATTGCTGCGGTTGCGCAACGCCACATGCAATACCGCCCGATCTTCGGTACGGTTGATTTTCTCGCCGCTGAACATGGCGGCGATGGCCTCCTTCACGCCACACTCTTCCGCCAGCGCCAGCAGCCGGGTCAGCGTTTCGGCGGTGATGCGATTTTTGGAATAATCCACCAGCATCTGATCGTCGAAGGTGGCCGAGAAGGAGGAAAAACGCTCAGGCTCCTGGGCGAACAGGTCGCTTATTTGCACGTCTTTCATGGTCGCGAAATGTTGTTGCAGCGCTTTCCAGGCCGCAGTATGACTAGGATTGATATTTTTCATAACAACACTCTTATAGGTGATTAAATCGTCGCATATTTTTTGATTGTATCGCTTAACGCCGCGCAGGGGATGCCTTTTCTTGCGCTAATGATAGCGCCTGGTGCTAAAACCGGCGTCGACCTCGCGGCATGCCTTTATTCAGCCTAACAGACTCACGCTGATTTTCCTGTCGCTAATTTTCGCTTGCCGGGAAAGGCGCCGGCGATAATAAATTCACGCGCTGCTACGTTGACATCATCGTTATTACCCGTTATTTCTAATGGCCTAGTGACGCATCTGATGCGTTAACCAGAAGAGGCGCGTCGCCCAGGCAGGGTGTGTGAGGATCCGTTTTCCCATGACCACACCCCAGGGGGAGCGACACCGAGACGATAGCGGGCATACGGGCCGGCCGCCGTCGACCACAGGGGCTGAATCCCCTGGGTTGTCACCAGCATTGTTCGCCACCAGGCGATCGGCACGGTGGGGCGCTTCTGGGTGTACCGTAGCCAACTTCTACGCCTGCTCCCTGTTTCCCGCGCTTGACTCGTGCCTGGTCTTTTTCACCGATGTCATCAGCCATGACATCCGACACGAGGCATTTTTAGGCATGTCAAACAACTCTGCTGCTCCCCTGCGGGTAGCCAAATTCGGCGGCACCAGCGTGGCCGATTTCGACGCGATGAACCGCAGCGCGGATATCGTCTTAGCCAATCCCGCGGTGCGACTGGTGGTGCTTTCCGCCTCGGCCGGCGTCACCAATGTGCTGGTCGCATTGTCGGAGGGCAACGAAGCGGAGCGCCGCGCCTACTATCTGGATGAAATTCGCCGCATTCAATACAGCATTATCGACCGTCTGGCGGAGCAGACGGTGATCCGCGAAGAGATCGACCGGATGATCGATAATATCGCCATGCTGGCCGAAGCGGCGGGTCTGGCGACATCACTGGCACTGACCGATGAGCTGGTCAGCCACGGCGAATTGATGTCGACGCTGCTGTTTGTGGAAGTCTTGCGCCAGCGCGGCGTGGCGGCGGCGTGGTTTGATGTGCGTAAAGTCATGCGCACCAACGATCAATTCGGCCGCGCCGAACCGGACAGTCATGCGCTCAAGGCATAGGTATCTACACATCAGGGAGGAGGCTTAAGAGCAACTCTCGCTAAATGAGTAAGTTCTTCCAGACTATATTCCGATAATAATTTTAGTGTATTCAACAAGATGGATAGGCCAGCGAGCAGA
>NZ_FRDB01000255.1 GCF_900143145.1 Candidatus Sodalis sp. SoCistrobi
TGCTCATGCTGAGTTTCCAGCACTAGATTAACTGCCCGTTCACGGACTTCCGGAGAGTAACGTTTGGTCGTTGTCATAGAGACCTCCACTTTTAAAGTATAGACTCTAATTTATCCGGGGTGATTCAGAATGCGCTTGAGGGTTTGCTTTTCCGCTTCGTGAATGGTTTCACGCAGGGTTTCGGTGACGTAGTAAATGCGGCGGCACTCTTCGGCCAGCAGGGGGATATGCTGCGCTTCAAAAGGCATCGGCGACGGGGTGCCGGTCACATCGCGCAGGGCATAGTAAACGGCATTGGTCCATGCCTGTTCAAACCGGAAGCCGCGGGTAATGCACCAGACTAAGCGCGCAAGGTTACGTGTATCGTTGCGGGTAAAACGCTCAGGCGCTTCGGGCTGGTAAACGGGCAGGGGTTGGCCGACTTCACGGTCGAGGATATCCAGCACCCATTTGCGGAATTCTTTGGCGACGGGGGTACGGGCAAACATGGCGACGAGATGTGCGCCACGCAGTGAGAAAATACGAGTCTTAATTTTACGTAAGCTATTGTTTATTCCGTTGGTGGTTGATTCGACCACCAATGACATGCCTGTTGCGAATTCGTCTTCGTTGTTGTTATAAAGCCCGGAAACTGCTTTCGGATCTGCATACTCGAGCGCTTTCGCAAGTTCGGCGGATGTGAACCAGATCTGCCCGTGGTGGGATATGGTTTCAAGAACGGTGTTACGGAACATTAAGGTTGACATAGCAATGATTTCCTTTGTAGTTAAGGAACATCACCACCTTCGAGGTCAATCTTGGGTGGTGAGCTGGATGAGGTTGACCTTACCGGCTACAAAGGACCCGGCGAGCCTTGCGGCTCCCCCATCCAGCCCACCATTATTCTGATATAGCGGACTGACGCATAAAAAAACACGCTCTCGGCGTGTTATGCGCCTTTGTAGATAACCGGGAGGTCAATCCCGACACCTGAATTTGCAGGTGCAGATTGACTATAGCGCATGGGTTATCTCGTCGTCAATGGGGTGGTAGATTTCTGTTTAGGAGATCGTGTTCATTTCCTGAATTGATTGAAGAAGCTCGGGTGAGTTGTTCATGCCGCACCCCCTGCCAATTCAGGCTTGCCCGGAAGCGGCATCCAGAATTCAACCGGATAGTCATCGTCGAACAGCCACTCTCCTTCCCCAAAATGTTCGGCGGTAGCCCAGACCCAATCCGTCGCATTAGCAAATCGGGTACGGACGTAACAGCCCCAAATAAAATTACCGTTATCAGAGAACCAGCCGCCAAAAACAGGGGTATCCAGTTCGGGGAGGCAGTCAGAAACGTTTATCCATGTCGTGCTGCATCCAGTCCCTTTCCGGCGTTGCTTCAGTTCAGCCAAGCAATCCCGTACAGCACGCTCGACATCTGCCTCTGGCACTCCACTGAAAAACTCGGCCAATGTATAAATCTTTTCGTTAAAGACAACGCAGTACTTACCATTTAGCCAAGCAGCAAAAACCGTGTAATCGCCATCTCTCAAGAGTTTACGACAGGCAATGTTAGTTATTTCCTCAGGGTGTAAATGGAGGTGCCCGCCAACTTTCAGGTTATCCGGCAAACTGGAAATACCCGTGTAGCAGATGTCAAGGTTGCCACCAACACTTAAGTTGTTCGGTAGGCGGGTAATGTCTGTGTATCTGAGGTTAAGACCGCCACTAATACTCAGATTATTCGGCAAACGGGTTATGCTTGTACCGCTGAGGTCAAGCCATCCGCAAGCAATCAGGTTGTCCGGCAAACTGGTAATGTCCGTATCGCAGAGGTCAAGGTTTTCAGCAACGACAATCTTATCTCCGTCAATGGCGTACGGGACTTTCTTTTCCTGCAACACTTCGATGAAGTCATTCATGTTCATGTGTGTTACTCCTTTCGTTGATGTGGTGGATACGCTACACTTGGCCTAAACAGGAGGATTTCCCTATGGGCCAAGTTGCATTTGATACATTGCAGGCGTCAGAAGAGCTTCAGACAGCCGGGCTTACCAGTGAGCAAGCCAAGGCGATTTCGCTCGTCGTACGCAAATCTCACGAGGTGGCGGATGTGGCTACCAAGCGTGACCTTGAGGACGTTCGTAAGGAAATCGAAGCCAGATTCGATAAGGTTGACGCCCGCTTCGAGAAGACCGACGCGCAGATAGCCGATGTCCGTAAGGATATTGCTCAGATAGACAAACGCCTCGATTTCTCTGAGAAACGATTTGACCGCCTAGAAATTAAATTTGATCGTCTGCAATGGTTCTTGCTGGCTGGTATTCTGAGTTTGTTGTTTCAAGATGTACTGCCGAAACTGTGGGGCGGTTAAACATGTCTGGTAGTGATTTCTACCACTAGCTTCCGTACCTCAAGTGCCATGGCGGAGCCAGCGGTCAGACCAAACCCTATCGACCAGGATAACGTCAGGGTTGCTAATACGAGAGCGAGTGTTTTATTAATGCTGGCAATGAATTCTTTCATCAGCAACACCCTTCATGTATCAGGCGCTTAACCTGCTTGCGTAGCCGCTTGTTGTCTTCGGCCATATACTCAATCACTGCCCTGAGCGTCTGCGTTTCCCAGTCCTCGTTAGGCTGCCTGCCCAGACTGACCAGATAGCGGGCATCGTCGATACTTTCACCGCCGTCGGTGATGGCGACAACCTCTCCCATATTGGGGTGCCTGAAGGTCAGCACCCGTGCGTTATCCAGTTTCATGATCCAATCCTCCGTAGCCTGCGTTATGTTCCCGTTTTATTTTCATACTATTTCGCTAATATTTTTGCTATCCAGAGTAATGACTTCGCACCCCAGCGCCCTGAGCCGGTTGTGTTCGCGTTGCTGGGAGGGTCGGGCTTTCTGCCCCGGCGCTTTGCATTCCACAAACAGCACCCGGCCGCCGGGAAGCACCACCAGGCGATCAGGCACACCCAGCCTGCCCGGCGACACAAACTTGTAGGCGATGCCGCCGGCAGCTTTTACCGCGCGGATAAGCTGCTGCTCGATGGCTTTCTCTCTTAGGTAATACATGCTTACGCCTTCCTGTCATTAATGGCTTTCGCTAAAGCGCCGGTGCCGTTGTTGGGCGAGGGTTTTGCCCCGTGCTTTTGCCATACGGTCAGCGGTTAAAAAGTCATAGACAACGTTGCCGTTGCCGAAGTCCCACGCGTTACAGTTAGTGTTGGCGAACGGCACGATGGTCATGGGCGGTTTTTCAATTTTCATCGAGTTATTCCTTCCGGTAATAAGGTGCTTCAAACCCGCCGGCGTTAAGCGGCAGGCCATCGGCCCAATGTGGGGGAGTTGCCAGCAGGGTGCTGAGTGCTTCATGCGTGTAGTCGTCGGTATCCGGCGCTTCACAGACCACTTCATCGTGTACCGTTAACACAATCTCGTAGCCGTGCTCTTCAATCACGGGCATGGCGGCTGCCAGCACGTCACGTGCCAGGCCCTGACTAAGATTCTCGACCTGAATAACCCCGAGTTTATTAGAGAGTAATTTTGGCAATACTACGCCGCTTCCTCTGATGCTAATTGCAAAGCGTAATAGTTCATTTCGGCTTCAGTAGGAGGGATGTAACCCAGCCGCCCGAGCAGCCTTCTGTTGTTGTACCAGTCCACCCAGTCCACCCAGTCCACCCAGTCCAGCGTGGCCAACTCCACTTCCGTCCGGTTTTTCCAGCTCCCGCGGTGGATAACCTCCGTTTTGTACAACCCGTTGATACTCTCTGCCATCGCATTATCGTAGGAGTCGCCG
>NZ_FRDB01000010.1 GCF_900143145.1 Candidatus Sodalis sp. SoCistrobi
CGGCGACTCCTACGATAATGCGATGGCAGAGAGTATCAACGGGTTGTACAAAACGGAGGTTATCCACCGCGGGAGCTGGAAAAACCGGACGGAAGTGGAGTTGGCCACGCTGGACTGGGTGGACTGGTACAACAACAGAAGGCTGCTCGGGCGGCTGGGTTACATCCCTCCTACTGAAGCCGAAATGAACTATTACGCTTTGCAATTAGCATCAGAGGAAGCGGCGTAGTATTGCCAAAATTACTCTCTAATAAACTCGGGGTTATTCATAATCCTTACGGCGGCAATCACCGTAAAAAGCGTGTTTAGGCCATATCCAGCTGAAGCCGCATTACCTGGCGGTTGACTTCAGACATGACGCTGAAATGCTGTTTATCCCGCACCTTTGGCAGTAAAATTTTGCCTTTATCAAACTCAAAAGCCCCAATGCCCTTGATGTAAAGTCGGCCGCGAAATAAGGTCTTTACATAAGTGGCTACTTTTAGGGCGTTATAGCGATGGAAGATTCTCATTTTTGTACTTTCCTCCTACAGGGTTACTTCTTCCTAGGGTACTGACTACCGCGATTGGAAATCCGGTAACGCTACCTAACTACACCTTATCTGATTGGTAAGTTGTGCTTTAGTTCACGCTCTTACAGGATGCATTACTGCTTTTACATATTTTGACAGTAGGGTATAAAATTCAAATCATTATAAACAGTATAATTATCCTAAAAATGATGTCTTTGTGCGTGCAAACCCGGCCGGGCCGGAGATGGCCCGGTCAGTTCATTGATCAGGAGTTTTCTATGCGCTCTCTCATTAGTTTGCCGCTTTGCTGTCTGGTATTTTCCTTTACCCTGCACGCGCACCTGCTGCGCCCCGGTGAACCGGTGCCGCCGGTGAACGTCATGCATCAGGGTGAGGTGCTCTACGAGCATAATGAGTTCAGCCATCAACATTGGAGCAGCGCACGGCTCCCCGGCAAAGTTCGCCTCATTCAGCATATCGCCGCCCGTACCTCGGCCCGTGAGATGAACGCTGCGTTAATCGAAACCCTACGCGAAGCCAGCTTACCGCGGGATTATTACCAAACGACGACAATTGTCGATCGCGGCGATGCCTTTTTCGCTACCGGCTGGTTTATCCGCCACCAAATCGAGGCCAGCCAGCGCCGCTACCCCTGGTCGCAGATCATTGACGATGCCGAAAGCGTAGTGCGCCATGCCTGGCAGTTGAAAAGCAAGAGTTCGACAATCGTAGTGCTTAATGCGCGTGGGGAAGTGCAGTGGGTGAAAGAAGGGCCGCTGACGTTGGAAGACGTGCGCCAGGTCGTCACTTTAATTCAGCGCATACTGCGCGAGCAGCAGCGTTAAACGCTCGCACGCAGATCCTGGCCGGAGGCAACTGTGCAGCGCGCGCGGAGGCCATCAGCCCGCCGCGCCGCCACCCGCAAAACCAAGGCTCAGAACAGCGAGACCCTGAAGCCAGGATTAAGGAAAGACTCGCGCGGGGTGTAATCCAACGTCCGTCCCTGCCAATCATTGACCTGGGCGCCGGCCGCCATCGCCACTGCGTGTCCCGCGGCGGTGTCCCAAACGCTGGTCGGCCCGAAGCGCGGATAAAGCTGCGCCGTGCCCTCCGCCACCAGACAGAACTTCAACGATGATCCAATTGTCACCGTCTGATGCTCACCCAGATGGGCCAGATAATCCTGCAGCTCCGCATTGTTGCCATGCGAACGGCTCACCACCACCAGCGGCGGTCGCGCCTCTTTGACTTCGATAGCCTGTTGCTCGCCATTCTCGTCAATGCGCCAGGCCTTGCCATCGGCTGCGGCATAAAGCCTATCGGTCACCGGGGCATACACCACCCCCAGCACGGGCTTACCGTACTCAATCAAGGCGATATTCACGGTGAATTCGCCGTTACGCCGCAGGAACTCCTTGGTGCCGTCCAGCGGATCCACCAGCCAGAAACGGCGCCAGTGCTGACGAAGGGACCAGTCCGGCGGATCTTCTTCCGAAAGGAGGGGGATCTCCGGCGCCAACGCCTGTAAACCGGCAGCGATGACCCGATGCGCGGCCAGATCGGCGGCGGTCACCGGCGAGTCATCCTGCTTCTGGTTAAGCTCCAGCGGTTTGTCACCGTTGTAGACCTGCATAATGGCCGCGCCAGCCTCGCGGGAAAGCGCGATGATGGGTTCAATCATGATATACCTCGAAGATGAGCCTTAGAGTAATAATAATATTATTTTGCTCGACGTGATAATGCTCTGACACACTGCGACGCAGAAGTTTATACCGCCGCGCCGTCGGGAAGCCGTCGGGCGGCTATAAGCACGCGATAAGGACAGCACAGGAGCGTGGGAAGGGCAGCCTAACAGCGCGCAGTGAGTACAGCATAACTGCACGCGATAGGGAAACCGATCAGTGCGCGATAAGGAAAGCATAGCAGCGCGCAATAAGGACAGCCTAAAAGCGCGCACCATCGGCGTGATTAGGACAGCCTGTCGGCGCTTAGCCGAATTACAGGATTTCCAGCAGTTCCACTTCAAAAATCAGCGCGCTAAAAGGCGGAATGGACGCGCCGGCGCCGCGCTCGCCGTAAGCCAGTTTGTGGGGAATATACAACTCCCACCGCGAGCCGACCGGCATCAACGTCAATGCTTCGATCCAACCGGCAATCACGCCGCTGACCGGGAACTCCGCCGGCTGGCCACGTTCAACCGAGCTGTCAAACACGGTACCGTCCAGCAGCCGACCGGTGTAATGCACCCGCACGCGATCCTGCCGCGAGGGGATGGGGCCCTCGCCCTGCGCCAACACTTTAAACTGCAGGCCCGATTCGGTCAGATTGACCCCTTCCTTGCCGGCATTGTCCGCCAAGAATTTATCGCCTTCCACCGCCAGATGCTGCTGGCGCTCCTGACGTACCGCGTCGGCACGTTCGTGGACGGTACGCAGCGCACGGTGAATCACGTCCACCGGCACCGCCGGCGCATTACCTTCCAGCGCATCGCGCAAGCCGTTCAGCAGGGCATCGGGCAACAGGCCTTCCAGCCCGGATTCCACCAATTGCTGGCCCACCTGCAGGCCGATACCGTAGCTCGCCTGTGCTTCTACGCTGTCTAATGAAGGGTTGGTCATGACATTTCCTTGAAATCTTAAAAAGCGAAAGGCGCAGCATAACAGCGCGGGCGGTTGGGGTAAAATGCCGCGTGCAATTAGTATGACACCGCCCCTTAACCGCACAGGCGCGGTATGAAATAGGCATGGAGCTTAATCCCGCGCCGCTCTATACTTCATCGGGTTACGGCAACAGTATTGCAAGAGAGGTCATCATGGGCAAAATTGCGCCCAGGAAGAATACGTCCCCGGGCTTTTCACTGCCGGGCCTGGACGGTCTGTGGGAGAAATGGCGCCGCCGTTTCAGCCCCGATGATGACGTCAGCCGGCCGGCGGCCAAGGACCATAAGCGCGCCCCAGGGCAACTTCCCGACACACAGGATAGCCTTGCCACGGCCTCGCCGCTGGACGCGTCCTATGCCCTGGCCATCGGCAGTGCCGCGGACGAGGACGAGCCGCTGCCGGCCCCCATCGGCAGCGCCGGCGCCGGGCGCCCTTCTGACCGTGACACGGGCGCAGCGGCCGATAGGCACGGCGCCGAGACCGGAGAAGAGCCCTTTACCACGCCCCTCGGCAGCGCCGGTCAGCGCCCAGACTATATGGCAGAGGAGGCGCCGCGGAGGGTCTCGTCCCCCGCCCCGCCCCGCTCGGGTATGGCACAGCGCGGGAAGACAGGGTTGGCGGCGTTGTGGCACCTGCCGGATGGATTTAAATGGATGGGCCCGCTGCCGCCCTTGCATCGCCGCTGGCTGCTGATTGTTGCCCTGATGGTGGCCATTGTTTTGCTTTGGCCCTATAGCCCGCAGACGCCACCCGCGTCAACGGTCCGTAACGACGCGCCGCCTGCGCCGACAATGCAGGCCGAGCTGGTGGACAACAGCGCCGTCGCCGGCAGCACGGATAACCGCCAAGTGCAAACCTACCGCATCGCCGACGGCCAGACGCTGGCACAGCTGTTTCGCGCGCACAATTTGCCGGTGGCGGATGTCTTTGCCATGGCGCAGGTGGAGGGTAGCGATAAGCCGCTGAGCAGCCTGCAGGCCGGGCAGGAAGTGCGGATAGTCCAGAATGCGCAGGGGGTGGTAACGCTGCTGGAGATTGAAACCGGTGCCGCCGGTCCGGTGCGCTTTTCGTTACAGCCCGATGGCAGCTACCAACGGCGCTAACCATGCCAGCAGCGCCGCCCCGATATCCGTGGCGGTGATCCTGCCAGCAACAGCGCCGCTCCGATTCCCACGGTGGTGACCTTGCCAGCAGCAGCAACGCTCCCTTCGCCACCGACGCTCGCCATCGTACTGCTGGCGACGATGGTTACGCTGACGCCACGGCCATCGGTGTCATCGCGTCTACCTGATCGGGCCTGGCCGGAAAAGCAAAACGCCGGCGCAGGGCCGGCGTTTTAACCTCACATAATCTCGCGATTACGCTTCGGGAACAATCACCACATTCAGGCTGGCGAAAACTTCGCTGTGTACCTGGATGCTGACGTCGTGGTCACCGGTGGTGCGCAGAACACCGTTCGGCAGACGCACTTCGCTTTTGGCGACGTTAACGCCTGCGGCGGTGATCGCGTCGGCGATATCGCGGGTACCGATAGAGCCAAACAGTTTACCTTCGTCGCCTGCTTTAGACGAGATGGTGACGCTGCCCAGTTCATTGATTTTCGCAGCGCGTGCTTCAGCCGCAGCATGAGTTTCCGCCAGTTTGGCTTCGAGCTCGGCGCGGCGCGCCTCGAAATATTCCACGTTTTTCTTGGTGGCCGGCACGGCTTTGCCCTGCGGCACCAGGAAGTTACGAGCGTAGCCCGCTTTAACGTTAACCTGTTCACCCAAACCGCCCAGGTTGGCGACTTTATCAAGCAGAATAACTTGCATTACCTTATCCTCTCAAAGACTTAGTGGACAATGACCGATTACTGATGACGATCAGTGTACGGCAACAGGGAAAGGTAGCGCGCACGCTTGATCGCGCGGGCCAGCTGACGTTGGTATTTGGCGCGAGTACCGGTAATCCGGCTCGGGACAATTTTACCGCTTTCGGTGATATAGTTTTTCAGCGTAGCGATGTCTTTATAGTCGATCTCAACAACGCCTTCCGCGGTGAAACGGCAGAACTTGCGACGACGGAAATAACGTGCCATAAGGCTAGTCTCCAGAATCTATCAAATCAATCTGCTCGGCATGCAGGACTATTTTGCTAAGGCCATTGCGCCCTTGATGGCAACTAATGAACCCTTGCACAGTGATCTGCGCACCGACCGTTAAACTGCGAGTAATATCGAGTGTGTGTTTTCCACTGACCACCACGGGGAGTCGGCACCATGCCTGGCGTGAAAAACCGGCTTCCTGCTGCACAGAACGGTGCTCAAGCACGAACTGGCAGTGCGGAATCCCTGACGGGCTGACCTTTCGGATGGGTGTCTTGCACACGGTGCCCGACAGCATCAGACGGTTCGCCGTCATCATCGATTACTCTTCAGAATCCCCAGCATCAGAGTCTTCGTTGGTTTCAGTGGCGAAATCTTCACGGCGCTCGCGGCGTTCGTCTTTCGCTTTAACCATCGGAGACGCTTCAGTCACCGCGTGCTTAACGCGCATGATCATGCTGCGGATAACGGCGTCATTGAAGCGGAAAGCTGTTTCCAGCTCGTCGATCACTTCCTGCGGCGCTTCTACGTTCAGCAGAACATAGTGGGCTTTGTGCAGTTTGTTGATCGGGTAAGCCAGCTGACGACGGCCCCAGTCTTCCAGGCGGTGGATCTGGCCTTCAGCACCGGTAATCAGGGTGCTGTAGCGTTCGATCATGCCGGCAACCTGTTCGCTTTGGTCAGGATGAACCATAAAAACGATTTCGTAATGACGCATAGAATTGCTCCTTACGGATTATTCAGCCTCCTGTCAGGGTCAACCGCGGCCCATGGAAGCAAGGAACGTGATAAGTGTACGGTCGAAAAATGACGCGCAATTGTACTTATCCGGCCGGCTAAACACAAGGACCGTAGTGGATTATTTCCGTGGTCGATGGTCGATGGTCGGCGTCTAAGCTTCAGCCTGGAGCGTTTGGGTGAGCGTTCGGCGTTCGGCATTCGGCATTCGGCGTTTGGTGTTTGGCGTTCAGCGTTCAGCGTTCGGCATTTGTCGTTAAGCAGCCTGCCTAGAGCGCTAAAGCACCTCGCGGAAAAAAGCCACGGTCGCCGCAAGCGCGCCCACGGTGATTTTATGACCGATGTCCGGCTCGGTAAGATAGCGCACCCGATGATGACCATCGCGCGCGCGCGCAGCGCCTGATACAGCCGCGCGCTCTCCGCCGGCGGCACCAGCGGGTCCGCCTCGCCGTGCCAAAGCAGCAATGGCCGGTCCTGCAGTTTATCCAGCCGCTGAAACACATCATAGTCCGCCAGCGGCGCCAGCGCGGCGGTGAAACGCCGTTCATAGTCCGGCGCATCCGGCGTCACCGGCGGAAACAGGGTGCGGCTAAGGCGCATAAAATCCCCTGATCCCATCAGCGCCGCGGCGGACATCAGCCAGTCAAAGCGCGCCAGTGCCCCCAGTGCGGTCATGCCGCCCATCGACGCGCCGCAGACGCCGACACGCCGGCCGTCTATCTGTCCGAGCTGGCGATAATGCGTATACAACGCAGGTAATTCGTCGATGTTTTTGCGTAGAATATCCCAAAAATGCCGCAGGCGACGTTGTTCATCGCCGTCAAAACGGGCACCATGCATCAGAGCATCCGGCAGGATCACACGGAACCCGGCCTGCGCCAGCGCATAGCCGAAATAGCTATAGACCTCTTTGGACGAGGTGTAGCCATGGTAAAAAAACAGCGTCGGCAGCGGTAAAGCATACCCGCCCGTCGGCACCGCATGTATCACTTGGATGTCGCCGACGTACTCCTGATGCATCTCGACCATGGGGCCTCCCGTTCGCCATTACCGATTACGCGACGCCGTCCTGCCGCCGCGGTTCCGGTCAATACCATAATCACTGCCGACCGGTTTCGCTATACTTTAATCACCTAAGCATTGCGGAAATTTGGCTATGAAACGGTTTACTTTACTGATCCTTATTTGCTGCCTGCCGTTAGCGGGATGCAGCGTGTTGAACGGCAAACCGGCGTCGTCGCCGGCACCAGAAAAGCGGGCGGTTGAAATCAGCCGTAACAAGGTGGGTTCGCTGACCCGGATAGGCAAGGTCACCGTGGACGAGCGCGGCAGTCCCATGGACGCCAAAAACGCCCTTCAGCGCGGGGCGGATGAACATCAGGCACACTACTACCAGATCCTGATGATCGATGAAACGGTGACCCCCGGCGTCTGGCACGGCGAGGCGATTCTTTACCGGTAAGCGTGCGCTGGCAACCGCAGAGCTAGCTCTGCCCCCGCTGCCGCACGGCTTCAAACAGGCATACCCCGGCGGCAACCGACACATTCAGTGACGAAACCGTGCCGGCCATGGGAATGCTGATGAGCTCATCGCAGTGTTCACGCGTCAGGCGGCGCATGCCTTCACCTTCCGCGCCCATGACCAGCGCCAGCGGCCCGGTCAGTTTACTTTGATAAAGGTGGTGATCCGCCTCGCCGGCGGTACCGACTATCCACACATTATTCTGTTGCAGCAGGCGCAACGTGCGCGCCAGGTTGGTCACGCGGATAAGCGGCACGGTTTCCGCGGCGCCGCTGGCCACTTTTTTGGCGGTGGCGTTTAGCGGCGCTGCGCGATCGCGCGGTACGATGACCGCATGCACGCCGGCGGCGTCGGCACAGCGCAGGCACGCGCCCAGATTATGCGGGTCGGTGACGCCATCAAGCACCAGCAACAGCGGCGCGGCCTGCTGGGTCAGCAGCGCCGGCAGATCGTTCTCCTGGTACTGCCGCCCCGCCTGCACGCGGGCGACAATCCCCTGATGAACCGCGCCCTCGGCCTTCTCATCCAGCCACTGGCGGCTCACCATCTGGATAACGATGCCGGCCTTTTCTAGCTGCTGAACCAGCGGCTGTAAACGGCGGTCGTCGCGCCCTTTTAACAAATACACATCCAGGAAGCGTTGGGGATCGCGCTCCAGCAGGGCCTGTACGGCATGAATACCGTAAATAATTTCGCTCATGATCGTCTTTCATCGTCAACGGGCCTGGTGGCCCGTTTGGGTTGTGCTAATCGACATCGCGCACCGGCACTCAGCTCTCTGAGTGTTTGGACGCGGCGGCCGACTTCCTGCCGCGGCGCGTTTTGCCGCCGGCGGCTTTATTACGTGCTCCGTCCGTGGACGGCTTGGTGCGCGAGGCTTCCTCACTGGCCGGTTTGGCCGGCGCGGAGAAGGCGTGGCCGCCTTTGGCGCTTTTCGCGCCTCCTTGAGCGGAGCTGCCAGCAGGCGTCTGCGGCGCGTTTTGTCCACCGCAGCGCTGGCGCTTACCGCGCCCGCCGCCGGGCTTGTCGCCCCCCTTTCCCGTCGCTGCTGACGGCCGGGATGCGCTATCGGCCTCGAAATTAGCCGGCTGTTTACCGCTACGGCGGCGGCGCGACGGTTTACCGTCATTGCCACCGCGGGTCGGCTGCTGCTGACGCTGACGCGCGGTTTTACCTGCCCCTCGCGGCTGACGGCGGCTGGAAATCAAAGAGAAATCGATTTTGCGTTCGTCCATATGCACGGCTTCAACGCGGATCTCCACCGCGTCGCCAAGCCGGTAGACCCTGCCGCCGGATTCGCCTATCAGCCGCTGACCGATGTTGTCGTGGCGGTAATAGTCATTGTCCAGCGACGAGACATGCACCAGACCGTCGATAAACAATTCATCGAGGCGCACGAAAAAGCCGAAGCTGGTTACGCTGGTAATAATACCGCTAAACACCTCACCGACGTGATCCTGCATGAAGTCACACTTCAACCAGTCCGCCACGTCGCGGGTCGCTTCATCGGCGCGACGCTCGCTCAGCGAACATTGCTGGCCCAGCTGCAACATTTCCTCCAGCTCGGAATGCCAGCCGCCGGTCGGGGTGGCGCGACCATCAACATCGCCGTTTTGCTTGCCGAGAAGATATTTGATCGCCCGGTGCAGCGCCAGATCCGGATAACGGCGGATAGGTGAGGTGAAGTGGGCATAGGCCTGCAGGGCCAGCCCGAAGTGGCCGCGGTTTTCCGGATCGTAAATCGCCTGCTTCATCGATCGCAGCAACATGGTTTGCAGCATTTCGTGATCCGGCCGGCCGGCGACCAGATTCATCATATCGGCATAATCTTTCGGCTCGGGTCTTTCTCCGCCGCCGAGCGTCAGCCCCAATTCACCCAGGACCGTGCGCAACGACGTGATGTGGTCATTGCTTGGCCTATCATGCACGCGATAAAGCGCCGGCTCTTTGTGCTTCTCAACAAAGCGCGCCGCGGCGATATTCGCCAGGATCATGCACTCTTCGATCAGTTTATGGGCGTCATTACGCTTCACCGGCTCGATACGCTCGATGCGGCGCTCTGCATTGAAAATGAATTTGGCCTCTTCGGTTTCAAAAGAGATGCCGCCGCGCTGGACTCTGGCTTGTTCCAGCGTCTGATACATTTCATGCAGTTGCGTCAGCGGCTTGACCAGCGGCGCGTACTGGGCGCGCAATTCCTGCTGCCCCTGCAAGATCTGCCAGACCTTGTTATAAGTCAGGCGCGCATGGGAGTTCATCACCGCTTCATAAAATTTATAGGATGAGAGGCGTCCCTGAGCAGAGATGGTCATCTCGCACACCATACACAGCCTGTCCACCTGTGGGTTTAACGAACACAGGCCATTGGACAGTACCTCGGGGAGCATCGGGATCACCTGCGAAGGGAAATACACCGAGGTGGCACGTCGGCTGGCCTCCTGATCAAGCGGCGTATGCGGGCGGACGTAATAGCTCACATCAGCAATCGCCACCCACAGTCGCCAGCCTCCGCTGCGTTTTTTCTCGCAGTACACCGCGTCGTCGAAGTCGCGGGCGTCCTCGCCGTCAATGGTCACCAGCGGCAGCGCGCGCAAATCGATACGCCCGCGTTTGGCCGCTTCCGGCACGTCTTCTTGCAAATCCGCAAGCTGCTGCTCAACTTCTGGCGGCCAGACATAAGGAATATCGTGCGTGCGCAAGGCGATATCCACCGCCATACCGGTACCCATATTGTCGCCGAGCACCTCTACCACTTTGCCGATGGCTTTGGTACGCCGGGTCGGGCGTTGCGTCAGCTCCACCACCACCACGAACCCCATGCGGGCGCTCTGAGTCGCCTCCGGCGGGATCAGGATATCGAAACTGAGGCGGCTATCGTCCGGCACGACAAATGCGCTGCCGGCATCGGTGAAAAACCGGCCTACGATCTGGCTGGTTTTCGGCACCAGCACCCGCACAATGCGCGCCTCGCGGCGGCCTTTGCGGTCCGCCCCCTGGGGTTGCGCCATGACCACATCGCCGTGAATGGCCATTTTCATCTGTTCGGCGGACAAATAATAGTCATCCTTGCTGCCTTCGACGCGCAGGAAACCAAAACCGTCGCGATGACCGATGACCGTACCGCGCAACAGATCCAGGCGCTCCGGCAGCGCATAGCACTGACGCCGGGTGAATATCAATTGCCCGTCCCGCTCCATGGCGCGCAGGCGGCGGCGCAAACCCTCCAATTGGTCTTCACCGCTGATGTCCAGCTCTTGCGCCAACTCCTCGCGGCTGGCGGGCTTTTCCCGCTTGGCTAGATGGGCGAGGATAAATTCTCGGCTGGGAACCGGGAATGCGTATTTTTCAGCCTCTCTTTCCAGAAAGGGATCTTGTGACATTGTGCTACCTCCATAATGTCAAAACAGGTTGCCGTGCCGCTAGCGGGCACGCGCATGTCTATGTAGAGCGGCGGTCAAGGCAATCATGCCGGCCACCCAGGGCGCGGGCTGATGCGATGAACCGTATGAGCACCTGCGCAACACCTGTTTTTAACGGCAGGCGAAATGTCAACCTCGTGTCCCGCGCTACAACCGGCCGGCGCACAGCGCGCCGACCTGAATACCGCTGTCGTTGGCAAGCCCACCAAACCCTGGCGGGGTCAACTGTATCGGTAAAAAGGAAAACATGAACAATAAGAGTAACCTTTGAGAACCAAACAGGCCATAAAACTTGTCGGGCGGCAATGAGGGCATGCGCGGTAACGGCAGGATAACCTATTGACATATAAAAACAAACCGGGGCACGCCCGGTTTGCTGTCTTTTTTGCTTTTTTAACGGCCGACCACCATCAGGCGTCAAACGGATCGCGTAAAATCATGGTTTCACTGCGGTCAGGCCCGGTCGAGACGATGTCCACCGGCACGCCGGTGACCTCTTCGATACGCTTGATGTAGCGACGCGCCGCCTCGGGCAGCTTGTCGAACGCCTTCACGCCGAAGGTGCTTTCGCTCCAGCCCGGCATGGTTTCATAAATCGGCTCAATACCTTCCCAGTTTTCCGCCGCCAGCGGCGTGCTTTCCACCACGCGACCGTCGGGCAGGCGATAGGCGGTGCAGATTTTCACTTCCTGCAGACCGTCAAGCACGTCGAGTTTTGTAAGACAAAAACCGGAAAGCGAGTTGATCTGCACCGCGCGGCGCACCGCTACCGCGTCCAGCCAGCCGGTACGGCGGCGGCGGCCGGTGGTGGCGCCGAATTCATTGCCCTTGGCACAGAGGAATTCCCCGGTGTCGTCAAACAGCTCGGTGGGAAACGGGCCGGCGCCAACGCGCGTGGAATAGGCCTTGACGATGCCCAGAACATAATCCACATAGCGCGGGCCAAGGCCAGAGCCGGTGGCGACGCCGCCGGCCGTGGTATTGGACGAGGTAACGTAGGGATAGGTGCCGTGGTCGATATCCAGCAGCGTGCCCTGAGCGCCTTCAAACATCATCAGATCGCCGCGTTTGCGCGCGCTGTCCAGCAGCTCGGAAACGTCAACGACCATCGCGGTAAGGACATCGGCCACCGCCAGGATATCGTCCAGCACCGTCTGGTAATCCACCGCGTCGGCCTGGTAATAGTGCACCAGCTGGAAGTTGTAGTAGTCCACGACCTCTTTCAGCTTGGCGGCAAACGTGTCCTTGTTGAACAGATCGCCCACGCGCAGCGCACGACGCGCCACTTTGTCTTCATAGGCCGGGCCAATGCCGCGACCGGTGGTGCCGATGGCTTTGGCGCCGCGGGCCTTTTCGCGAGCAACGTCCATCGCCACGTGATAGGCAAGAATCAGCGGGCACGCCTCGGAAATCAGCATGCGTTCGCGTACCGGAATACCCCGCGCCTCCAGCTCACCAATTTCTTTCATCAGCGCTTCCGGCGACAGCACGACGCCGTTGGCGATAATGCTAACCACGTTTTCACGCAGGATGCCTGAGGGGATCAAATGAAGGACGGTTTTTTCACCATTGATAACTAAAGTATGACCGGCGTTGTGTCCACCCTGATAGCGAACAACATATTTAGCCCGTTCGGTCAGCAGGTCGACGACCTTGCCTTTACCTTCGTCACCCCATTGGGTGCCCAGTACGACGACGTTCTTACCCATCTCTTAACTTCACTAGATTGCTTAAAAATGGATTCTACCATCTGAATCCACGACTTTCAGTACTTTTTGACGCCGGTTCGCGCTGTTTTTTCGCGCTGCGATCAGGCGCCCATTTTGCTACGCAACATATAGTAGATGACGCAGCCGGCGACCACTAAACCGCCGCCGAAACGGCGCAAAAGCGGGTCCGGCAGCGTCGCCAGCGAACCTATCATCTTACGCCAAATGCTGGGAAACAGCATTGGCCCCAATCCCTCCAAGACCAGCACCAGACCGAGCGCCATCCAAATCGTCGGATTCATGACATAACCTCAAAGCAAAAAAAGGCCCGAGTGCTCGGGCCTGATTAACTGTGTGGAGCAACCGTCAGGGACGGCGGCCGACCACGGTATCTTCCGGCGACTTCATAAAGCGGAAGAAATCGCTTTCCGGGCTCAGCACCATCACATCGCTGTTGCTGTTAAAGCTGTTCTCATACGCGCGCAGGCTGCGGATAAAGGCATAGAACGCCGGATCCCTGCTGAACGCATCGGCGTACAGCTTGGCGGTTTCCGCATCCGCTTCACCGCGGGTAATCAACGCTTGACGCTCGGCTTCGGCCAGGGTGCGGGTCACTTCATAATCCGCCGCGGCGCGCAGCTTCTCCGCCTCTTCCTGCCCCTGCGAACGGTGGCGACGGGCGACGGCTTCACGCTCGGCGCGCATACGCTGATAGATAGCGTCCGACACTTCCGTCGGCAGGTTGATCTGCTTGATTCGCACGTCGACAACCTCGATCCCCAACGCCGCCATACTGTTCGGGTTCACCGACGGCTGCGGGCCGTTGGTTTCACGCTCTACCCGCGCGGCGGCGGAAGCGATGGCGTTATCGGCCGCGGTCGCCTGCGTCTCTTCATCGTCGCCGGACGTGCCGTTGTTCAGCGCTTCGCGCACATCGGTCATCAGACGGTTGCGGGAATCGGTGACAATCCCCTTGACATCCAGCCGGCCGAGCTCCGAGCGCAAACGGTCGGAAAACTTCCGTTTCAGCAACACTTCCGCCTGCGACACATCACCGCCGCCGGTCGCCAGATAGTAGCGGCTGAAGTCGCTGATACGCCATTTAATATAGGAGTCGACAATCAGGTCTTTCTTTTCCATGGTGACAAAGCGATCGGCCTGGTTTTCCATGGTCTGAATGCGCGCATCAAGATTTTTAACCGTTTCGATAAACGGTATTTTCATGTGCAGGCCGGGGTTGTAAATCAACGGTTTGTTATCGCCGTCGCGCAACACCTTGCCAAAGCGCAGAACGATGCCGCGCTGGCCTTCCTGCACCACAAACAGTGACGCATACAGCACCACCAGCACTACGACCACAATAAGCAATAAAGGCTTACGCATCGGTTATTCCCTCCCTTCGCGCGTGGTATCGTCACGCTGTGCATTGGCGCGTCGCTGATCCATGACCGTTCCGCTGGCGTTGCCGCCCGCGGCAGGCGCCGTCGCGTTACCGCTGGAGCCACCGGCAGGCAGCCGCAGCAGATTAAGAGCATCGCTGCCCGAGCGGGGCTTGCTATTGCCGGCCGGCGCGTTGCGCAGCATCTGATCGAGCGGCAGCACCATCAGATTATTGCTGCCTTTGTCATTGACCAGAATTTTGCGGGTGTTGCTCAGCACGCGCTCCATGGCATCGATATACAGACGTTCACGGGTAATTTCCGGCGCCGCTTTATATTCCGGCAGCACCTTGGCGAACCGCTGGACTTCCCCCTGCGCTTCCAGCACCGTGCGGGCCTTATAGGCGCGGCCTTCTTCCAAAATGCGCTGCGCCTGGCCGTTGGCGCGCGGCTGGACTTCGTTGGAATACGCTTCCGCTTCGCGGATATATTGCTGTTCATTTTCCCGCGCGGCGATAGCATCGTCAAACGCCGCTTTCACCTCTTCCGGCGGCCGGGCGGCCTGGAAGTTGACGTCCAGCAGGGTAATGCCCATGTTGTAAGGCTGAACAGTTTCTTCCAGCACGCGTTGGGTGTCGCTGCGCACCACGGTGCGGCCTTCGGTCAGGATGCGATCCATGGTGTATTTACCGATAACGCCGCGCAGGGCGCTGTCGGTGGCCTGACGCAGGCTGTCGTCGGCGTTGGTCACGCTGAACAGGTAGCGCTCAGGGTCGGTGACGCGGTATTGCACGTTCATTTCCACGCGCACAACGTTTTCATCGGAGGTCAGCATCACGCCGGACGCCGCCAGCTCCCGTACCGACTCCACGTTGACTGCGGTCACGGTGTCGATAAAGGTCGGTTTCCAGTTCAGGCCGGGCTGAACCAGATGATCGAATTTGCCGAAACGCAACACCACGCCGCGTTCCGCTTCCTTGATCGTGTAGAAGCCGCTGCCCGCCCAGATGACCACGACGGCCGCGACCGCAAGACCGATATAACGGCCGCTTCTGCCCGGCGCGCCGGTACCGGTACCCGTGCCGCCGCCTTTGTTGCCAAACCCGCTCAGCTTGCGGCTGAGTTTACGGAAGATATCATCCAGATCGGGCGGCCCTTGTTCGCGTCCGCCTTTATTGTTATTTCCGCCAGAGTTGCCGCTATTATTATTGCTGCTCCCCCACGGGTCGCGGTCATGTCCGTTATTACCGGGCTGATTCCACGCCATGTTTTAGCTCCATTTTACTTTAATTAGTATTCTTCAGGCTTGAGTTCCCAAAGGACGGTCAGACAAGATAGTCTACCAACGCCATTTCCTGCTTACATAACCGATGCCAGTCGATAATGGGCAATCTTACGACCAGCCCCACACTGCCATCTTCTTCGACCCACTCTTTTTCAATGGCCTGCAGTTGATAAAAACGACTGCGCAGCCGGCCGGCCTGCGGGGGCAGACGGAGCTCATGGCGCGCGATTTCGCCCGCCAAACGCTCGGTGAGCGCTTGCATCAGCAGCGCTATCCCTTCACCGCTGTGGGCGGAAAGCCACACCCGGACAGGACGGTTTTCTTCATCGCGATCGATGCGCGGCACGAAATCATCAAGCAAATCGATTTTATTCATCACCAACAATGTCGGAATATCATTGGCTTCAATTTCGGCCAGTACCTGATCAACCGCGTCAATATTTTCTTTAATACGCGTATCGGCGGCGTCGACAATATGCAACAGCAAGGTGGCCTGCCGCGTTTCCTGCAGCGTCGCTTTAAATGCCGCGACCAGATCGTGTGGCAAATGGCGGATGAAGCCCACCGTATCCGCCAAGACGGTATCCCCCACATCACCCACATTAATGCGCCTGAGTGTCGGGTCGAGCGTGGCGAACAGCTGATCGGCCGCATAGACGCCGGCTTCGGTCATCAGATTAAATAAAGTGGATTTACCGGCGTTGGTATAGCCCACCAGCGAGACGGTGGGCACATCCGCGCGGGCGCGGGCGCGCCGTCCCTGTTCACGCTGTTTCTCCACTCTCTCCAAACGGGAAAGTATCTGGCTGATTCGGTTACGCAGCAAGCGGCGGTCAGTTTCAAGCTGAGTTTCCCCCGGCCCGCGCAGCCCGATACCGCCCTTTTGCCGTTCAAGGTGCGTCCAGCCGCGCACCAGCCGTGTGGCAAGATGACGCAGTTGCGCCAGCTCTACCTGCAGCTTACCCTCATGGGTACGCGCACGCTGGGCAAAAATATCGAGGATCAACCCCGTGCGGTCGATAACCCGGCACTCGCACAGGCGTTCAAGATTTCGCTCCTGGGCGGGGGATAAGGCATGGTCGAACAGGACCACAGACGCGCTACTGGTTTTAACCGCCTCCGCGATCTCTTCCGCTTTTCCCTCGCCGACAAAATATTTAGGATGCGGCGCCTTACGGCTGCCGGTAACGACGTGTAATGCCGCTACCCCGGCGGAAGATACCAGGGATTCAAACTCCTGCAAATCTTCCATATCCTTGTCTTGCGAAAAAAAGATGTGAACCAGTATGGCCTGCTCACCGGCATCGTAACGGTCAAACAAGCGTACAACCTCTCATGCGGATATACCGCAGCTATAGTCGGGCCTTAGCGCAAACAGCACGCTAAAGCACCGCGAAATGGTCAACAGGGATGCGCCTTATTCGGCGTCATCGCTTTCCGGCTGCGACGGTTGCGAAGCCGGGGTGCTGCCATGATGATAATTACTGGAACCGCCGCTCGGATTGTTATTGTGATGCGATACGGGACGCGACGGTACGACAGTAGAGATGGCGTGTTTATAAACCATCTGGCTGACCGTGTTTTTCAATAAAATGACAAACTGATCAAAAGATTCAATCTGGCCCTGTAGTTTAATGCCATTCACCAAATAAATAGAAACCGGAACACGTTCCCGACGCAATGCGTTCAAGAACGGATCTTGCAAAGATTGCCCCTTAGCCATTCTGTCTTTTCCTTATGTGCTTGTTGTTTGTAACAAGAACCATGTGGCTCTAAATAAAATAATCGTTGTCAAAAAGCGCGTTCAGTACCGTCAATTGTACACAATCACCCAACCTATGCACTAACAACCTGTAATACCCTGTCGAGGGCGGCGGCGGGCTCATCGCTATCCAACCAATGAACATCGTGCCACCCCCGCAGCCAGGTCATCTGGCGCTTGGCAAGCTGTCGTGTCGCGCAAATCCCGCGGAACACCATGTCATCATAATCGGTTTCGTCGGCCAAATATGACCACATCTGGCGGTAACCGACGCAACGGAGGGATGGCATTTCCCTGTGAAGATCACCTCGGGCAAAAAGCGTACTGACCTCATGCTCGAAACCGGCGGCCAACATCTGATGAAAGCGCTGCGCGATACGCTGATGCAGCAAAGCGCGGTCAAGCGGTGCGATGGCGAATTGATGTACCCGATACGCCAGCGCTTCACCGGATATTTTTGTCAGTTCCGTTAGAGTGTTACCTGAAACGAAAAAAACTTCCAGTGCCCGCGACAGTCTCTGCGGATCATTAGGATGAATACGATTTGCCGCAATCGGATCAATCTGTTGCAATTGCCGGTGCAACGCCTGCCACCCCAGGGTTTCCGCCTCGCGTTCAATGCGCGCGCGCACTTCGGGATCTGCCGGGGGCAAGGGGGATAATCCCTCCAGCAGCGCCTTGAAGTAGAGCATGGTCCCACCCACCAGCAACGGTATACGACCGGCCTCGGTGATCTCTGCCATTTCCTTAAGCGCATCACGGCGGAAATCCGCCGCTGAATAAGCCTCCGCCGGATCGCGGATATCTATCAGACGATGCGGCGCCCGCGCCAGCTCGTCAGCGCCGGGCTTGGCCGTGCCGATATCCATACCGCGATAAATCAGCGCGGAATCGACACTGATGATCTCCACCGGTAGATGCTGGCGCAACGCCATTGCCAGCGCAGTTTTGCCGGAGGCGGTTGGGCCCATAAGGAAAATGGCCTGGGGCCGGCGCGGAAATGTCGGCTCAGTCATGGTTCAGGGCTTTAATAGCGGCCTCAAAATTCAATGTTACCAGAAGCCCGTCGGGCGGGGCTTTCACCCACTGCGGACAAAGCCGCTCTACCTCGGCAAGCAATTGTATCGCCCGGGAATGGCTCCAAGCGACCGATTCGTGCTGCAGCCGGCGGGCAAGCCAGACCGCAACCTGGTGATGCGTCACCGACGTTTCACCTTGCAGGTAGCCTAACAGGTCTGGAATCAAGTTTTGTAAATTTTGTTGGCGTAATGGTAAAGGTACCGCATTCAGTATCGCCTGATGAAGATGCGCTTGTAGCACAATACCCATTTCCTGCAGCAGTGGTTGATGGCGTTTCAGCGCCGCGACCTCGTTATCGCGCAGCGTTATGCGCAACGGAATCAGCAGCGGCTGGGCGCGCAAAGTATCCATTCCCGGCGTCAATTGACGTTCAATCAAGCAGCGTTCGGCAACCGGCAGTGAGAGTAGCGCCAGGCTGCCCGCCGACTCCACCAGCGCATAGCAAGGCGCCACCAAGGTCAACACCCGGCCGAAGGTGTGCGGATTACCGACGACGGCCGGCCCGGCGCCGACGGAAGCGTCGCCACCGGGGACGCCGGCGAGCGGGTTGGCACCCGAGTCAGCGCCCGAGATGCCGGCACTGGCTAAATCGACGCCGCTGTCCCGGTTAAGCGACGCGGCGGCGGATGGGGCAACCCCGGCGCTCGTCAGCGTTAGATGACCGCTTTGCTCGCGCTGCCCGTGACGGATGCCGGGGGCGGCATAGTGACCACCGTGCGCCTGTTGCGCGACGGCATTTAGCGCGTTGCCATCGGCGTGGGGTGCGTGGTCAGCAGCGTGCGGCGCATCGTCCGTAGACGGCCGACGCTTGGCGAAAATATCGCGCTGTGCCGTTTTTGCCTCCTGCGGCAACGACGCTGTTTGCATCAGTTGCCGGTAAAGTGCCCCTTCTTTACGCTGATAGCCCGCGCCACCGGCATAGCCGCCGCTGCGCTCCCGCGCCTGGCCGCCGCCGTCATGCTGACGCGCCGCGATACTTTCCTCACCGGCCGCCGCGGGCCGACGGTCAACCTCCCGATCCCCACCGGTCTTACCGCTCTGGCGCCCCGCTTCGGCGCCCGCAACATCTGGAGGCTGCGCCGCTGCCTGCCCGGACGCGGCGGGATCCGTCGGCAAGGGGAGTGATGCTTCGCCACCGACCCGTTGCGCCGGCCTCCGGGGATTGGCCTCGCCATCGACCTGTTGCGCCGACCAACGGGGATCAGCCTCACCATCGGCTTTTTGCGCCGGCCACCGGGGGTCGGACTCGCCGGCGGGCAGAGAGAAATGATTGCGCCCGGACGCCTGGCGATTCTGCGGCGCACGCGGCCCCGCCTCGCCCATCGGCAGGCGGGGAGCCGTGCTTTGCTGCAAAACGGTCACCACCGCCTGATAGATAAAATCATGCACCAGCCGTGCCTGATGAAACCGCACCTCATGCTTGGCAGGATGGACATTGACGTCAACCTGATGGGGATCCACGTCGAGAAACAGCACGAAAGCCGGCTGTTGCGCCCCCGCCAACTGTTCCTGATAGGCCTGCCGGATGGCGTGGTTGATTAATTTGTCGCGCATGGTGCGCCGATTGACGTAACTGTATTGCATCTCGGGCAGTTCCCCGCCCGCCGGATCCGCCACCCAGCCGTGGATAGCCAAATCGCCGTGCTGCCAGGAAACGCTCAATGCCCGCTCGACAAAGGCCGGGCCGCACAGTGCGCCCAGTCTGCGTAAAGGTTGGCTTTGCTGGCTTACCGCGCGGTATTGGCGCACCGTTTTGCCGTTGTGCTGCAAAATAAATGTGACGTCAAATCGTGCCAGCGCAATACGGCGGATGACTTCATCGATGTGCGTAAATTCGGTTTTTTCGGTGCGCATGAACTTGCGCCGGGCCGGGGTGTTATAAAACAGATCCAGCACCTCCACCGTCGTCCCCACCGGATGGGCGGCGGGTTTTAGCGTGACCGCCAGATCGCGCCCCTCGGCGTACGCCTGCCAGGCTTCGTTTTGCGCCAAGGTGCGCGAGGTCAGGGTCAAACGCGACACGGAGCTGACGCTGGCCAGCGCCTCGCCGCGAAAGCCCATGCTGGTGATATTTTCGAGATCGTCCAGGCAGGCGATTTTGCTGGTCGCGTGGCGGGCCAGCGCTAATGCCAGCTCATCTTTATCGATACCGCTGCCGTTATCCCGGATTCGGATGCGTTTGGCGCCGCCGCGTTCGATATCAATTTCAATGCGCGTTGCCCCGGCGTCAAGACTGTTTTCCACCAGCTCCTTAACCACCGACGCGGGACGTTCCACCACTTCACCGGCGGCGATTTGATTGGCAAGCTGTGGCGGCAACACCTGAATCGGCATAATAATCGGGTTCCTCTGCTCTTAAGCGGGCGGTATGGTTAATGTCTGCCCCAACATGACGTTATTGGACGTCATATTATTGGCGCGCTTGATGGCGCTGGCGGACACCCCATAGCGGACGGCGATCGCGGTCAACGTATCGCCGCGCGCCACCTGATGCCGGCGCGGCGCGGCCGATGGCGCAGCGGCGGCGGCGGGCGGCGGCGCGGCCTGAGCGCTTCCCCCGGCGGGAATGCGCAGCCGCTGCCCGACCCAGACACCGTCTTTTTTCAGCTTGTTCAGCGTGCGGATCGCCGCCATGCTGACCCCGTATTGACGGGCGATGGAAGACAGCGTCTCGCCGCGTTTGACGACGTGACGACCGGCGGCGGGGGCCAACGCGCCGGCGTTGGACTGCGCCACCGCCTGGGTGCCGCTGGCGCCGGCATCGGCCGCGGAGCTAACGCCCTGCGGCCGATTTTCGAGCTTTGGGCCGGTTTGCAGCGGATGCGCCAGGAAATAAGCGCGTAGCCCCAGATACAGAGCGTTAGCGATCTTATCCTGGTAAGCGCTGCTACCGAGTAGCCGCTCCTCCCGGGTATTACTGATGAAACCGGTTTCCACCAACAGCGATGGAATATCCGGCGAACGCAGGACGCCGAGACTGGCATGTTCCGGCCGGCGCTTATGCAGCGCGCCCACCCGCTGCAGCTGGCTCAGCACCTTCACCGCGATGTCATAACCCACCCGCTGTGAGTGGCCGAACTGCAGATCCAGCACCGCCTGGCTAAGATAAGGGTCGGCCTGGCTGTTGGCCAGCAAATCGCCCGCGCCCCCCAGCAGCTCCGACTGTTTCTCATGCTGCTCCAGCCAGTTTGCCATTTCGCTGTTGGCGCGCCGGTTTGAGAGCACCCATACTGACGCCCCGCTGGCGCTGCGATTGGGCGCGGCATCGGCGTGGATGGATACCAGCACGCTGGCGCCTTTTTTGCGCGCGACATCAGAGCGGCCCATCACCGAAATGAAGTAATCGCCGTCGCGGGTCAATACCGGCTTAAACATGGGATCCGCGTCGAGCAACGTTTTCAGTTTGCGGGCGATGGCAATGGTCACGTTCTTCTCATGCAGACCATTGGGGCCGGTCGCCCCCGGATCCTGACCGCCGTGGCCGGCGTCGATGGCAACCACTACCGGTTCGGCGCCCGCCGGCAACCGACCGCGCGGTGTCGGGGTCGATGTCGAAACCGGCGTGGCCACCGCAGCAGGGCTTTCTACCACCGTCACCCGGTTGGTAAACGGATTTTTCACCGCTTTTGACGGCGGCGGCGCGCTCGAAACCGGCTCGGCAGCGCGGGTCCGTGGCGCAGGTGCTACGGCGGCCGGCTGCTGGCTGATCACGGTCAGCACAACATTGTAACGCCCGCCGACCTGCCGTGTCGTGGCCTGTACGCGGGATTTGCGGGTCAGCTCGAAAACCAGTCGCAAACTCTGCTTATCCACCGGCGTACTGGTGCGAATGCGCTTAATGACATTCTCGCCGCTAAATTCGAGGGGCAGCCCCTGCACCGGGCCGCTCTGGCGGATATCCACCACCACCCGCTCGGGATTATGCAGCGAGAAAAAGGCGTACACCGGCTGTTGGTTAAACCCGAGCGTCACCATCGATTGGCTGGCGCTGTTGGCGACGTTAATATCGCCGAGCGTCGCCGCCATTGCCTGCCCCATCATCAAACACACCGCCAACACCAGCATTACCCTGAACTTCAGCATCATGAAGGCGTTCCCTGTCGCGGTGCCAACTGGGCCAGAATGCGCTCGCCGGTAGCGCTCAGCGCTTGCGCCTGTGCCTGCCGGCCGTCACCCTGATATTGCAGCGTCAGCGCGATATCCGCCGTCGGCAAGACACCTTCACCGCGCTGTGGCCACTCGACCAAACACAGGGCGGTGTCATCGAAATAGTCCCGCACTCCCATAAACTCAAGCTCCTCCGGATCCGCCAGGCGATAAAGGTCAAAATGATATACCGTCCAGCGCGGCAGCGCGTAAGGCTCGACCAGGGTGTAGGTCGGACTTTTCACATTGCCCGCGTGCCCCAATGCACGCAGAAAACCGCGGCAAAACGTGGTTTTGCCGGCGCCGAGATCGCCATAAAGGTTAATCACGCAGGCTTGCCGGCAGGCGGCGGCCAATGCTGCGCCCAGTGCGACGGTTGCCGTTTCATCCGGCAGGGGTATTACACGTTTTTCCATGTCTGGTTTCTATGCGGTAAGCTCAGGATTAACAAATAGATACAATGCCGGCAGCAAATCAGTGGCCAACATACCGCGCGTGCCCTTTTCCGCCGCCAGATGATCGGCGGTGGCGCCATGGACCACGCAGCCGGCGCAGGCCGCATCATACAGCGACAGCTTTTGCGCTAGCAAACCGCCGATGATACCGGACAACACATCCCCCATTCCCCCCGAGGCCATGCCCGCATTTCCGACATCGGCGACGGCGACAGCGTCATCCGCGGCGGCAAGTAAAGTGCCGGCGCCTTTCAGCACCACCACACCGCCATAGCGTCGCACCAATTGACGCGCGCTACCTAAGCGGTCACGTTCAATGTCGCTGACATTGCCATTCAGCAGGCGGGCGGCCTCGCCGGGGTGAGGCGTAATAATTCGATTGTGACGTTTCTCAGGATTGAATGCCAGTAAGTTAAGCGCATCGGCGTCCCACAGCATTGGTTTGTCACAATTTTCTACAACGCGCAGCGCATTTCTCCCCCAACTTTCCTGCCCAAGGCCCGGACCGATCACCACCACATCCGCCCAGTCCAGCCCCTGCTGCAGGGTATCGCGGGTGAGTGGCGCCACCATGAGCTCCGGCCGGGCGGTCAGCAACGATGGGAGATTCTCTTCGCGCGTTAACACGCGTACCAGCCCGGCGCCACAGCGCAGCGCGGCCTCCCCCGTCATGCGAATGGCGCCGGCAAACCCGTGATCCCCGCCGATAATTAACAGGCGGCCGTTGTCGCCTTTATGCGCGCAGGGATCGCGCGGGGGCAACCAGCGCGGCAATAGCGCCGCGCTGAGACGCGCCATTAGCGGAGTTTCCTGTTTGAGCCACTCGCCCAAACCCAAATCGTCATAATGCAGCTGACCGGTCACGCTGCGCGCCTTACCGGTCAGCACTCCCGGTTTCAGGGCGATAAACGTGACGGTGTGGGCGGCACGAATCACCTCCCCTGGCGTCGTGCCGGTATCGGCGTCAAGGCCGGAGGGAATATCCAGCGCGAACACCGGCGCGGGATGCTGGTTAGCCGCGATGATAAGCGCGCGGTAAGGGTCGCGCGGCGCCGCCTTGAGTCCTGTGCCCAGCAACGCGTCAATGATCACCTCTACATCCTCCGGCCAGGGTTGATCGGCCGAATGTACCTCCCCGCCCGACGCCAGCCACGCCGCTTTCGCCTGTTCCGCTTCGGCGGGGAGGGGATGTTGGCCGTCGCAGGCCAGCACTGTCACCTGCTTGCCGGCGGCGGCGGCAAGCTGCGCCACCACATAGCCGTCCCCGCCGTTGTTGCCGTGCCCCGCCAACACCAACCAGCGCCGGGCGCCGGGGTAGAGCCAAAGAATGCGTTGGAATGCCGCCGCGCTCCATCAACTGATACAGTGAAACGCCCGCCAGCATGGCGCCCTGGCGTTCCCAGCCCCGAAGCCATTCTGCACCGTAGACGGAGTGTGATAAACTGGATGCAGAGTATGTGTTGTCACGGTCAGTCATGTCTTATCCTTTCGATCTCTCAGAATTAGCCCGGCAGATTAAGCGCTGGGGGCAGGAACTGGGCTTTCAGCAGGTCGGTATCTGCGACACCGATCTTGCCGCCCATGAGCCGGCGCTGCAAGCGTGGCTGGACCGCCAGTACCACGGCGAAATGGCCTGGATGGCACGCCACGGCATGCTGCGTGCCCGACCGCACGAGTTGCTGCCGGGCACCCTGCGGGTCATAAGCGTACGCATGAACTATCTGCCGGCCAAGGCCGCCTTCGCGTCAACCTTGAAAAATCCCTCACTAGGATATGTTAGTCGCTATGCGCTGGGCCGTGATTATCACAAAGTTTTACGTAACCGCTTAAAACAGCTGGGCGAGCGGATCCGCGACGCCTGCGGCACGGTGAATTTCCGTCCCTTCGTTGATTCTGCCCCTATCATGGAGCGGCCGCTCGCGGCCAAGGCGGGTATCGGTTGGGTTGGCAAACACTCACTCATTTTAAACCGTGAAGCCGGTTCGTGGTTTTTTCTCGGTGAATTGCTCATCGATTTGCCGCTGCCGGTTGACGCACCGCAGCCTGAGCAATGCGGCCGCTGCGTCGCCTGTATCACCACCTGTCCCACCGGCGCCATTGTTGAGCCCTACACTATTGACGCGCGCCGTTGCATTTCCTATTTGACGATCGAACTGGAGGGAGAAATTCCTGAGGCGCTGCGGCCGTTGATAGGCAGCCGTATTTATGGCTGCGATGACTGCCAGTTGATCTGTCCGTGGAACCGCTTCTCGTCGCTGACCGATGAGCCGGATTTTAGTCCGCGCGCGGTATTGCACGCCCCAGAACTGCTGGAACTCTTTGGCTGGGATGAGGCGACATTTCTGCGCGTGACCGAAGGGTCGGCCATTCGCCGTATCGGCCACGTGCGCTGGTCACGCAATATTGCCGTTGCGCTGGGTAACGCCCCTTATCAGGATGATATCGTGCTGGCGCTGCGGCGCCGTCTGGGTGAGCTGCCGCTGCTGGATGTGCATATTCATTGGGCACTGGACAGACAGATGGCGCATCGTCAGGCCGCCGCCGTCACGGTACACAGCGCACAACAAACGCGGTTGGTCAGAGCCATCGAGAAAGGATTAACGCGCGATGCCTGAGGCACATCGCATCGGGAAAAGACCTCTTTCAATGCCGCACTCCCGCTGTGCATAAAAATAAAAATTCTTTGTCAATCAATCGTCACAAAAAACGCAAGCGATCGATCTTACGTTTCATAATAAAAATTTATCTATCTTTTTCAAATGGCTATGACAAAGCAAAATTTTCCCCGTCAACGCAAGCATCAACGATGACCGTGGGAAGCCTGTGGATAACTCTGTTTAAAAGATTACGGCAGAGGAGATAAGGCAGACGCTGCGTTACCTTTGGCGGTGGATAAATTATTCACGTAATTATTTCGCCTGCTGCGGAAAAAATGTGGCGAAGAACCGCCTCGCAAGCGCTTACCGGCTACGCACTGTCAGCCTTCTTAACGACGGATTGCATGATGTACCAGACACCTCAACTTGGCAAGCTTTTTGTCGGCTGTCTGCGTGAACCCGCTTACCTTTAAGGCGCGCAAAAGCGGCTACCGATTTTCGTGATGATGCGTGTCAGCCACCACAGCACGCGCACTCAAGACCGGCAGCAAAATGCTGTAAAACCCGCATCGAGTCTGATAAGTAGCGATTACTTAGCACCCTTAGACTGCGGCAGGGGAATCAACGTGCCGCGACCACGGCCGGGCGCAACCTTTTCCCCCGTGCGGCGCTGACGGGCGGCGGCGCTGGCAGGCATCGGCGATAACGATAACGGCGAGGAGAATGGAGAGAAAGGGAATACGGATGTCGGCAACATCGATGGTGATGGCGGTGCGGCAATAAGGCTGTGAGGCTGTGAGGCTGTGAGGCTGTGAGGCTGTGAGGCAGTCAGGCAGTCAGGCAGTCAGGCAGTCAGGCAGTCAGGCAGTCAGGCAGTCAGGCAGTCAGGCAGTCAGGCAGTCAGGCAGTCAGGCAGTCAGGCAGTCAGGCAGTCAGGCAGTCAGGCAGT
>NZ_FRDB01000108.1 GCF_900143145.1 Candidatus Sodalis sp. SoCistrobi
GTCATATGCTGTTTAACCAGCGTCTGATATCGGCGGGTAAGGCGAGAGTCAATCCCGCCAACAGATAGGTTGAAATCATTCTGCAAAGTAATAACAGGTATCACGATAAATGTGTAGATACCTATGCACTGAGGGAGGCGTGTGCGGCGATTCGTCGCGATCGCGGCGGATGTGCGGTAGGAGAGGCGGTGATAACCGGCGGCGGCGCTCTGCCCGCGCCGTACGTTATTCATACCGTCGGCCCCGTCTGGCGCGGCGGCGGGCACCATGAAGCCGCGCTGTTGCGCCGCGCCTATGACAGCAGTCTGCGGCTCGGGGCGGCGCACCGTTTTGCCCGTTTGGCCTTCCCGAATATCAGCACTGGCGTTTACGGCTTCCCGAAGCCCGACGCGGCCCGCATCGCCATTGATGCTGTGCGCGGGTTTCTGGCGCACCATGCCTGGCCGCAGCAGGTGATTTTTGTCTGTTTCGACGAGGAAAATGCGCGTTTATATCAAACGACGCTGGCATAGCGTCGCCATAGATTGCCGATGATGCCGATGATGCCGGGATAGCTCGGCGGGAGAGCGTGGCAACCAATGCGTTGCCAGACGGCGTCGGCATGCCGCGGCGGCCTGTTTGACCTGTCATCCCCGGCAAGGAAATGTAATAAGATCTTTCCGTGCGTCGGCGGTCTAAGCGCGCCATCCGGCCCGATTGGCAGGTTATTATCACGGGTCAGGGCAATATGCTGATTTGTCGGGGTTAAAAATTCTGCTTTTTTGCCCATAATCCGCTGAAAGAGAAAAAAGCATTAACCCCCGCCCGATGGCTCAGGTAAAATCAAACCGGGCGCCAACTGTTGGCTTACCCTTTTATAGACTATCTTTTATCACTCGAAGAGTCGGTTTTTCAGCCTATTGCTACACAGGGTGCCGGGAAGGCGAATAAGAGGAACCATTACTGTATCATGCTGTCGGACAAGTGATTTCAGTAATAAAGATTGCTGTAAATGATTAAGAGCACACGCAGAGGGGGGGATGTGCCAAATAATAAATTCTTCGTCAAATCATCCAAAGCGAGTCTCCGTTGGCTGGGAGCCACGGTGTTGTTGACGCTATACGCTTTGCCCTCATGGGCATTTTCTATTGACGATGTGGCTAAGCAAGCCCAGGCGCTGGCGGCTAAAGGTTATGAAGCGCCAAAGAGCAATGTGCCTTCGCAATTTCGCGAAATGAAATTTGCTGACTATCAGCAAATTCAATTCAATCATGACAAGGCGCTGTGGCACGATTTACCGACCCCATTCAAAATCGAGTTTTACCATCAGGGGATGTATTTCGACCAGGCGGTGAAAATCAATGAAGTGACGGCGACCACCGTTAATGAGGTTAAATATTCATCGGATATGTTCAACTTCGGTTCGGTCAATCACGACCCCGATGCGGTAAAGGATCTCGGTTTTGCCGGGTTTAAAATCCTCTATCCGATTAATCAGCTCGATAAAAATGACGAAATCGTCAGCATGCTGGGTGCCAGCTATTTTCGTGTGATCGGCAAAGGGCAGGTATATGGCCTGTCCGCGCGCGGCCTGGCGATCGATACCGCGCTGGCGTCCGGCGAAGAGTTTCCGCGTTTTCGTGAATTCTGGATTGAGCGTCCCAAGGCCAACGACAAGCACCTGGTGCTGTATGCGCTGCTCGATTCTCCCCGCGCCACCGGCGCTTATCGTTTTGTCATCTATCCTGGGCGCGACACCAGCGTCGATGTCCAGTCGCGCGTCTATTTGCGTGACAAGGTCGGCAAATTGGGTCTGGCGCCGCTGACCAGTATGTTCCTGTTCGGGCCCAATCAGCCGGCCACGACCATGAATTTCCGACCGGCATTGCACGATTCCAACGGTTTGTCGATTCACGCCGGCAACGGCGAGTGGATCTGGCGCCCGCTGAATAATCCCCGGCATTTGTCGGTAAGCACGTTTCAAATAGAGAACCCGCGCGGTTTTGGTCTGCTGCAGCGCGGACGTGATTTCTTCCAGTACCAGGATCTCGACGATCGTTACGACCTGCGCCCGAGCGGCTGGGTGGAACCCCGCGGCGATTGGGGCAAAGGGCATGTCGAACTGGTGGAAATCCCGACCAACGATGAAACCAACGACAATATTGTCGCGTTCTGGACGCCGGAAAAACTGCCGGACGTCGGTCAGCCGCTGGAACTGGCCTACCGGCTGCACTTCTCGCGTGATGAAGACAAAATTCATTCTGCGGATTTCGCCTATGTGAAGCAGACCCTGCGTTCCGCGGGCGATGTGAAACAGACTAACCTGACGCGTCAGCCTGACGGTACCACCGCTTTTCAGGTGGATTTTGTCGGCCAGCCGCTGAAAGAGGTGGACCCGGCCGCGCCGGTCACGTCACAGATTAGCGTGGGCGACAACGCCGAGGTGGTGGAAAACAGCGTCCGTTTTAACCCGGTCACCCACGGCTGGCGTTTAACCTTGCGTCTGAAGGTGAAAGACACCAAGCAACCTACCGAGATGCGTGCCGCACTGGTTAACGGCGATAAGACATTGACCGAAACCTGGAGCTATCTGCTGCCTGCCAATGAATAATTCTACCTCCACCAGCCTCGACTATGTCGAGGCGTTGCCGCTTGCCGCTGAGCAAAAGGCCGACCTGCGCGACCAGCTGCGCGGGCAAGGCGACGTCGCGCCCGATGCCGTGCACCACGCCCTGAGCGACGGATCCCCGGCCCCAGGGCGAGATGCTGGCCGCCGAGGATGCGGCGCTGGGATCGGTGACCCGTCGTTTGCATATGGCCTGGCCGCAAACCGCGCGTCATCCTGATCTTCTGGTGCAAGACAGCCGCGGGCGCACGGCTATCAAGGCGATGCCGACCATCAAGCGTACCACCATGTTTCCCGAACCCTGGTTTACCAATCCGCTGGTCCGTTTCTGGGGTGTGCTGCGGGGCAAATCCCGCAAGCCGCGCCATAAGCAGGAAATGGCTGCCCGCGAAGACGGCAACTGGCGGACCGTCGGTACTATCCGTCGCTATATACTGTTAGCGCTGACGCTGTTTCAGACCGCCATCGCCACCTGGTATATGAAGACCATTCTGCCTTACCAGGGCTGGGCGCTCATCGATCCGATGGATATGATCCATCAGGATGTGCTGCAGTCGGTGCTGCAGTTGCTGCCTTATGTGTTGCAAAGCGGGATCCTTATTTTGTTCGCCATCCTGTTTTGCTGGGTGTCGGCCGGCTTCTGGACCGCGCTGATGGGCTTTTGGCAGTTGTTGATTGGCCATGATAAATACAGCATCTCCGCCAGTACCACCGGCGATGAACCGTTGAATCCGGCGCACCGCACGGCGCTGATTATGCCTATCTGCAACGAAGACGTAGAGCGGGTGTACGCCGGCTTGCGCGCGACCTATGAATCCGTTGCCGCGACCGGCCAGATAGATCACTTCGACGTCTATATCTTAAGCGACAGTTATCATCCCGATATTTGCGTCGCCGAGCAGAAAGCCTGGATGGAGCTGTGCGAAGAAACCGGCGGCACCGGGCGCATTTTTTATCGCCGCCGCCGCCGTCGGGTGAAGCGCAAAAGCGGTAATATCGACGATTTCTGCCGGCGGTGGGGTAACCAGTACGCCTATATGGTGATCCTGGACGCCGACAGCGTTATGAGCGGCCACTGCCTGACCAATCTGGTGCGGTTGATGGAAGCCAATCCGCGCGCGGGCATTATCCAGAGCGCGCCGAAGGCGTCCGGCATGGACACGCTGTATGCGCGCTGCCAACAGTTCGCAACCCGGGTTTATGGGCCGTTATTTACCGCCGGCCTGCATTTCTGGCAGTTGGGGGAATCCCATTATTGGGGACATAACGCCATTATCCGCATTGAGCCGTTTATCAAGCACTGCGCGTTGGCGCCGCTGCCTGGGGAAGGGTCCTTCGCCGGGTCCATTTTGTCCCATGACTTTGTCGAGGCGGCTCTGATGCGCCGGGCGGGCTGGGGGGTATGGATCGCGTACGACTTGCCCGGCAGCTATGAAGAATTGCCGCCCAACCTGCTGGATGAGCTCAAACGCGATCGCCGCTGGTGCCAGGGCAACCTGATGAACTTCCGGCTGTTTTTGGTGAAGGGGATGCATCCCGTTCATCGCGCGGTGTTCCTGACCGGCGTTATGTCCTATTTATCGGCGCCGCTGTGGTTTATGTTTTTGGCGCTCTCCACCGCCCTGCAGGTGGTGTATACGCTGATGGAGCCGCAATATTTCCTGCAGCCGCGTCAGCTCTTCCCGGTGTGGCCCCAGTGGCGCCCGGAACTGGCGATAGCGTTATTTTCCACCACGCTGGTGCTGCTGTTCTTGCCCAAACTGTTGAGCGTGATCCTCATTATCGCCAAAGGCGCGCGGGAGTTCGGCGGCGTGCTGAAGGTTACCGTTTCGATGCTGCTGGAAATGCTGTTTTCCGTGCTTTTGGCGCCGGTGAGGATGCTATTTCACACGCTGTTTGTGGTGAGCGCGTTCCTTGGCTGGTCGGTGCAGTGGAATTCCCCCCCAGCGCGATGACGACGCGACACCCTGGAGTGAATCCTTTAAGCGTCACGGCTCGCAAATGTTGCTGGGTCTGGTCTGGGCTGGCGGCATGGCTTGGCTGGATCTGCGTTTTCTGTGGTGGCTGTCGCCGATTGTCGTGTCGCTTATCCTGTCGCCGTGGGTGTCGGTCTATTCCAGCCGGGCGAGACTGGGGCTCCAGTGCCAGCGCGCCGGTCTGTTTCTCATTCCTGAGGAATATTCGCCGCCGAAAGAACTGGTGGCTACCGAGAATTATCTGCAGAGTAACCGCGCCCGCATGTTGTCCGACGGTTTCCGCCGGGCGGTGGTTGAGCCGGCCTATAATGCGCTGGCCGTGGGCATGGCGACCGCCCGTCATGGGGTATCGGATCTGGTGGAGCGCAACCGGCAGGAGCATCTCGCCGCCGCTCTGACATTGGGGCCGGCGAAACTCAATCCCGCTCAGCGTCTGGCTATCTTAAGCGATCCCGTCACGCTGTCCCGGTTGCACCTGCGCTTGTGGTCGCAGCCGGAGCAATTGACCGTCTGGCGCACTCCCGCCGTCGTCAGGCGGCGCTGAGCGCACCCACGCGGTCACCCTAGACCCCTAGCTCATCAAACCCGGCCGTAGCATAGCGGCCGGTTTTTTTTTGCACGCCAGGCCACGACAGGCTGCGCTGTCGCTCCTGTCCAGACCCCAGGTAACCGCCGCATCATACACCCGCGCTAATCAATGCTTCTCATGCCGCCAAAGCCGGGTTGGGCTGCACCTCGCCGTATCGCGGCGTGTGGCCGGTTCCGCTGGCATGGGTCTGCAGGATATCTGGGCTATACTTATAAGGCTAATTAACGTTTCCTGTCGTAGACGACGAGAGGGGAGGGCCGTCTGACGCCGTTGCGGCCGGCGCGGCCATGTTGCCGCTAAAGCCTAAGCAAGAGTGGCAAAAAGCGCTTGCAGACCACAAAAACTCCCTTTGGTTCCACATAAAGTGCCAGATCATGCGATGGGAGCATTTATTGTAACTTGACGGCGGGGGTTGACCGTTAAAATCCCCTCAAAATTCAGGGTATGAGGATACCATGCAGAGTGATTGGCTGTTTGTATTGAAAAAATTGGGCGTTTTTCTGCTGTGTGCCGTAGTGATCGCGCTGCTGACTTCCTTACTGTTTATCGATATTAATGGATTTCATAATGGGGAGCATGAATCTTCACTGACCGAAATTGCGCAAGAGCTGATTTTAGTCATGATTGTGGTGATCCACGGCTTGTTATTGCGTAATGCCGCCTTGCGCCACAGCAGCGCATTAATCGGCGGTTTTTTCCTGTGTATTTTGATACGCGAGATGGATTTTGCCTTTGATCTGATCCGCCACGGCAGCTGGCTATGGTTCGCGCTGGCGGTGACGCTCGCGGCGCTGCTCTATGCCGGCCGCTGTCCGCAACGTACCCTGGCCGGCCTGGTGGTCTTTTTTAAACACCCCAGCTACGGTATGCTAAGCGCCGGTCTGCTGACTGTGCTGTTGTTCGCCCGTCTGATGGGGATGGGCACGCTATGGCATACGCTGCTGGCGGATGATTTCATCCGTACCGTCAAAAACGCGGTGGAAGAAGGTACCGAACTGTTCGGTTACGCGCTCTGCCTGTTAGCGACGGTGTCGTATTTCCGCTCCCAGCGCAGCGAAGATGCGCCTGTGGTGCAGCCTGCCGCGACAGACCGATAATGTGGGCGTGCCGGCACTGCTCCGGCACAGTGGTTGACATCGATAGGCGTGCGTGGGCCGCTGCACGATAATTAGGTAACCGAAGCTTTTATGGGACGATTTTGTCTGGTGCTGGCCGCGCTACTGCTGCTTTCCGGCTGTGGCAGCATCATTAGCCGCACGATGCCCGGCCAGGGGCACGGCAATCAATTTTATCCGGGCGTGCAATGGGATCTGCGCGACTCGGCGTGGAAATACCTCACTATCATCGATTTGCCATTGTCTATGGTGGTAGATACGCTATTGTTGCCGGTGGATTGGCGCCACGGCCCTTACGATTAGACCGCCGGCGCGGCGGGCGTTGTTGACGCCGGGCTGATGCGCCACAGGCCGCGGTTGCGCGGCTTGCGGGCTAAGGACGGACAGCGCATGCTTACATGGCGTCCCATTCATCCGAGGCGGTTTTTCCCTCTTCGGTGTCCAGTGGCGGTTCATATTGATATTCGCCCTCGTCCCATTCGTGCAGGGTATTTTCCTCCTGCCACTCCAGCCGCAGTTCGGTTTCATCGTAATCGCCGTCAAAAATCGCCTGGGCGGCTTCGCCCATGCGAAACGACATCGTCTCGCTAGCGTCATTTTCTTCCGCCTGGAATTCGGCTTCCCACATGATTTCGCCGTCTTGCAGGACATATTTCTGCAGGCTGAATTGCTGCACTGAAGGGGTTTCATCCTCCTTACTGCTGTCGGCAGACGCTTCTAAAAACTCTTCGCGGGCGATATCGATCGCTTCTTCCAGAGTTGCATACATGCTCATTATGTCTCTCCTGTGCTGATGAGGGGGCAGAGGCCGTTACGCCGATAACGGGCGTAAAAGTAATTGTTGTCGCTCTGGCCAAAGTTGCAAGTACCGCTCGCTAAACAGTAGATAGCGCCATTAAAATATCAGCCTTTTAATTCAGCTGGTTACAAGCTATCGATCGAAATTACTCGAAATTCGATCGAAATTATTCAATCTCAGCCCACTCCGACCCTCTTACATCTCGGTACTTATCTGTCATCTCGGATGACTTGTGTCCTAGCAATTTTTGCGCATAATCCCTACCTTTCTCATCGGTGTAAAGTCGCGCTGCCAAACTTCTGATTTCATGAAATGGGGGAGGGTTACGTTCCCATGTTAATCCAGATGCCTCGCGAGCTTTCCGAAATCCAGTGGAGAGTGTTTTCGCAGAAAATTGCTCATGTCGCGCATCGGCGACAATATGCGCTCCACCGTTATTTAACGTCCTAAACTGGTTCAGTACATCAGAAAGGCATAAGTTGAGACAGTCGATGCGGGTTGTTTCGGAGAAGGCAAGCATCATGCCTGTTTTCGCCTGTTTAATGTAAAGACGTCCGTCTTTGATATCCTCCCAGCGTAGTGCTTGTATATCTCCTAAGCGTTGACCGGTGACTAAAGCAAGGTCAAGACAGGGACCCACCCATGCAGGTAATGTATCCGCTGCCTTGCGTATGAGCTTCCACGCATCCAAGGTTATGCGTTCCCGTTGAATATCTATACGTTGGTTTCGGGTGGCTTCGGCTGGATTACTTTTGAGGAGTCCCTCAGCAATCGCTTCACGAAACAGGTCGCGTAACAATGCTCTGATGCAGTTCGCCATTGTCACTTTCCCTGCCTTTACCCATTGGTTCAGGAAGTCGGCAATGTCTTTGGTTTCTACTTTCTGAATAGCAAATTCGCCTAAATTGTCGTTAACTGTTTTCAGGTATTTATTGTACTCGCTCATCGTTTTCGGCTTAAGCTTTCGTCCCTCCAGTATTGTCAGATAACGTGTAGACCATTCGCTAACTGTGGTTGCCTGTGTGCCGCTAATGCGGTCAACGAGTGGTGATTGCTTTGATGAGCCATAAATCGCCATATTCGCGGCGATAGCTTGTGTAATGGCCTCCCGCCGATTGCGTCCGAGGCCATATTCCTTCCCCGTGCGTGGGTCACGATAGCAGAAATAGCCGCCATTGCGGGGTTGCAGGTTTGGCGGCAAATCGCGGTTTTTATGGCTTCTCCTCCGGCGCGCCATGTTTTATCCTCGATAGTAATGCGGGATGAACGTTCCTGGATGGATGAAAGGTATTGTTTCGGGTAAGCTTCTCGGCGTTTTCGTCAACCAGATATTCCCGCCCTTCAAATATTGCTGGCGGGAAAAAATGACCGCCTCGGGCGGCGCGTCTGAGCGTTTCCATACAGCGCGGACGGGCTTGCCGCCGATTCCACTCGGATAATGTGATGTATGCCATTATTTACCTCTGCTAAAATCAAGCCGCTGCGCCGTTTGTCATGACGGCAAGCAAGCGGGGGAATTGCGAATCATAGAAATGAGGCTGCGTCTGGCGAGGATTGGCCGGGTCAGTGAGGTTCTTGCCAAACTGCAAGCCTTTCTCCGTGAGCGTCCAGAACATCTTCTCTTTGTCGGGATGTTTGCTGCTGGGGCGCGACTTGCGCTCAACGAGGCCCAGCAGTTGCAGACGCTTAAAACCAGACTGTGCGGTGTAGGGCTTGCCATGCAGCAGCAAAAGCTCAGTGAGCGAATGCGTGACCTCGCTGGATCCCGTGGTACTGCCATCGGGTGCGTCTACCGCATAGGCTGGCAGGATATCCGGCATCCCGAGGGAAGATTGCAGCTTTTTCATTGCCCCCAGCATGGCCGAGGGAGCAATACGCAATTCCTGCTTGTAGAAAGTGAGCATTGCAATACCCGCCTGCACCTTATCGGTCAGCGTCTGTGCCATAGCGGCTGTGTTCACCGATTCCAGTTCATGCCAGCGACGAATGACGCGCATGCGATGGATAGCGCTGTAGCCGGTTAGTAAACATTCGGTATGGTCGCGGTCAAGCAGATATTCTGTTTGCGGACGGTTCATGCTGTCCATATAGATGTGCTCAAATCTGAGCGCATCTTCCTGAAGGTCATTCAGCATTACCTCAATGTCACGCTTAACATTTTTATGCTGCTTACCTGTTAATTCGGCAATTTCACGAGACGACATGGTTAGTACTTGTGAATTCATCAGGGCTTGGATAGTTAATTCAGACATAAGTAATCCTCGTCAATTAAAACGATAATGTAAGTTTGCACACCCGGTGTGCAGTGGTGAGGTGATTTCAGGCTGCCATGCGACAGCCGGGATTATTTATTGAACGGAGGCTTTAATTCGATGCATCGCACCATTTACCAGAGACGCCAGTATTTCCTCTTTCGGCAGTCCAGCATGAATACCTTCCTCATATTCCTCAATAAGTTTGCAGTCTGCTTCAAATTGCGCTTGCCGAATATCACCTTTAAGAAGCCAGCATTCTGCATTGGCCTGACTCTCCATGCGGACAATACGTCTTTCCAGTTTTTCAATTTCTTCGATAAGCCCCGTTTCCCGGCGGGCGAGTAATCCGGTGAGTAAACCATTCATATTTCACCTTGATAGCGTTAATGTGAGTCGGAA
>NZ_FRDB01000318.1 GCF_900143145.1 Candidatus Sodalis sp. SoCistrobi
TGCTCATGCTGAGTTTCCAGCACTAGATTAACTGCCCGTTCACGGACTTCCGGAGAGTAACGTTTGGTCGTTGTCATAGAGACCTCCACTTTTAAAGTATAGACTCTAATTTATCCGGGGTGATTCAGATAGCGTTTAGCTGGTTTTCCATGTTGCCCTGCAGGCCGAACACCAGCGAGGCAAGATGGAAAACATAGTGAGGGCGATGATGAGCAAAGAAAGCGTCCACCTGTTGCCTGTCCAGCGCGTCTAATTCCTGGCGGGACGGACAAAGGAGATGGCGATAACCCTGCGCCTGCAGAGCACGTCGCAGGCCGTGTCCCAAAACGCCATTGGCGCCGGTAATAAGGATGTTAGCATCCAGTTCCATCGTCGACTCCCTGTTTAAATATAATCATCAATTTCACTGCGGCTTATCTGACGTAGCGATCCGTTTTGCATTAGAAAGAAAGTGTTGCAAAACGCCTTTATGGTTTCCCGGGAGTGTGAGGCCAGTATCATCACCGCCGATCGATCCACCATTTGCTGTAACTTCTTGCTCATTTTGTCGCGAAATTGACTGTCTCCCACCGTTAGCCATTCATCCATCAACAATACGCTGGGCTGTAAGACGGAAATAATGGCGAACGCCAGGCGCAGAAGCATGCCGCTGGAATAAGTCCGCACAGGTAAGGAGATGAATTCCCCCAGTTCACTAAACTCAATAATGAAGGGTACCTGCCGGGCGATTTGTTTCATGGTCAGGCCCAGCAGTAAACCTCGGATGTAAATATTTTGATAACCGGTCGCCTCATTCTCCATTCCCATCGCCATATCGATGAGCGAAACCACCTCGCCGCGTATGGACACCCGACCGGCAGTGGGGTGATAAACACCGGCCAGGACCCGCAAGAGGGTGGTTTTACCGGCGCCATTGCCACCCAAAAGCGCCACCCGTTCACCCTGATGAACTTCAAAGGAGACGTTATCTAGCGCTGTCACCGCCAGCGCCTGATGATGTTTTGCCAGGTTGCCACCCACCGCCCGTCGGAACAGTAATTTCTTCAAGCTGCGTTGAGAGGCGGTATAGATAGGGAACTCAACGGAGATATTTTCAACTTTGATAATGGCTTGCATTGTTTATAACCAGTAGGCGATGCGACGCCGGGTTCTATTTAGCAATAGCATGGCCAGCAAAAACAGAATGGCTGTAATGATGAGAGCGATGCTTATTGAGCGCAGATCGGGCATCACGCCCAACAGCGGCGGGCGTATGATGTTAAAGTAATACACCAGAGGGTTGTAATTAATGTAATGTAGCATCGCTGCGGGAACTTGCTCGGTTTTCCACATAATGGGTGTGAAATAAAACGCAATAATCAGTAGGTTTTGCATTATCATTAATACATCACGAAAACGTGTGCATATGATAGCGAGAATGATTGAGCAGAAAAAAAGCGACGTAGTCAAAATGAGTAGTCCGGGCAGAAACCATAACATCTTAAATTGCCAGCCGGGCCCCACCAGCGTGATGACTATTGCGATAATAATAAAATTGTGCGCAAAAACGATGACGTTTCTACTGAGAATGCGCAATATCAGCGAACAGAAAGAGGTACTGCTTTGTTTGATGATATAGTCAAATTGAACGAAACCATTACAAGATTCCGTAAGTTGCAGCGAAATATAGGTCCAGACAACCTGTCCTATGGAAAAAAAAGGTAAATATTCGCGTACATCCAATTTGAACAGCGTCGACCATAATACGCTTAACATCCCCACCAGGACCCCGGTACTTAGTGTTACCCAAAACGGTCCCAGGACAGAGCGTTTATAACGTTGTTTAATATCAAACCAAGAAAGCACGCTCCAGATTTGCGGCTTTTTTAACGCCATGATCAGATCGGTTAGCATGTGATAATAATCATTGTTTTTTTAATGTTGCCGGAATGCCTTGCTTTCAGACGTTACTCGCTACTGTGGCAAACGGCGTAACCGTGCGATTTGAGTAAACTGTGCTGGCGCGTGGCCTGGAGATCGTGTTCCACCATTTCCGCAATCAATTGCTGCAGGGTGATTTCTGGTTGCCATCCGAGCCGCTGTTGCGCGTAGCTGGGATCGCCCAAGAGCGTATCCACTTCGGTAGGCCGGAAATAACGCTCGTCCACCTCGACAATCACATCGCCGACGCGTAATGAAGGGGCAAGGCCGCCGGTAATTTTGCTGACAAAGGCTTTCTCGTTAATGCTGAATCACCCCGGATAAATTAGAGTCTATACTTTAAAAGTGGAGGTCTCTATGACAACGACCAAACGTTACTCTCCGGAAGTCCGTGAACGGGCAGTTAATCTAGTGCTGGAAACTCAGCATGAGCA
>NZ_FRDB01000014.1 GCF_900143145.1 Candidatus Sodalis sp. SoCistrobi
GTCATATGCTGTTTAACCAGCGTCTGATATCGGCGGGTAAGGCGAGAGTCAATCCCGCCAACAGATAGGTTGAAATCATTCTGCAAAGTAATAACAGGTATCACGATAAATGTGTAGATACCTATGCACCAAAGGGCAGGCTCTGCTGGAGCGGGTGGGTCTGGCGGCGCACGCCAGTAAATTCCCGGGTCAGCTGTCCGGCGGCCAGCAGCAGCGCGTGGCCATCGCCCGGGCGCTGTGCATGGATCCGGTGGCGATGCTGTTCGACGAACCCACGTCCGCGCTGGATCCCGAAATGATAAATGAAGTGCTGGATGTCATGGTGGAACTGGCCCAGGAGGGGATGACGATGATGGTGGTCACCCATGAAATGGGCTTCGCGCGCAAAGTGGCTAACCGGGTTATTTTCATGGATGAGGGCCGCATTGTCGAGGACACGCCGAAAGAGGCGTTTTTTGCCCATCCCCAGTCGGATCGCGCCCGCGATTTCCTGGCCAAGATCCTGCATTAATCGCCCCACCGCGCGGCAGGGGGCTGAGTTCCCTGCCCTGTGGCGCCCTCTTACGCTTGCCCGCACACCGCGCGGCCGAAGCAGTGGCGTCAGGCAGGGAGAATCTCTGCGCCCGCCTGGCGCGCCGCTTTTGTCGCGCCTATTCTACCGCCGGCGCCCTTAACGGAACGGCTGACGATGGAACTCATCGAAGCCGCAATCCGGGCAAAGCGGCAAGGTTTCCGGGGTATAGAACGCCAGCGTATGATGACAGCGTTCGCACACCAGATTACCCAGGCCGACCACTTCGCCGCTGTGGTAAACGCCATGGTGGCTGACGTCCTTGAACACCTCTTTCCATTCCAACTGCGTCCGATCGGTAATATCCGCCAGCCGCTGCCATAAGCTCTCCTTGATCACGCGTAAAAACACGCTTTCGTCATCCTGTTCACGGCTTTCGTCGTAACTGCGGGCAAATTCCTCCAGATCCCGGCGCACCGCCCGGGTCACGTTCTCCACCTCCAGAGGGGTAAGATCGCCGCTGGCCAGCAGGCGCCGGCGGGCATCCGCCTCAAGCGCGTCGATATCCCGTTCCCCTTGTTCCAGCCGCTGGGTCAGCGAAGTAAGCAATTGATGGTAATGTTGCGCGACCTTGTCCATTATTTTCTCCTTGACCGGCGGCGCGGCCGGCTCGTTGTCATCGTCTTCATAATTTTAGTTGAAAACGGTCTGCGCGCCCGTCGTCGCCCCTCACGCAAGGCGGATTTGCCACGTTCGCCGCGAATATCGGCAGAAAAACGGCCCAGCCGGGCGCTGGGTGTTGTTGCCACTATCGCTTATCAGCTATGCTAGGCGGATCCTAACATTATGCTTCATACGCTCCCTGCGCGAGCGTCGCCGTATTTCACTTAAGGACCACTGGCTGCCATGCAAGAGCTTTATCGCCCGGAAGAGATAGAATCCACCGTCCAGCAACACTGGCATGAAAATGAGACGTTCAAGGTTACCGAAGACCCCGGCAAGGAAAAGTACTACTGCCTTTCCATGCTGCCCTATCCTTCCGGCCGCCTACACATGGGGCATGTCCGCAACTACACCATCGGCGATGTGATAGCCCGCTATCAGCGCATGCTGGGCAAAAACGTCCTGCAGCCTATCGGCTGGGATGCGTTCGGCCTGCCCGCCGAAGGGGCCGCGGTAAAAAACAACACCGCGCCGGCGCCCTGGACCTACGCTAATATCGATTACATGAAGAACCAGCTGAAACTGCTGGGCTTCGGCTATGACTGGAGCCGTGAGGTCACCACCTGCCGCCCGGACTATTACCGCTGGGAACAGTGGTTTTTTACCCGCCTGTATGAAAAGGGGATGGTGTATAAAAAAACCTCCGCGGTCAACTGGTGCCCGCAGGATCAGACGGTGCTGGCCAACGAACAGGTCATCGACGGCTGCTGCTGGCGCTGCGACACTAAGGTCGAACGCAAGGAAATACCGCAGTGGTTCGTGAAGATTACCGCCTACGCCGACCAGCTTTTGTATGATTTAGACAAGCTGGAGAGCTGGCCCGAGCAGGTGAAAACCATGCAGCGCAACTGGATCGGCCGCTCGGAAGGGGTGGAAATCACTTTCCGGGTCGCAGACAGCGAAGAGACGCTGACGGTCTATACCACACGCCCGGACACCTTTATGGGCACCACCTATGTCGCGGTGGCGGCGGGTCATCCGCTTTCGCTGCAGGGGGCGGCGTCGAATCCGGCGCTGGCTGACTTTATTCAGGAGTGCCGTAGCACCAAAGTGGCGGAAGCGGACATGGCCACGATGGAGAAAAAGGGCATGGCCACCGGCCTGCACGCGGTGCATCCGCTGACCGGCGAGATGCTGCCGATCTGGGTCGCCAACTTTGTGCTGATGGATTACGGCACGGGGGCGGTCATGGCGGTGCCGGGGCACGATCAGCGCGATTTTGAGTTCGCCCGCAAATATGACTTGCCGGTGAAACCGGTTATTCGTAATGCCGACGGCAGCGAGCCGGACCTCAGCACTCAGGCGATGACCGAAAAAGGCGTTCTGTTCAATTCCGGTGAATTTGACGGCCTTGACTATCAGGCGGGATTTAACGCCGTTGCCGATGCGCTGGTAGCGCGCGGCGTCGGTGAGCGCAAGGTCAATTATCGTCTGCGCGACTGGGGGGTTTCCCGCCAGCGCTACTGGGGCGCGCCGATCCCGATGATGACGCTTGAAGACGGTACCGTCGTGGCGACGCCGGAAGATCAATTGCCGGTTATTCTGCCGGAGGACGTGGTGATGGACGGGATTTCCAGCCCGCTGAAAACCGATCCGAACTGGGCGAAAACCACCTACCACGGTCAGCCCGCGCTGCGTGAAACCGATACCTTTGATACCTTTATGGAATCCTCCTGGTATCCTCACCGCTACACCTGCCCGGATTATGACCGTGGCATGCTCGATCCGGCCGCCGCCAACTACTGGCTGCCGGTGGATCAGTACATTGGTGGCATTGAACACGCCATCATGCATCTGCTGTATTTCCGTTTCTATCACAAGCTGCTGCGCGACGCCGGTCTGGTCACCTCCGACGAGCCGGCCAAGCGCTTGCTGTGCCAGGGGATGGTGCTGGCCGACGCCTTCTACTATCTGACCGCCAGCGGCGAGCGCGTCTGGGTGTCGCCGGTGGATGTCAGCGTGGAACGCGATGAGAAAGGCCGCATCGTAAAAGCGACCGATGCCACGGGCCGCGAACTGGTGTATGCCGGCATGAGTAAAATGTCGAAATCGAAAAATAACGGTATCGACCCGCAGGAAATGGTAGAGAAGTACGGCGCCGACACCGTGCGTTTATTCATGATGTTCGCCTCGCCGGCGGAAATGACGCTTGAATGGCAGGAATCCGGCGTGGAAGGGGCCAACCGGTTACTGAAACGCGTCTGGAAACTGGCCTATGAGCATACCCAGCAGGGCACCGCGAGCGCACTGGATATCGCTGCGCTGAACGACGAGCAAAAGGCGTTGCGCCGCGAGCTGCATAAAACCATCGCCAAAGTCACCGACGATATCGGCCGCCGCCAGACGTTTAACACCGCTATCGCCGCCATTATGGAACTGATGAACAAGCTGGCGCGTGCGCCGCAGCAGACCGGGCAAGATCGCGCCCTGCTGCAGGAAGCCCTGGTGGCGGTTGTACGGATGCTTTATCCTTTCACACCGCATGCCTGCTTTACGCTCTGGCAGGCGCTGGGCGGCGAAGGAGACATCGATAACGCGCCGTGGCCGGTCGCGGACGAGGCCGCCATGGTGGAAGACACGAAGCTGGTGGTCATTCAGGTCAACGGCAAGCTGCGCGGCAGAATTACCGTGCCCGCGGATGCGGACGAAGCCCTGGTACGTGAACGCGCCGCCCAGGAACATCTGGTGGCGAAACATCTTGAAGGGACCACGGTGCGCAAGGTGATTTATGTACCGGGTAAACTGCTTAACCTGGTCGTGGGTTAACAGAAGGAGGCGTTGTGCGACATCGGACTTTAGCACTAGTACTGGGCCTGGCGGTGACAATCACCGCCGGCTGTGGTTATCACCTGCGCGGCACCACCGCCCAGGTGCCGACCGAAATGAAAACCATGACCCTGAACAGTTATGATCCTTACGGGCCGCTTACTCGCGCCGTGCGCGCGGAACTGCGCCTGAACGATGTGACGCTGGTGGCCGATGCCGAGGACAAAAACAATACGTTGCCGTCGCTGCGTATTGTCAATTCGTCGGAAAACCAGGTTACCGCTTCGGTGTTCCAGGACGGTAAAACCGCCGAATATCAGATGACGCTGAGCGTTCACGCCCAGGTGCTGATGCCCGGCAAAGATTACTATCCTATCGACGTTAAGGTTTATCGCTCGTTCTTTGATAACCCGCTGACGGCGCTGGCGAAGGATGCCGAAGGGGATATCATTCGCCAGGAGATGCGCCAGCAGGCGGCGCAGCAGCTGGTACGCAAACTGCTGTCGGTACATGCCGCCCAGGAGGCGGATAATGCGCTGGATGCAAAACTAAAACAGCAGCAGCCACCGCGGCCGGCGGCGCCGGCCTCCTGATGAACCGGCGTCTGGTGAAGCGGCGGTCAGCGTTATGATCCGGCTGTATGCCGAGCAGTTGGCTGCGCAATTGCAAGAAGCATTGCGCCCATGTTATCTGCTGTTTGGCAACGATCCGCTGCTGCTGCAGGAAAGCCAGGATCGCATTCGCGACCGGGCGCAGGCGCAGCAATTCGACGAGCATTTCAGCGTCACGCTGGACGCCGCTACCGATTGGGATGCGATTTTCAGCCTATGCCAGGCGCGCAGTCTGTTCGCCAGCCGGCAAACGCTGCTGCTTGCCCTGCCGGACGGCGGCATCAATGCCGCCATGGCGGAAAAATTGCTCCAGCTGGTGTCGCTGCGGCATGACGACTTGCTGTTGGTCCTGCGCGGCAGCAAGCTGACCCGCGCTTTGGAGAACGGCGCCTGGTTCAAAGCGCTGAGCCAAAGCGCGGTGCTGGTGAGCTGCGCCACGCCGGAGCAGGCACAGCTGCCGCGCTGGGTGGCAAGGCGCGCCGCGAGCATGGCGCTGGACGATGCCGCCTGCCAACTATTGTGCTATTGCTACGAGGGCAACTTGCTGGCAATGGCCCAGGCGCTGGAGCGATTATCACTGCTTTATCCCGACGGCAGTCTGACGCTGCCGCGGGTCGAAGCGGCAGTGAACGACGCCGCACACTTCACGCCGTTTCACTGGGTCGACGCCGCGCTGGCGGGCAAAAGCAAACGCGCCGCGCATATTCTGCTCACGCTGCGGTTGGAAGCCACGGAACCGGTCATCCTACTGCGCAGCATTCAGCGCGAGGTGCTGCTGCTATTGACGCTCAAACGGCAAACGGCCGCCGCGCCGCTGCGTACCCTGTTCGACCGTCATAAGGTGTGGCAAAACCGCCGGCCGCTGCTGACGCAGGCGTTAGGCCGGCTTACGCTGGCGCAACTGCGCGCTACGGTGGCACTGATGACGAAAATCGAACTGGCGCTCAAGCAGGATTATGGCTACCCGGTGTGGTCCGATCTGAGCGCTTTGGCGCTATTGTTGTGCGGCAAAACGCTGCCCGCGGCAATGCTGGATGTCTAAACGCGCCCTCACCGCCTTTTACGGCGGCACCTTCGACCCCATTCACTACGGCCACCTGCGCCCGGTCATCGCGCTGGCGCGCCTGGTCAACCTGCAGCAGGTGATCCTGCTGCCGAACAATGTCCCGCCGCACCGGCCACAGCCTGTGGCGTCGGCGCAGCAACGGCTGGCGATGGCGCGGCTGGCGCTGGCCGAACTCGCCGACCCGCTGTTCACCCTTGATGAGCGCGAACTTAAGCGCCTAACCCCGTCTTATACGGTTGAAACGTTTGAAGCGCTACGCCGCGAGTATGGCCCGGACGCGCCGCTGGCCTTCATTATCGGCCAGGATTCGCTGCTGACGCTGCCGCAATGGCATCGCGGCCTGGAATTGCCGACGTTATGCCATGTGTTGGTGTGCGCCCGTCCCGGCTATGACCACGGGCTGGCCGATGCGCGCGACACTCGCTGGCTCACCCGCCGGCTGACCCGCGATCCGCAGGCGCTGCACCGGCAACCGGCGGGGCTTATTTATTGCGCGACCACGCCGGAGCTGGCCATTTCCGCCAGCGACATCCGCGCCCGCTATCGGGAAGGCCGCCCCTGCGATGGCCTGCTTCCTCCCTCGGTGCAAGGTTATATTGACGCACAGGGCTTATACCGTTAGTGTGCGCGCCATGCTATGCGACTTATCTTCGCCGGCCTGGCCGGCGCTGTTAATCTCTGTTCATTCCGCGGTCAACCGGCGCCTGGCAGCTATCCCATTGACTAGCGTCACCCTGTGTAAGCGTGGCGCGCGCGAAGCATACCGGAGGGGGAACCTTTGCTTGATACCATGCTCAAAGATTTTGTTGTAGACAAGATAGACGATTTAAAAGGGCAGGACATTATTACCCTCGACGTGCGCGGCAAGTCGAGCATTACCGACTGCATGGTGATCTGCACCGGGACCTCCAGCCGCCATGTCATGTCCATTGCCGACCATGTGGTACAGGCGTCGCGTGCCGCCGGCCTGATGCCGCTGGGCGTGGAAGGGGAAAACGCCGCCGACTGGATCGTGGTCGACCTGGGTGATGTGATCGTGCATGTGATGCAGGAAGAAAGCCGCCGTCTGTATGAGCTGGAAAAGCTCCGGAGCTGAGGGGTGAGACTGCAGCTTATCGCCATCGGCACCAAAATGCCGGACTGGGTGCAGGCCGGGTTTAGCGACTATATCAAGCGTTTTCCCAAAGATTTGCCCTTTGACCTGACGGAAATTGCGGCCGGTAAGCGCGGCAAGAACGCGGATATCGCACGTATCCTGGACAAGGAAGGCGAGCAGATGCTGGCGGCGGTAGCAAAAGGGAACCGCATTGTGACGCTGGACATCCCCGGCGCGCGCTGGGAAACACCGCAGCTGGCGCAGCAGCTTGAGCGCTGGAAACAAGACGGGCGCGATGTCAGTTTCCTTATCGGCGGGCCCGAGGGGCTGGCCCCTGCCTGCAAGGCAGCCGCCGAGCAAAGCTGGTCGCTGTCCCCGTTAACTTTACCGCATCCGCTGGTCCGGGTGCTGGTCGCGGAGAGCCTGTATCGTGCGTGGAGCATTACTACCAATCACCCTTATCACCGTGAGTAACGCGGTGACGATGATTAACGTGAATTAATTCCGCTGAATGAAAATAGAACGTAACCCCTTTCGCGACTATTCAGCCGAGTCGGCGCTATTTGTGCGTCGCGCACTGGTGGCGTTCGCCGGCATATTGCTACTGAGCGGCGTCCTCATCGTCAATCTGTACCATCTGCAAATTACCCGCTTCGAGGATTACCGCACCCGCTCCAATGAAAACCGCATTAAGCTGGTGCCCATCGCGCCAAGCCGCGGCATTATCTACGATCGCAACGGCACGCCCCTGGCGCTGAACCGCACCATTTATCAGCTGGAATTGGTACCGGAAAAGGTGGACAGTTTAGCGCAGACGATTGCCGACCTGCGGCCGATTGTCGATTTGACCGATGATGATATTGCCAATTTTGAAAAAGAGCGTAAACGCTCCCGCCGTTTCACATCGCTTCCGCTTAAAGTCGGTTTGACCGACGTGCAGCAGGCCCGCTTTGCCGTTAACCAGTACCGCTTTCCCGGCGTCGAAGTGAAGGGCTATCAGCGTCGCTATTATCCCTACGGCTCGGCACTCACCCACGTCATAGGCTATGTGTCGAAAATTAACGACCGCGACGTGGAACGTTTGGATAAAGAAGGGATTTTGCCAAACTATGCCGCGACCCACGATATCGGTAAATTGGGTATCGAACGCTACTATGAAAGTACGCTGCACGGTAAAACCGGTTACGAAGAAGTGGAAGTCAACAACCGCGGCCGGGTGATCCGTCAGCTTCACGAGCAGCCACCCCAGGCGGGGAAGGATATTACCCTGACGTTGGATTTAAGCCTGCAGCAATATATTGAGAAGCTGCTGGCCGGCAGTCGCGCCGCGGTGGTGGTGGTCGATCCCCGCGACGGCGGCATCCGCGCCTTGTTGTCCAACCCGAGCTACGATCCCAACCTGTTTGTCGACGGCATCTCCAGCAAGGAATACCACGCGCTGCTGGAAGATGAAAACCGCCCGCTTATCAATCGCGCCACCCAAGGCGTTTATCCGCCCGCCTCCACCGTAAAACCCTATATTTCGGTGTCGGCGCTCACCCTGGGCGTCATTAATAAAAACTTTACCTTGTTCGATCCGGGCTGGTGGCAATTGCCCGGTTCGGAGAAACGTTATCGCGACTGGAAACGCTGGGGGCACGGCCGGTTGAACGTCACCCGGGCGCTGGAGGAGTCGGCGGACACCTTTTTCTATCAGGTGGCGTATGACATGGGCATCGACCGGCTTTCCGAATGGATGAGCAAATTTGGTTACGGCCAGTATACCGGTATCGATCTGTCCGAGGAGCGCGCCGGCGTGATGCCGACCCGCGAATGGAAAGTCGCGCGCTTTAAAAAGCCTTGGTACCAGGGGGATACCATTCCGGTCGGCATTGGTCAGGGCTACTGGACCGCGACGCCGCTGCAAATGTCGAAGGCGCTGATGACGCTGATTAACGACGGCGCGGTGCGGACGCCGCATCTGCTTTCCGGCACGCGGGAGAACGGCCGCCAGGTTCCCTATCGTCAGCCGGAGCATGTGCAAATCGGCGATCCCCATTCCGGCTACTGGGAGCTCGCCAAAGACGGCATGTACGGGGTGGCCAATCGGCCAAACGGTACGGCGCGCAAGAGTTTCGCCGACGCGCCTTACAAGGCGGCGGCCAAATCCGGTACCGCTCAGGTGTATGGCCTGAAGGCCAACGAAACCTACAATGCCCACAAAATCGCCGAGCGCTTGCGTGACCATAAACTGATGACCGCCTTCGCCCCCTATGATAAACCAACGGTGGGGGTGGTGGTGATTCTGGAAAACGGCGGCATTGGCCCGGCAGTGGGAACCATTACCCGCCAGATCCTGGATCATATCCTTCTGGGCGATAACACCACGGACTTACCCGCGGAGCCGCCCGCCCCGCCCGGCAGCGAGAGTGATTAATCCATCATGACTGATAATCCGCAACAAACTTCCCTGTGGAACAAGCTGCACATTGACGTGATGCTACTGTTGTTCGTCACATTGCTGCTGGTCTACAGCGCCCTGGTGGTGTGTAGCGCCAGCGGCCAGGATGTCGGCATGATGGAGCGTAAGGTTGCCCAGATTGTCATGGGTCTGCTGGTAATGCTGGTGATGGCGCAGGTGCCGCCCCGCGTCTATGAGGCCTGGGCGCCCTATCTGTATATCTTCTGCGTGTTTCTGCTGGTGCTGGTGGACGCCTTTGGTCAGATCAGTAAAGGCGCGCAACGCTGGCTGGATCTGGGCATTATCCGCTTCCAGCCGTCGGAAATCGCCAAAATCGCCGTGCCGCTGATGGTCGCGCGCTTTATCAACCGCGACAGTTGTCCGCCGTCGCTGAAAAACACCGCTATCGCGCTGGTGCTGATTTTTGTGCCCACGCTGCTGGTGGCGGCGCAGCCCGATCTGGGCACCGCTATCCTTATCGCCGCCTCCGGCCTGTTCGTGCTGTTCCTGTCGGGAATGAGCTGGAAACTGATCGCCGTCGCCGCACTGCTGGTGGCGGCGTTTATCCCTGTGCTGTGGTTCTTTTTGATGCATGATTATCAGCGCGATCGGGTGATGATGCTGCTCGATCCTGAAACCGACCCTCTCGGCGCCGGCTATCATATTATTCAGTCAAAAATCGCCATCGGCTCCGGCGGTCTGTCGGGCAAAGGCTGGCTGCACGGCACCCAGTCGCAGCTGGAATTCTTACCGGAGCGCCATACCGACTTTATTTTTGCCGTGCTGGGCGAGGAGCTGGGGCTGATTGGCGTGTTGGTACTGCTGGCGCTTTATCTTGGCGTGATAATTCGCGGCCTGGTGATCGCAGCGCGGGCCCAGAACACCTTTGGCCGGGTAATGGCGGGCGGTTTGATGCTGATTTTGTTCGTTTACGTGTTCGTGAATATCGGTATGGTTAGTGGTATCTTACCGGTGGTTGGCGTGCCGCTGCCGCTGGTAAGCTACGGCGGTTCGGCGCTCATTGTGTTAATGGCGGGTTTTGGTATCGTCATGTCGATACATACTCATCGGAAAATGTTGTCTAAAAGTTTATAGAGGTGAGCAATGCGGAAGCTTAGATGCGTTATCGGCATGATGGGGTTGCTGCTTAGCGCCTGTTCCACCCAGCAAGAGACGCAGCCGTCGGCGCCGGCCCAGCAGGCCTATTCCGGGCCGGTGGTGGAAATCAGCGGTGTGGAACCCCGCTATGAGCCCTATAATCCGGGCAACATGCAAGATTACACGGTGAACGGCAAACGCTACAGCATTGTGCAGAACCCGCAAAACTTTAGTCAAACGGGCCTCGCCGCCTGGTACGACAGCGAAAGCGGCGGTAATAACACCGCCAGCGGCGAGCCCTTCGACGCCAACGCGCTGGCCGCCGCGCATCCTACGCTACCCTTGCCCAGTTATGTGCGGGTGACTAACCTGAGCAACGGCCGTCAGTTGGTGGTCCGCGTGAACGACCGTGGCCCTTACACGCCGGGACGGATTATCGATCTGACCCGCGCCGCCGCCGACCGGCTAAATATTTCCAATAACACCAAAGTAAAGGTCGATGTGATTCAGGTCGCGCCGGACGGGACGCTAACCGGGCCGGGCACCGTTGGCACGGTGGTGGCGAAACAGAATTTTGCCCTGCCGCCGCGGCCGGATCTCAGCGGCGGAGGCAGCGCGGGCGACAGCGGCATCGCGGCCGGCAATAACGGCGCGGCGTTTTCCGCAAACGGCGGCAATACCGGCAATGGCGGCGCGCAGCTCGCACCCGTCAATGGCGCCACCGCGGCCGCCCAGGGAGGCGCAGCCGATAGCGCGGTGAACGGCACGCAACAAGACGCCACGCCGCTCACCAGCCCCGCTCAGCGCCGCGGGTTCCTGGGCGCGCCGTCGGCGCTGCCGGCGGGGGTGGTGGAAACCGAGCCTGCCGCGCCGGCCCCTTCGCCCGCGGTGGCCGCACCCGCTGCGGCGGTGCCCGCTGCCGCCAGCGGCCGCTTCATGGTCCAGGTGGGCGCCATCGGCGACGCCCAGCGCGCCGCCAGCTGGCAGCAAAGCCTCAGCCAGCGCTTCAGCGTACCGGGTAGAGTGTCGGCCAACGGCAATTTGTACCGCGTACAGTTAGGCCCGTTCCAGAGTCGCCAGCAGGCGCAAGCCTTGGTGCAGCGGTTGCAGAGCGAAGCGCAACAGTCCGCCTTTATCGCCGCGCAATAGCGGCCGCCACCCTTCTCCTGACCGGCGCGCCGTACTGGCGACGCCGGCGGTTTGTCAACATGCCGCTGCCCCGTGTAAACCCCTGAAACAAAATTATTTGCCTGAGCCGCACGCGGTGCCGTTTTGCCTGATGCCGCCTTTTTTGACATCTGGTATAGTGTGGCACGATTTTAACTTACCCCCACGGATGCCTTTATCCTGACATGAAGAACGTAACTACACCTCTCTTATTCAGTCGGTTAGCCTTAAGTACCGTTTTGGTGATGGGCGTTGTTTCCGCAAGCTTTGCCGACGATGTCAATCTGAAGACCATGATTCCGGGCGTGCCGCAAATCGACGCCGAATCCTACATCCTCATCGATTACAATTCCGGTAAAGTGCTGGCGGAAATGAACGCCGACGCGCGCCGCGACCCCGCCAGTCTGACCAAAATGATGACCAGTTACGTCATCGGCCAGGCGATCAAAGCCGGCAAAATCACCCCGAATGATATGGTTACGGTCAACAAAGATGCCTGGGCCACCGGGTACCGGTCTCGCAGCTGAACCGCGGTATCATCCTCCAGTCGGGCAATGACGCTTGCGTAGCGATGGCGGACTACGTCGCCGGCAGTCAGGACGCCTTCGTGGGGTTGATGAATAATTATGTCAGCGCGCTGGGGCTGCAAAACACCCACTTTGAAACCGTACACGGCCTGGATGCCCCCGGACAATTCAGCTCCGCCCGCGACATGGCGATGATCGGTAAAGCGCTGATCCGCGACGTGCCGGACGAGTACGCCACCTACAAAGAAAAAGAATTCACCTTCAACAACATCCGTCAGATGAACCGTAACGGCCTGTTGTGGGATAGCAATCTGAACGTCGACGGCATCAAAACCGGCCATACCGAATCTGCGGGCTATAATCTGGTGGCCTCGGCGACCGAAGGGCAGATGCGGCTGATTTCCGCGGTGCTCGGCGGACATTCAATGAAAGGCCGGGAAAACGAAAGCCGCAAGCTGCTAACCTGGGGCTTCCGCTTTTTTGAAACCGTGGCGCCGCTGAAAGCCGGCAAAGAGTTCGCCGCCGAGCCGGTGTGGTTTGGCGATACCGACAGCGTCAAGCTTGGCGTAGACAACGATGCCTATCTGACCATCCCGCGCGGTCGGATGAAGGATTTGAAGGCAAGCTATGTGCTGGATAATCAGGAATTGCATGCGCCGCTGGCGAAAAATCAGCAGGTCGGCACCATCAATTTCCAGCTGGACGGTAAAACCATCGAACAGCGCCCGCTGGTGGTGCTGAGTGAAGTGAAAGAAGGCAACTTCTTCAGCCGCATGGTCGATCATGTCAAGCTGATGTTCCACCATTGGTTCGGTTAATCCCTTCATCCCTTGTCAGGGGCGAATCCGCGCCCCTATAATACCCCCTATTCAATCTACTTCCGCCGCGGCGGGAGCGCCGGCCATCTGTCGTTGTTGCGGCGGATAAACGCCGGTCACCGGGAGTCGCTATGAAAACCAAACTCAATGAATTACTTGAATTCCCCTGCCCGTTCACCTACAAAGTGATGGGCACCGCCCAGCCGGAATTGGTCGATCAGGTGGTGGAGGTGGTGCAGCGCCATGCCCCGGGCGATTATTCACCGCAGGTCAAACCCAGCAGCAAAGGAAACTACCATTCCGTTTCCATAACCATTACCGCGACCCACATCGAGCAGGTAGAAACGCTGTACGAAGAGCTGGGTAAAATCGACATCGTGCGTATGGTGCTGTAAGTCGGGAGATAATCGTGTCACAGAGCCTGGTTATTCGCCAGCTGGGTCTGCAGCCCTATGAGCGCGTCTCATTGGCGATGCACCGCTTCACCGATGCGCGAAGCGACGCCAGCGCCGATGAAATCTGGCTGGTGCAGCACCCGCAGGTCTTTACCCAGGGGCAGGCCGGTAAGGCGGAGCATTTGCTGCAGCCGGGCGCTATCCCGGTGGTGCAAAGCGATCGCGGCGGTCAGGTAACCTTCCACGGTCCGGGCCAGCAGGTGATGTATGTCCTGCTGGACCTGCGGCGCCGCCGCCGCCTGGGCGTGCGCAATCTGGTCACTCTGCTGGAGCAAACCGTCGTCGCCACGCTGGCGCGCTTGTCCATCAACGCCCACGCCCGCGCCGACGCGCCGGGCGTTTACGTCGGCGCTGATAAAATTTGTTCACTCGGGTTACGCATCCGCCAAGGCTGCTCATTCCACGGCCTGGCGCTGAATGTGGCAATGGATCTGTCGCCCTTTTTGCGTATCAACCCCTGCGGTTATGCCGGCCTGCGCATGACGCAGGTGAGCGAGTTGGCCCCCGGCACCGGTATCGACGACGTCGCGCCGCTACTTATCGCCGAATGCCTGCGGCTGCTGGATGCCCCCAGCGGCGAGATCGAGGGCTGGGATGCCGCGCATTATGGCCTTTGAGCCGAGATTGAGGGTTGGGATGCCGCGCATTATCGCCTCTGCGCCGAGATCGAGGGCTGGGATGCCGCGCGTTAAGGCCTCTGAGCCGAGATCCAGGGTTGGGATGCGGCCCATTATGGCCTCTGCGCCGGGATCGAGGGCTGGGATGCCGCGCGTTAAGCCCTCTGCGCCGGGATCGAGGGCTGAGATGCGGCGCCTTATGGCCTCTGCGCCACGGCAAACAACGCGCCACCGGTGCCATTGGCCCTCAAGCCATGTTTTGCATTCACCCGCTGTGAACAACATGTTATAATTTTTAAAATTTTTTTGATGTTCGCTTAAAATTCACGTAACAGACTGATTTACATGCTCTTCAGGCTGTCGACTTCGGGACTGGACCTGCACCCTTATGAGTAAACCGATACAGATGGAACGCGGCGTTAAATACCGTGACGCTGATAAAATAGCGTTAATCCCCATCAAAACCGTCGCGGTGGAACGTCAGGAAATCTTGCGCAAGCCCTCCTGGATGAAAATTAAATTGCCCGCCGATTCGACCCGTATCCAGGGCATCAAGGCGGCGATGCGTAAAAACGGCCTGCACTCGGTGTGTGAGGAAGCCTCCTGCCCGAATCTGGCGGAATGTTTTAACCACGGTACCGCCACCTTCATGATCCTGGGCGCCATCTGCACCCGGCGTTGCCCGTTCTGCGATGTCGCACACGGCCGCCCCGTCACCCCTGATGCCAACGAGCCGGAAAAACTGGCGCAAACCATTGCCGACATGGGGCTGCGCTACGTCGTGGTCACTTCTGTCGATCGCGACGATCTGCGCGACGGCGGCGCCCAGCATTTTGCCGATTGTATTAGCGCCATCCGCGCCAAAAATCCCACCATCCGCATCGAGACGCTGGTGCCCGACTTCCGCGGCCGGATGGATCGCGCGCTGGATATTATCAATGCCGCGCCGCCCGATGTCTTTAACCACAATCTGGAAAACGTGCCGCGCTTGTATCGTCAGGTGCGCCCCGGCGCCGACTATCATTGGTCACTCAAGCTGCTGGAGAACTTCAAAGCCGCCAACCCGCAGCTGCCGACCAAATCCGGTCTGATGGTGGGACTGGGCGAAACCAATGCGGAAATCGTTGAGGTGATGCGCGATCTCCGCCGTCATGGTGTCACCATGCTGACGCTGGGCCAGTATTTGCAGCCCAGCCGCCATCACCTGCCCGTAAAGCGCTATGTCAGTCCGCAGGAATTTGATGAGATGAAACAAGAAGCGTTGGCGATGGGCTTCACCCATGCCGCCTGTGGGCCCTTCGTCCGCTCGTCCTACCATGCGGATTTGCAGGCCAAGGGGATAGAAGTCAAATAATTCGCCGGCGGGCGGGCAAAAAAAAAAGGGCGGACGCCTCAAGACGCCGCCCTTCTTTGCCGCAAAGCGTTACTCTTTGCGATCGGCTATACGCGCCGCGTCATCAGCCTGCGTTTGCTGTGCCGGCGCTGAATCGTCGTTCATGGCCTTTTTGAAGCCTTTGATGGCCGCACCCAGGTCGCCGCCCAGCGAGCGCAGCTTTTTGGTGCCGAACAGCAGCACGATCAGAGCGCCGACGACTAACAATTTGGTAATGCTTAAACCTTCCATAACCACCTTCCGGGTTAATGCTGACTGTTAACTACAGCGGTAAATTAATATTACCTGCTTTTTACCGCTATTGCGGCCGCAATACAAGCGATATGTGTAACAGTTTGCCACCCGTTACGCCTGTTGCTTGCTTTCCTCTCCATTACCCCGCGCTGATAAATCTGCTATAATTTGTTACGGAGATGACATTCCTCCTTATAACCGCCGTTATGGCTGATGATGTCTACGTTCACCCGCAGGTACTGGGGAACGTGGCGTCACGTTTTCCTTTCCGGGGTTTCACCCATTCTGATTGTGAAAGGTAACTATGCTTGGCTTATTTTCGGCCGTCTTTATCGGTGGCGGTTTCGGTAGTGTCCTGCGCTGGTATGTCAGCGTCAAATTAACGCATTCGGGTCTGCCCTTCCCCGCCGGCACGCTGCTGGTTAATCTGGTCGGGGCGTTTATCATCGGCTTGGCGCTGGCGCTTTTTCCCCGCCTGCCACAGCTGGATCCCGCCTGGAAGCTGCTGCTCACCACCGGTTTTTGCGGTGGGCTGACCACGTTCTCCACCTTTTCCGCTGAAGCCGTGGCCCTGATGGCCAGCGGTGAGTACTTCTGGGCGGCAGGTAATATTCTGCTGAATCTCTTGGGTTCATTGCTGATGACGGCGTTGGCGATTGGCCTAGTGAACTGGCTGGCGCCGCCCTTACCCCTTTAGCTTTGACGGCTCGGGATGCGGCCGGAGTCGCCCCGCGCCTGAGACTGCTATACACAATCGGGCCGCGGACGCAGAATCGGGCCGCGGCCCGTCTGCAGATGACCTAGACCCGCTGCCCCTGTACGGCGGGCTGCGGTCGCGCGACTTCCGCCGGCGCGCCCGCACTCATCGCCTGCCACTCTCCTCCGCTGGCTCGGGCGCCGGACCACGTTGCGCTTCTTGATTGCCGCCGCTACAGTTGCCGGCGGCGGCACAATCGTTGCACCCGGAGATTCTGAGAGCAACGCTTGCCACAGGGGATTACCGCCAGGACCGCGTTTCGCCACGCTAACGCGTCACTCTCTGGTTTTTACTGTGTCGGCCTACCTTACCTGGGCCTGTGCTGTCTCTACGGAGGTTGCCCTCTTTCGCTTTGGCCTGTGCCGTCGCGCCCGGGCTTGTTCTCTCTCGCTTCGGCCTGTGCCGTCGCGCCCGGGCTTGTTCTCTCTCGCTTCGGCCTGTGCCGTCTCGCCCAGGCTTGTCCCCTCTCACATTGGCTTGTCCCCTTTCGCTTTGGCTTGCCCCCTCTCGCCTGAGCTTACCCCTCTCACTTTGGCTTGCCCCTCTCGCTTCGGTCTGTGCCGTCTCGCCTGGGCTTGTTCTCTCTCGCTTTGGCTTATCTCATCTTTCTCGGGCTTACTTAAACCTGCTTGAGCATGCCTTGCCGCGCAGGCAAAAAAAAACCCGCCTCAGGGCGGGTTTTTCAGGAAACTGGCTAATTAAATAGCAGTAACGTCAGCAGCCGAAGGGCCTTTGGCGCCATTAGTGATTTCAAACTCTACACGCTGACCTTCAGCCAGGGTTTTGAAACCGTTGCTCTGGATGGCGGAGAAGTGTACGAACACGTCTTTGCTGCCATCTTCAGGAGTAATGAAACCGAATCCTTTGGACTCATTAAACCACTTAACGTTACCTTTAATCTTAGACATCAAACTTACCTTTAAATAAATGATAGACACAAACTCTGTGTCGTCGAGTAGTACAGCAATTGGCAAGCTTTTTGTCCAGCATTAGATCAGTAATCCGTGATAAATATTGCTAAAAAAACTTTTTAACCCCTGGATCACGCTGTGAGGGGACCGGTACACCGCTACACTCTGCCGATTTCTCGCCACAGGGCGGCGCGTGACACACAACGGGCGCGCCTCACCCCGCGGCCGGCCGGTGAAAGCAGGCCACCGGCCGTGGCTGTTATTGCACCCAAAAATCGCCACGGCGCTTTGATATGACTGCGTCCGGCCGAGGGCGAATATCCCGCCTCTCGCCGAGGTGAGATTAAGGCAGTTTATAGACCAACGATACCGACGTGCGGGTATCGGTATGCTTCGGCGCGCTATCCGGCGGATCCTGGTTCCAGGTAACGTTATAAGCGACTTTCAGCGCGAAATGGTCGTTGATATCGACACTCAATCCGGTTTCGGAGTTTACCGTCGTGTCATCATTGGCGAGCAGCGATAACCCCTGAATAAATTTGGTACTGTCGGTCAGCTGATAGCTGTAAGAGGCCGCTGCGTAACCTAGCGCTTTGGTGGCCGTGCCGCCGCCCTGATATTCATCGTGACGAACGCCAGGACCCGCTTCAAGACGTAGAGTATGGATAGGCCCGGTCAGCACCTGACGGCCGTAACCGGCCACCAGCGTATCGCGCGCGCGATAGCCGTTATAGCGATCGCTTAACCAACTCCCCTGAGCAAACAGAAAGTTTTGCGCGCTCAGGTTGTGGCGAGCACGCGCGCCGACCTGATATTTCTCTGAACTGCGTTGATCGTCGGACGAATTGTTAGCGGCTTCCCCCCAGAGACTATAGGCATTTGACTGTTGGAACCAGGTCATGGTGCTGCTGGCGGCCAGATTGGAGTTGCGGGTATTACCGCTCTGGGCGTTGTAGCTTGCCTGAGCATTGCCATCAAAGCTTTTTTTGGCGGTGGAAGGATCATCCAGCGCGGTAAAAATATCGGTGTCGGCGAAGGTGGTAAAACTGGCCAGCGACATGCCAAGGGTGGTCAACAAAGAGAGTGCCCGGAAGCGCTTATTGCGTAACATAAGATACCTGTCAAATTGGCGGAAAAGGGTGATGCGCATTTAAAGTTCATCAGTGTAGCCAAACGACGTCGCCGCTGTACTGGTAATTTTATGTAATATTGGTAACAAAATTTGAGAAAAAAGGCGAAAAGTTGAAGAAGGATTGGTTCAGGCAGGTTACATAACAGCAGAGTACCAAAAAATGCCATATTAATTAAAAACTTAACGAAATGCACATCCTTTTTCACCGCAGTAGTTATCCACAGCCCGTCGACCTTCAGATAATTCTGGAAGCGCCTTCAGGTGTGTTACCTGCCCTTAGGCGTGCTGCCCTGGCCGCGCAGCAAGATGACATGAGAAATTCACACGTACAGCGAGAGCTCCCCCCGGGGGCGGGTTTTAAAACGGCGATGCAGCCATAGATATTGATCCGGCGCGCGCAAGATTTCCTGCTCCACAATGCGGTTCATGTAACAGGTTGCCGCCATCTCATCATCCTGGGGATAGTCGCTGAGCGCCGGTTGAATCAACAGCTGGTAGCCGCGGCCGTCTTGCTTGCGAATCAGCACCACCGGCACCAGTTTCGGCTGCGCCAGACGGACCAGCGTATAGGTGCCACGGGTAGTGGCCGCCTGAGGAACGGCGAAAAAGGGCGCGAAAATGCTGCCTCGCGGGCCATAATCCTGGTCCGGCGCAAACCATACCGTTTCACCTTGCTTTAGGGCATGCACCATACCGCGCAGATCTTTTCTATCCAGCATGGCTTTATTGGAACGCATACGCCCCCAGGTCTGGATAAGTTCCATCACTTTATTGTTATGGGGACGGTACATGGCCATCATCGGTTGACATAGCCCCATCGCCCTGCCGCCCAGTTCCAGCGACATAAAATGGATACCAATGACCATGACGCCTCTGTCGTGGCGGTTGGCCTGCTGTAAATGCTGGAGGCCGGAAACGTCAAACCAGCGTTTGACGCGCGCATCGGACCAGAACCAGGCCATGCCCGTCTCCATGAGCCCCATGCCCAGCGAGGTGAAATTGCTGTTGACCGTGTCTTCCAGACGCGTTCTGTCCATATCCGGGAAGAAGCAAAGCTCAAGATTGCGGCGGGCAATGCTCGCTCGCCGTTTTAAAAACGGCTTCGACATACGGCCAAGGAGCCCGCCAAGGCGACGCAATATGGGATAGGGTAATTGCACCAGCAGCCAAAGCACCCCCAAACCAAACCAGGTGAGCCAGTAGCGTGGATGCAGCAAGGCAAGCGAAAACTTCTGAGGTTGCGGCATCAATTTTTCCTAGTGACGGGCTGCAATACGTAACGCATCAATCGGAAAAACTATTAAGTGCGGTACAGGTAACAACTCAGACACCCTCCGGCGGTCAATATTCGACGAAAAGTTGTAATCTTTCATTTCTTTACACGAGATAACGCATCCAACGCGGCTTCTATTCCTGACGCCGGCCTTAGGCTCGGATTTCACGATGCAACCCTCACAGGGGGCGCAAGGCAATGATAGACGGCGACAGCGAGAAACGGGAAAAGGGTGAACGCAAAGCTTCAAGCGTGAACGCAAAGCTTCAAGCGTCGAGGGAGCATAACAGAATGCGGGTGCGGATACCCGTAAAGACAGGTAAATTTTTTTACCAATCCTCTAATTCCGGCGTGTCGCAAGCAAGGGCCGCGCAGCCTGAGGCCGCCACTCGGGCCATTGCCGACCCCATGCTATTGGGTTTGAGAGTCAAGCAGGCCGCCGGGCGCGTCAACGGCGCTAGCAGCGGCAGCGGTGCCGGCATAGGCAGCAGCGCGGGCAAGGGCAGCGGCGCCGGCATCCTGTCAGTTAGCGGACCACCCCGGCTTTACGCGCCCCGGTGCCGGCAGCCTTAGCCACTGGCGCCGCGGCGCCAAACACCCAATTATCCCCTTGCCCGGAGATAAACGGCTGGCACTCCGCGGTGGGTGACGTACTGCGTTGCAAGGTGAGATTGCCATAATGCAACACACCACTGTCCAACCGCAGCGCACTGACTTCGTTTTTCTCGTTAATATTGTACAGCCGTGCATCGCGCAAGGTCAGTTTACCCGGCCGGGTGATTGTTCGTTGCCAACTCCTGCAATCCAGCGTGGTCCCCGAACGGCTGATTATCAAGCTCGCCACCGCATCAGGGCTTACAAGCGCGTTCTGCGGCGAGGTGCTGGTCCAGATGCCGGCATAGCCTTGGGGGGCCGGAGCCGCCACCACCTTGGCATATTCCGGGGCGCCGGCGCACCCGCTCAGGGCCGCCGCCAGCAATATCATCACGGGAGTTCGCTTCATAAACAGATCCTTGTGAAAAAGAACCGAAATGTTAACACTAATAGCGTTGCAGGTTTAGCCCCTTTTTGGCTGCCCTGCCGACCAGACAGCCTCAGCCGGCGAAAGGCACTAAGGCCACCAGATACGCCCTGCCGGCGAGCGACGCTAAGGCCTCCAGACGCTCTCTGCCGGCAAGAGGCGTTAAGGCCACCAGACACCCTCTGCCGGCAAGAGGCGCTAAGGCCAACAAACACCCTCTGCCGGCGAATGGGGCGAAGGCCTCCAGACACTCTCTGCCGGCAAGAGGCGTCAAGGCCTCCAGACACCCTCTGCCGGCGAGTGGGGCGAAGGCCTCCAGACACCCTCTGCCCGCGAGCGGCGCTAAGCGGACGCCGGGAAGCGGACGCGCCCCTCCCGAAGCAGGCTATCACCTGCATTCACTTTCGCGCCGGAACAACGGTGGTATAAGGGTTTAGGGACGGGAGAACGCGTTAGCAACGGCCAACATACCGCGCCGGGGGCGCGTCACGACATGCTGATAATGTGATCGGCTATCAGGGAGTAGCCGCCATTCCACTCCATACGGCCGGTCACCGTCAAACGTTCGCCACGCAAATGCGCCATCAGCTCCAGCGCCATAATATCGAAACCCACTACGGTCAGGGGGTAAGCGCTACGCTTTTTGCTCTCCGCCAGAATGGTCGCTTTCACCATCGGCCGGCCAGCGGTATTTTTGATACGGCTAGGTGATTTGGTTATCACCCCTGACAACGTGGTCACCGGCTGTTCAGCGTTTTCAGAAGGGGATGTGGTACCGGGGTTCATGACAGGAAAACCTCCATTAGTCTCTCTCTTTTGACTGTAACGAACCTCAATTTTATCAAATTGTGCGTCTGACGTCTGAACAATTGTGCAAATTACAGCCAAAAACCCGGGTCCAGCGCAAAGAAATGACGAAAAAAAAACTGGTAAGCCTTACCCTACGGCGCGGTGGCGGCCATCACCGCCGCGCCGGTTCGGATGCATGTTATGCCGAATGATATGTAACCGAACGTGTCGTCACGATGTCATCTCAGGTCGCGCTGCGGTATTTTTCCACCAGCGCAAGGGCAATCGCCTCGGTTTCCATGTCCGCGACGCCGGTAATATTGCTTGGGCGAAAATGCATCTGGAAAGCGCTAATGACGCGCAGCGTCTCAGGGTCCATCTTGCCCGATTGCGGGATGGTGTAACCGTAAGCGGCCAGCGCTTTCTGGATAGTCGCGACATTGCCGGCAGACCAGCGATGCAAACCCTGCAAATATTTCGTCACCGTTGCCGCATCCGGCCAGGCGCCTATGCCCTGCTGTGCCATTTCCTGCCACGGAAATTGCGGACCGGGATCGGTTTTGCGCAGTGGCGCGATATCGCTGTGCGCCAGCACGTTTTGCGGCTCAATTTGGTAACGGGCGATGATATCCCGGGCCAGGCGTGCCGCTAATATCGTCTGTTCTTTATGATAAGGGATCCATTGTCTACCGGCGGCGCTCTCATGAAAACCGTCATTGACAATTTCGATGCCAATAGACGTATAATTAATATTATTGCGACCGGCCCAGCCGCTTACGCCCGCGTGCCATGCCCGTTTATTTTCCGGCACCAACTGTAATACCACCGGCTTGCCATTAATCTGCGTGGGGTGAGAGGGAATCAGATAATGGGCGCTCACGCTACCGTGCGTAAGCAGCCGTAAAGACTCTTTATCATCGGCGGCGGTATAATGGAATATGAGGAACCTGACGCGTTCATCCTGCTCTTGGGAGGGATAAGAGGTGTCGACCGCATAGTCGCCATGTTCAATCACATTAGTGACCGGTTTTTCGGCAACGCGATGCTCAACACACCCCGATAGTCCCAGCACGGTCAACAGCAATAATATCCTTTTCATATGCACTTTTCCTAGCGTAAAAAAAACATCCTAGCAACGAAAAAAATAACAAAAGCTCAACCGATGCACAGCAGATAATAAATTTCATGACTTTTATGATGAATATAACAGCCCGCGATCATTCTTATTCGGGTTGCTTAATACATAACTAAACTAATTTGTTAAATTAATTAATTTATATTAAAGTCATTTTCCCGCTTTCGGGCCAATAAAACCCTGAACGTTCCGGCGCTGATGGCGTAATAAGCCGGAGGTGTTTCCACTCCCATTGCGGCAATGAGACGGCGAGCTTTTTTCCGCCCACCGGGCGTCCGGCATCAGATGCGCTAACATCTCCATGTGCCTTTTCGCCTTGCTCGCACGATTACCGTTGCCGTCATACGCCAAGGCACGCGATGTCGTCATCGTCGATTATGCCGGGGTGGACAGCGATACGGCCGGACTGGCCGCCCACGCTCTGACATTGACTCGTCCTGACGGCATGACGGATTGCCAACTGCCAATCGTCTGCCCGCCGCCATAATAATGACGCCGCACCCTGTAAGCCATTCGCTCTGTCGGGCGGGGTTGCGAAACGATGGCAGTCGGCGGCGGAAACGGCATGACCCCTCTGGTTTTACTTCGCCCCGGCGCGCTGGCCGCCGCCGTTTACCCGCCGTACGCCCTGTTTGGAACCGACGATCCCTCGACGGTAGTCCGTCGATTTGCGCCGCGCTTGTTAGCCGACTTCGCGCCGCAGGGGTCGGGTGGTGCCCACCATCCGGCCATGCTATAAAAATTGACAGCCCGACCGTGAAGAATAAAGCCGTCGCCGGCCCGGCCGGCGGCGTTGCATACTGCCCGTTTACGGCTGCCCGTTATCACCGACCAACACCGGCAGGGCCGCGCACTGCCCGTTTACGGCGGCCCGCCACCACCGGCCAACGCTGGCAGGGCCGCGCTGCACCCTGCGCCGCACGTGCTTGACCCGTTGATACGCCGCCGTCATCAGCCCGTTAGCCATAACGCTTGCGCACAGCCTTGAAAACTAATTTGCTCTGGCAAAGCCAACGCTTTTGCCGTGATGCCTGGTACCCACGATAAGGATATCGCTATGCACCACCCTTTTGCAGCACAGGTCGACCCCCGCACCGGCCTACTACAGTTTCGCCTTCCTCTGGTCACCGCTATCGGTAATGATCATTTGGGGCCAGAATTTGCGCTATCGTTGAATTATTCCCTGTTGGACCTTGAGGATGTTGGCTACGGTAAAGGCTTTAGCGCTAATCTAAGCCGCTACGATCCCGTCAGTCGCTTATTAACGCTTTCCAACGGTGAACAATATCGCCTCGACGGCAACGAATCCGAACCGGCTTTTAGCCCGCCGGCCCCGCTCCATCTCCGGCTGAAAAAAGGTAACGAAGCACTTTGGGTTTATTACAAAAGCGGCGTCGTCGAGCAGCTTATTATTCCCCAGGCTAAAGGCGTCGCACAAAAGCATTATCTTCTCAATCGGGTATTTTCCCCCACCGGCCATGAAATAATCTTCACCTATGTCGCCCTCAATGGCCGGCTGCGTCTCGCACAAATAAAAGACGCGCAGCAAACTCTGGTAGAAATAGATTGGACGGCCTTATCCCAAGTCAACAGCCAGACGCCGTCGCCACACCAAATCCAGCTCACCGTCTGGCCTGGTCTGCCCCAAAGTCATCGAGTGTTCTTGCTAAAAAAGCAGGGCACGCTTACGCAGGTGAGCAAGTATGATAATTTTGACACCACGCACTGTGGTGCCGGCGCAATTTGCCAGTTAGGCTACGACCACCAGGATCGCCTGGTCTCGCTGCGCCTGCCCGGCGGTATCAACGAAAGTTTTACCTATTGCGCCGACGGTGCCGTGCGGCCACAGCCCTGCATTGAAAGCATAGGTATCTACACATTTATCGTGATACCTGTTATTACTTTGCAGAATGATTTCAACCTATCTGTTGGCGGGATTGACTCTCGCCTTACCCGCCGATATCAGACGCTGGTTAAACAGCATATG
>NZ_FRDB01000013.1 GCF_900143145.1 Candidatus Sodalis sp. SoCistrobi
AATATGTCACCAGGGTTTAATCTGACGTACAAGCTGTAAGCTTAAGGCAGAGTACAAACTCACCGGTAACATCCCAATGATCAGTTGGGGATCATTAACCTTTGAAAGTCAATGATCAAGATATAAGACAGGGCGGCAGGGGCCGCCGGCCGCGGTTGATGAACAGCGTGGGTCATAATTGGCCTTACCTTAAGCATGGAAGAAAGTATCGGCAAAGATGAGCAATGTTATGCGCTCACATGTTATGAGCAGTAAACGTCTTTAATGCGGCTTATCGCAAGTGTCATCCCAATTAAAGGTGATCATTTTCAAATAAAAACAGTGGTAACTGTTCTAATTAGCGAAGTGCGTCACAATTATGCGGTGTGTGAGCGAATGACTTTTCCCTGTTGCTTAGCGTTCGCCGCAGTTTGATTTATGATGTGGAGAGAATACGCTTAGGCCCTATGCCGGTCCGCTACAGGAATGACACTGTGAAGCACAAAAACGCCACCCTTGACGATGTCGCCCGCCATGCCGGCGTTTCTTATCAGACGGTTTCCCGGGTATTGAATGGATCGGCGCGCGTGGCGGACGCGACGCGCGCCCGGGTGGACTTAGCCATCAGAACGCTGAACTATGTGCCTAATCGGATGGCGCAGCAGCTGGCCGGTAAGCGGGGCTGTACCCTGGGGCTCATCACCGCCTCGCTCGGTTTCCATGCGCCGTCGCAAATCGCGTCCGCGATTAAGGGCGTTGCCGGCCAACGCGGGTTTACGGTGCTGATTGCCATGACCGACCCGCAGCACGAAACCGGACTGCAGGACGCGCTTAATGAATTGAAGGCGCAGCGGGTGGAGGGGGTTATTATCAATTTGCCGCTGGCGGCGCAGAGCGCCGCGGCAGTCGTCGCCGATAATCCTGAACTGACATGCTTGTTCCTGGATGTGCCGCCGGACGCTGGTGTGTTCCACGTCATGTTTAATCCCGGCGACGGCACGCGCGCAAGCGTCGATCATCTTTATCGGCTGGGTCACCGGCATTTCGCGCTGCTGGCCGGTCCGCAAGAGTCGGTTTCTGCCCGCCTGCGCCTCGACAGCTGGCAGCAGGCGCTGGCGGCGTATCAACTGCACCCGGTGGCGTCAGCACAGGGCGACTGGAGCGCCGCCAGCGGCTTTCGCTGTATGACCACGATGCTCAAGGCGCAGGCGGCGTTCAGTGCCGTATTGGTCGCCAACGATCAGATGGCGCTCGGGGTGATCAGCGCGTTGCAACAGCAGCAGCTGGCGGTGCCGGAACATGTCTCGGTGATAGGTTATGATGATACCGAGGACAGCGCCTACTTCCTGCCGGCGTTGACCACCGTTTCACAGGATTTCAACCGGCTGGGGCAAGAAGCGGTGAATCGGCTGCTGGCACGGTTAGGCCAGGGGGGTGGCGCGGAAGGGCAGTCGATTATGCTGCCCACACACCTGGTGACCCGTCATTCCACCGCCGTGCCGCCGGACGGTAAACCGAGTTTAAGCCTGCTGGCCACCGAGCTACAGCGCATAGCGGCGTTGTTAAGGCGTTGAGGTTGCGAGAGCACTGCGCCCGCCGTTGGGCGCGCGGCACTAGGCTAACCACAGCAGCGGTTTGACGGCGCGGCCGGATTGGTAAAAAAGCATCAGCGCCTCGCGCCAGCGGCTGAGTGGGAAGGGGGCCAGCGGCGACAGCTGCGTGCGGCGCAATAAAGGCCAAAGCGCCGCGAATTCCGCTTGCCAGTCGGCAGCCGACATGCCGGCCAGGGCGTCGCGCAGATGAAATCGTTGCGCCATCGCGTCGCCGGGCGTCACGGGGAGGGGCTGCCCGGACAGTAGTCCGTAGCTTATCAGCGTTGCACAAGGGCGCAGCGCCGCCAGCAGTGCGCCGCCAAGCCGGCCCCCAACGGCGTCGAACACCAGGCTGCTTTGGGCCGCCAGCCGCAGGATCTCGCTCTCGCGGTGCATTGCCAGCGGCTGAATACCCAGCCGGCGCAGGCGTGGCGCGTGCTGTGGGGCGCGGTGTAGGCCTATCACCCGCCGCGCCCCGCCTGCCAGCGCCCATTGCCCTAAAAGCCGCGCGCAATCCGAGCCTGCCGCGGTCAATATTATCTGTTGGTCCCGTACCGGCCAGCGCCGCAGCATCAGCCGTGCGGCCAGCGGATTGATGTAGCCGCGCAGCGCAATGTCGTCCGCAATATCTTCCGGCACCGCTACCAGCCATTGTCCGCTGCAATTGAGCCGCTGTTGCCAGGTGCCGTCGCCCCGCAACGGCAGGACATGCTGACCCAGACTGAAAGGCAGGGCGTCGGAGGTGGCGACCACCCGGCCGAGCCCTTCATAGCCGGCGACACGTGGCGGCTGAACCCGATGCGCATAGGCGCCGGTAATCGGGATAACATCAGAGGGGTTGATAGGCGCGGCAATCATTTGTACCTGCACCTGGGCCGCAGCGGGCGTTGCGAGCGGAGCAGTCTCCAGCGACAGTACCGCTTCGGGCTGGCCAAAGCGGCGATACCACAGCGCACGATTCATCGGTTTAAATCGCTTTCTGCAACCCTTCCCATTTGCCCTCTGCCGATTCGCCGGGCAGCGGCCTGGCCTCGATATAGGTCAGCCCCAAAACCTCGGAGGTCGAGCGGCGAACAGCATTGGTCAGCGCGAGATCCCCGTTAATCGTCTGGCCGTAGGACGGAATCATCTCTTTCAGTTTTCGCTGCCAGGCATCGGTGGTCACCTGTTCTTTGAACATGGAGGCCAAAAGCTCCAACATGATGGGGGCGGCGGTAGAGGCGCCGGGCGAGGCGCCAAGCAATGCCGACAGCGAGCCATCGGCCGAGCTGACCACTTCGGTGCCGAACTGCAGGATCCCGCCTTTACCGGCGTCTTTTTTAATCACCTGCACCCGCTGGCCGGCCTCAATCAGCGACCAATCCGCCATCGTGGCCTGCGGATAATATTCGCGCAGAGCATTTAGGCGATCTTTATTCGACATCAGCAACTGGCTGATGAGGTAACGCATCAGTGCGAAGTTATCCAGCCCAACGCGCAGCATGGGCAGCAGGTTTTGCCGCGTGAGCGAATGGAACAAATCCAGCCACGATCCACGCTTGAGAAATTTGCTGCTAAAGGTGGCGAACGGGCCGAACAGCAGCGCCTGCTTGCCATCAAGAATACGGGTATCGATATGCGGCACCGACATCGGCGGCGCGCCGACCGACGCTTTACCGTACACTTTGGCGTGATGCTGGCCAACCACCGCAGGGTTGGTCGCCACCAGAAATTGCCCGCCAACCGGGAAACCGGCATAGCCATTCACTTCGGGAATGCCGGATTTTTGCAACAAGGTCAGTGAGGCGCCACCGCCGCCGATAAAAACATGACGGGCGCGCACCGTAGACTGCTGGCCGCCGTTGCTATGGTCGGCGACGTGCACGCTCCAGGTTTGATCGGCGTTGCGCTTGATATCCACCACGTCATGCTGGAGATGCAAATGGAACTGGGGGTGCTGCTGTAGTGCTGACAGCAATTGCTGCGTCATTTCACCGAAATTCACATCCGTTCCCATTTCCATACGGGTAGCGGCCACTTTTTGGAACGTGTCGCGTCCATCCATGACCAGCGGCGCCCAATCGCGGATCTGCTGCGGGTTTTCAGAGTACTCCATGCCGCGAAACAGCGTGCTGGTTTGCAGCGCATCGAAACGTTGGCGCAGAAAGCGGATATTGTCCTCGCCCCACACAAAGCTCATATGCGGGACATTATTGATAAAGCTTTGCGGCTCGGTGAGGATTTTTTGCTTTACCAGATAGGCCCAGAACTGGCGCGAAATTTCAAAAGATTCGTTCACCGCCACCGCTTTAGAAATATCCACCGAACCTGCTTGGGTCAGGGTGGTGTAGTTCAGCTCACAAAACGCGGCATGGCCGGTGCCGGCATTATTCCAACCGTTGGAGCTTTCCTCTGCCGTTTTTTCCAGACGTTCATACATATGAATGGTCCAGCCCGGCTCAAGCGCTTTCAGATAAGTTCCCAGCGTGGCGCTCATGACTCCGCCGCCAATCAGTACGATGTCTACCGGGGGTTTTTCCGCAGCCTGAGGCTGTTTGGCTGACGCAGATACCGTCATACCAAGGGCTGCGATAAAATGCTCTTTCATGCGCAGTATCTCGTTTAAGAAAATGAAGCCGACGCCCGGGCCATTTTCGTTCGGGTTGGCGCCCAAGGGAGTCTGCTAATACTCTTCGATTCTATTAGTCACTACCGGTTAAGTAAACTACAAAATTATTGCAACCGAGACTAACAGTAACGAATGCTAATTATTGATAATGTATTGAAATTAATAAAAATTAATCATATGATAAATTTATGGTTAACATATGATTAACCAAAATTTACCATCTTTATTTTAAAGCTATAACAAGGATTTTAAGTGTGATCCACTGCATAAAAATAAAGTAACGGTTTTAAATACTGCCAAAAAAAATTTTTTAGAATCTCATAATGATGAGCACCGATGAAACCCGTGCAATAAAGTTGTTTTCATCGGCAGGCCGCTGATATGATTTTTACTACTACAGGGGGAATGATGTAGCCCCGTCGGGCTTTCACCCTCCGATGCCGCCGCCGACAGGGTCGGGCGACGTTGGTTGACGGCCAGAGATGCCAGGGGATGACACATGATTGACATCAGATCGTACCGGGAGCGGGACAGGCAGGCGGTGGCGGCCATCATTTTGCCCATCCAGCAGCAGGAATTTGGTATTGCCATTAATGCCGTCGACCAGCCCGATCTGCAAGACATCCGCGGTTTCTACCAAACCGGCAACGGCGGGTTTTGGGTTGCCTGCCACCGGGGGGAAGTGGTTGGCACCGTTGGCCTGAAAGATATCGGCGGCGGCCAGGCCGCGTTACGCAAAATGTTTGTTAAACACGGCTACCGCGGCGCGCCGTTGCTGGTTGCTGCGGGGTTATTGGAGCATGCGCGCGCCCATGCCCGGACACATCGTATCAGCGATATTTTTCTTGGCACCACCGCCCAGTTTATTTCCGCCCAACATTTTTACCGCAAACAGGGATTTAGCGCCGTGACGCGCGAAGACCTGCCCGCCGCCTTTCCCCTAATGGCGGTCGACACCCTCTTTTTCCATTTATCGCTAGCATAGCGATAAACCCCCGGCCTGCGCCTCCGGCCCGCCGACGCGGCGGCGCCCCGGTGCACATTAGCTTTTTACTTTTCAACCGCGATGAAGGATGGGTCTGATGCAAAACGGTAGTGTAGCGCCTGATGATAATGATTATTGGCGGCGCAATTTAGTCGTGTGTGTGTTTGGCTCTTTTACCACCATCGTGGCGATGACATTGCTACTGCCGTTTTTACCGCTTTACGTCGAGCAATTGGGGGTAACCGGTCATGCGGCGATAAGCGAGTGGTCGGGGATTGCCTACGGCGCCGCCTTTTTCACCGCCGCGCTGACCGCGCCGCTTTGGGGGAGGTTGGGTGACCGCTACGGCCGCAAGCTGATGCTTATCCGGGCCAGTCTCGGCATGGCGGTGGCAATGACGTTGCTCGGCATGGCGCAAAGCGTCTGGCAACTGGTGGCGCTGCGCCTGCTGGCCGGTTTGCTGGGCGGATACGCTTCCGGCTCGACTATCCTGGTCGCCACCCAGACGCCAAAGGGGCGCACGGGATGGGCATTGGGTATGCTGTCTTCCGGCATTATGGCGGGCAATCTGGTGGGGCCGCTGATCGGCGGTACGCTGCCGCCGCTCATCGGTATCCGTGGCACATTCATCTTAGCCGGCGGCGCCATATTTATCGCGTTTCTGGCTACGGTGGTACTGCTCAAAGAGGTGCCCGGCACCGGCCCCCGGAAGACTGCTGCGGTGACATCGCCCGTCGTCAGCCCCTGGCGCAATCTGCCGGTGATGGCGATGCTTATCACCGGGACACTGCTAATGTTGGCGAATATGTCCATCGAGCCAATTATCACGCTCTATGTCGCGCAACTGGTGTCCGGCCAGCAGGTGACGTTTGTCGCCGGGCTGGTGATGGCGGCCGCGGCGCTGGGCAGCATCTTATCGGCCTCGCGGCTCGGTCGGCTGGCGGACAGGGTCGGCCATTGGCGGGTCATTATCGGTTGTTTGCTGGTGGCGGCAGTACTGTTGATTCCGCAGGCGTTCGTCACCGCCGGCTGGCAATTGGTGGCGCTGCGTTTTTGTATGGGGCTGGCATTGGGCGGGCTGTTTCCCTGTATCGCCAGCGTGATTCGCCATAACGTACCGTCCGAGCGGGCCGGCAGCGTGCTGGGCCTGTCAACATCCGCGCAGTATGTCGGCCAGGTGACGGGACCACTAATGGGCGGCGTGATAGGCGGCCATTTGGGTATGCGTCCGGTTTTTCTCGGCACTTGCCTGTTGCTGGCGGTCGGCGCGGGCTTTAACCAGTTGTGCCGCAAGGCCGCCTCCCGCCCGGCGCAGGACTCTCAAGGTGGCTCCTGACGGACGTAGCGCCGGGCGCGCCCGTGTTGGCGTGGGGCGCGCCGTGTGTCGTGACGTGCGGGCGTGAAAGTCGCGTGGGGTGATTAGACGGCGACGAGGTGAACCGGCATGCGGTGAGAGCAAGTGCAATGACATCAGCCGTCATGTGACGTGCAATAGCACGACGTTCGTGCGGTTGTGCACCGCAGCTAGCCGAAGCAAGGCAACAGGAGTGTCATGAGCAGACGCCTGCTATGGCATCAGTTTTTTGCGCGTCGCGGACGCTTCGCCGGCTGACGGGTTATCTCGGTAACCTGACTCTCCACCCAGCCATCGCTGAGCCGGGTCGTCAATCGATCGCCGGCGCTTAGCTGACGGGTTTGCTTCACTACCGCGCCGTGGCTATCTGTCGTGACGCTAAACCCCCGCGCCAGCGTTTTCAGCGGACTCACGCCCTCCAGACGGGAGCAGAGCGCGACAAAAACATTATTCTGCCGGTTGACCCGCTGGCTTATTCCTTGGCTCAGTTGATAACGCAACGCCTGCAAACGCTGCTGCGCCCGGTTAATTCGCGCCGCGGGCGCCTGCTGCACCAGACGCTGGCGCACAGCGTCGTGACGGCGCTGCGCCTGGCGCAACTGCCCCTGTAGGCCATCGTCAAGGCGGCGGCGCAGGATCATCAGCGCGGTGTGCTGGCGGGCGAGCCGCAGCTGGGGATGCTGCTGCTGCAGGCGGTGCTGCAAACGGCTGTATCGCTGCTGGCGCTGCGCGAGGAAATAATCCATCGCCATTTCCAGCCGCTGCTGTTGCGACTGAAGTTGCCGCAATAGCTCCAGCTGATTGCGGCTCACCAGCTCGGCGGCCGCCGAGGGCGTTGGCGCGCGCAAATCGGCGACAAAATCGGCGATAGTCACATCGGTTTCATGGCCGACGGCGCTGACCACCGGCAGGCGGCTGGCGAAAATCGCCCGCGCCACCCGTTCATCGTTGAAGCTGGCGAGATCCTCCAGCGAACCGCCGCCGCGACCGACGATCAACACATCGCACTCAGCGCGTCGGTTGGCGGCTTCGATGGCGCGCACAATCTGCGCCGGCGCTTCCTGTCCTTGCACCGCGGTGGGATAAATCACCACCGGCAGCGACGGGTCACGGCGTTGCAACACCTGCAAAATATCATGCAACGCCGCGCCGCTGGCGGAGGTAATCACCCCCACGCGGCGGGCCGGACTGGGCAGCGGCTGCTTGGATTGCTGATTAAACAGCCCCTCGTCGCTTAATTGCTGCTTGAGCTGCTCGAACTGCTGTTGCAGCAAGCCGTCGCCGGCTGGCTGCATACTTTCGGCGATGAGCTGATAATCGCCGCGTGGCTCATAAAGCGTAAGAGAGGCGCGCACCAGCACTTGCTGACCGTTGCGCGGCGCAAAGGTTGTACGGCGATTGGTGTTGCGAAACATCGCGCAGCGCACCTGGGCGCGGTCATCCTTCAGGGTGAAATACCAATGGCCCGATGCGGGTTGGGAAAAATTGGAGATCTCGCCCGTCAGCCAAATCTGCCCCATCTCGCCTTCCAGCAATTCGCGAACCGTTTTATTCAGGCGGCTGACGGTAAAAATCAGAGAGGAGGGCGGGGTAGACATGTGAGCGGGATCAAACTCCATTGCAAAGCCTTAATTGATTGATATTACTTATTGTGAAACGGTAAGCAAGAGATTTTTGAAAATAACGCTGGAGGCAACCGATTACGTTCTGTATAATGCCACGGCAATATTTTATCTGTTTCACATCCACCTTGGTGAGATATTGCTATGTTACGTATTGCTAAAGAAGCTCTGACATTCGACGACGTTCTGCTCCTTCCCGCCCACTCCACGGTTCTGCCCAACACTGCCGATCTCGGCACCCGATTGACTCAGAAAATTCGCCTGAATATTCCTATGCTGTCCGCGGCAATGGATACGGTAACCGAATCCAGCCTGGCTATCGCGCTGGCGCAGGAAGGCGGTATCGGCTTCATTCACAAAAACATGTCTATCGAACGCCAGGCCGAGGAAGTCGGTCGCGTAAAACGCCATGAAAGCGGCGTCGTGACCAATCCCCAGTGCGTGACACCCAATACCACCCTGTCCGAGGTGAAAGAACTGACCGCGCGCAACGGTTTCGCCGGCTACCCGGTGGTGACGGATGAAAATGAACTGGTAGGGATTATCACCGGCCGCGACGTTCGCTTTGTCACCGACTTAAGCCAGCCGGTTTCCGCCGTGATGACGCCGAAAGAACGCCTGGTGACGGTAAAAGAAGGTGAAGCCCGGGAAGTGGTATTGGCAAAAATGCACGAGAAGCGCGTTGAAAAAGCGCTGGTAGTGGACGAACAGTTCCATCTGCTCGGCATGATTACGGTAAAAGACTTCCAAAAGGCCGAGCGCAAACCCAACGCCTGCAAGGATGAACACGGCCGCTTGCGCGTCGGTGCCGCGGTGGGCGCCGGCGCCGGCAATGAAGAACGCATCGATGCCCTGGTGAGCGCCGGCGTTGACGTTTTACTTATCGACTCCTCCCACGGCCATTCCGAAGGCGTGCTGCAACGTATCCGCGACACGCGCGCCAAATACCCCGAGCTGCAAATCATCGGCGGCAACGTCGCCACCGGCGCCGGCGCGCTCGCGCTGGTTGCGGCCGGCGTTAGCGCGGTGAAAGTGGGCATCGGCCCCGGCTCCATCTGTACCACCCGTATCGTTACCGGCGTGGGCGTGCCGCAGATCACCGCTATCTCTGATGCAGTGGAAGCCCTGGAAGGGACCGGTATCCCGGTCATCGCCGACGGCGGCATCCGTTTTTCCGGCGATATCGCCAAAGCCATCGCCGCCGGCGCCGCCTGCGTGATGGTGGGATCGCTTTTGGCCGGCACCGAAGAATCCCCGGGGGAAATTGAACTGTTCCAGGGCCGATCCTTCAAATCTTACCGCGGCATGGGATCGCTGGGGGCAATGTCCAAGGGCTCGTCCGACCGCTATTTCCAGACCGATAACGCTGCCGATAAACTGGTGCCGGAAGGGATTGAGGGCCGCGTGGCCTATAAAGGCCGCCTGAAGGAAATCGTCCATCAACAAATGGGCGGGCTGCGTTCCTGTATGGGGCTGACCGGTTGTGCTACTATCGACGACCTTCGTACCAAAGCGGAATTTGTCCGTATCAGCGGTGCCGGCATTCAGGAAAGCCACGTTCATGACGTCGCCATCACCAAAGAATCCCCGAACTACCGCCTGGGTTAACGAATTTCCCTCGGCGCGCGGGCCACGCCGGTCCGCCGCCGTTCTGTCCGGTTTCTGACGACCGGGCATTGAACCTTTTTGCTACACGCTCTCGGAATACGCCATCAATGACAGAAAATATCCATAAACACCGCATTCTGATTCTGGACTTCGGCTCGCAATACACCCAACTGGTGGCTCGCCGGGTGCGCGAATTGGGCGTCTATTGCGAACTTTGGGCATGGGATGTAACCGAAGCGCAAATACGCGAATTCAACCCCAGCGGCATCATCCTTTCCGGCGGTCCGGAAAGCACCACAGAGCAGGACAGCCCGCGCGCGCCGGACTATGTGTTTCAGGCAGGTGTGCCGGTGCTGGGCGTTTGCTACGGCATGCAAACCATGGCGATGCAGCTCGGCGGCAAAGTCCAGGGCTCGACGCAGCGCGAGTTTGGTTATGCCCAGGTAAAAGTGTTGACCGACAGTTTACTGGTGCGCGATATTCAGGACGACATCGGCACCGGCGGAGCGCCACTGCTGGATGTCTGGATGAGCCATGGTGACAAAGTTACCGCGATTCCGGCGGATTTTGTCACCGTTGCCAGCACCGAAACCTGCCCCTTCGCCATTATGGCCAATGAAGAAAAACGGTTCTACGGCGTGCAATTTCACCCCGAAGTTACCCATACCCGTCAGGGGCAGCGCATGCTGGAACGCTTCGTACTTGATATTTGCCGATGCGCGCCGCTGTGGACGCCGGCCAAAATCATCGAAGATGCCGTCGCCCGTATCCGCGAACAGGTTGGCAACGATCGGGTCATTCTCGGTTTATCCGGCGGCGTAGATTCGTCGGTTACCGCCATGCTGTTGCATCGGGCCATCGGCGAACGACTGACCTGCGTGTTCGTCGATAACGGTCTGCTGCGCCTCAACGAAGCCAGTCAGGTGATGGACATGTTTGGCGATCGCTACGGCTTGAACATTATCGCTGTACCGGCGGAAGACAGGTTCCTTTCCGCGCTGGCCGGCATTGACGATCCGGAAACAAAACGGAAAACCATCGGCCGGGTATTTGTCGAGGTGTTTGACGAACAGGCGCTGAGCCTCACCGACGTGAAATGGCTGGCGCAGGGCACCATTTACCCGGACGTCATCGAATCCGCCGCCTCCGCCACCGGCAAAGCCCATGTCATCAAGTCGCATCATAACGTTGGCGGCCTGCCGAAAGAGATGAAAATGGGCCTGGTGGAGCCATTGAAAGAGCTGTTCAAGGATGAAGTACGCAAGATAGGCCTGGAACTCGGCCTGCCTTACGATATGCTGTATCGCCATCCGTTCCCCGGACCGGGTTTGGGCGTGCGGGTGTTGGGTGAGGTGAAGAAAGCGTATTGCGATTTGCTGCGCCGTGCCGATGCTATCTTTATCGAAGAACTGCACAAGGCGGATTTGTACAATAAAGTCAGCCAGGCCTTTACCGTCTTCTTGCCCGTGCGCTCCGTCGGTGTCATGGGCGACGGCCGCAAATATGATTGGGTGGTTTCGCTGCGCGCAGTAGAAACCATCGACTTTATGACCGCCCATTGGGCCCACTTGCCTTATGACTTCCTGGGCCGCGTTTCCAACCGTATTATCAATGAGATTGACGGTATTTCCCGGGTCGTATATGACATTTCCGGCAAACCGCCGGCGACGATTGAGTGGGAGTGATCAGGCCCTAGAAATGTAACGACCGGTGGTTAACAATCTCTAAAAAGCCAGATATCTAATCTGGCTTTTTATTGCTGGTTATTTAGCCCTTTGGTGCATCGCCAGATGAAACTTTTACTTCATGAGTTATGCTTACCGTCATACGATTACAAGCTAATTTATGTATTAGTGTTCGTATTAGGGTGTCCTTGTTAACTAAGTTCTATTATCGAAACTGGCTATTGTTGCTATAGGTTATTCCCGCCATTGGACCCTCCCCAGCGGCTAACCGCTTTATTATCGGTGGTAATCTTAATACCGATTTGGGCACTCTTTTCGCGACAGCTGCATGGCTTTAAAGAATCCTTCCCCCTGCGCGTCGAAGATGCTATGGTTTTTGACCACCCACCACCCGAAATATACAAAGGATCTTGCATGCGACTATCCAATCGGACTTTATCTGTTTGTATATCTTTTACTTTTCTCATCATATCTTTTTTTACCCAGGCACATGAAAACGTAAAGATGGCGGCGTTAGCGTTGAAAAACTTCTTGAGACGGAAAAGTCTTGGGATGGCGTTTCATATCAGGCTTACCCAAAGGGGACACCTCAACTTTCCGTTCTGAAAATCACCATTGCACCCAATTCCACGCTTGCCTGGCATGAACATCCCATCCCTAATGCCGCCTATGTGCTGGAAGGAGCGCTGACGGTGGAAAAGAAAGCCAATGGCCAAAAACGCACGCTTAAGGCAGGCGAAGTGGTTTCCGAGATGGTCGACAGCGCTCACCGTGGTTACACAGGTAAAGAGGGTGTCACCCTGGTGGTGTTTTACGCGGGGCAAAAAGGCATCCCCTTGTCGAAACCCGCCGGATAACCGTTTGCTAGAGGGCGGTTTCTCCGCCCGCATTGCCGCTTAAGTCTTGATGATTTATTGGTATTTGACTGTGGTAACGCCATTAGGGGCTTATAAGGGCAACGATTGTAGGTACTCCAGTCCAGGGGAGTTGTGATCTTTGCCAAACCCAAGCGCCTTCTGTACGCAGCATGCTGGCGGCGCCAAGCCTTCGCAATCCGAGTATTCGTGCCCGGCCATCAACGCTGTTTGTCAGCTTCTGCCCGCGGTTAGGCTTGCTTGCTCGGTGTTCACTGAGCGTTAACCGCCCGTATCAACACCGCTTGTGCGCGGGCAGGGGCCTCTTTTGCCTGCTTTCACCGCGAACCCGCACGGGGACCTAACACAGCTGCAAAACTCACAATGGCTACATCGCTACAATACGGGAGGAATTACCGGCCGACAGGCATGTCGCGATTGTCACCGACATCGAATAACCAGGATCGCCGGGGCGCCATGAAATGAAGCGTAAGAGGTTGTTCATTGTTTTTAACGTAATGAACTAATTCTTATTGTGACGCTTATAGATAGAGAGGAATGCTTATGTTTAATATTAATTTGGCAGGCCACGATAAATGCCGGCTTGATCAACTTCGTCAGGGTGTTTGTGTCATCAGTATTTTATGGTTCATTACTAGAGTAATAATTCTAATGTCGCAGCAGATAATGCGGCCAGAGTACTAGCCTATCGCTTGCAATGAAGAATCTATTCTGATGTCATTAACCCTGACGGATAACCGGGGCTTTGAGGCTGACCAGCTGGATATTGAACTGGATGACAGCGACCGTCGTCTACGTCTGCCTCGCCGCGGGGCTAACGTTGCACTGTCTCTCGGCTGGAAGGAAACCGGGTTGATAAACAAAGGCACCTTTACCGTCGATGAAATCGAGCACAGCGGCGCCCCCGACAGGCTGACGATACGCGCCCGTAGCGCTGATTTTCGCGCCTCGCTCAACGTCCAGCGCGAAGCGTCCTACCATAACACCACCCTCGGCGATGTGGTGAAAACGCTCGCTGCCCGGCATAAGCTGACGCCGGTGATAAGTCAGGCGATGGCCCGCACCAAACTGGCCCACAGCGACCAGAGCCAGGAATCAGACGGCAGCTTCTTAACGCGACTGGCAAGGGAACATGGCGCGGTGATGGCGGTTAAACAAGGGAAAATGCTGTTTTTTAAACAGGGGCAGAACCAGACCCTGAGCGGTAAACCGCTTCCGGCGCTGACAATTACCCGTCAGCAGGGAGACAGTCACACTTTCACGCTCACCGATCGCGACGCCTATACCGGCGTGGTGGCGCACTGGCTCAATACCCGCCAGGCCAAACCCGAGACGGTCAGCGTCAGACGCAAGCGGAAAAAGCGCTCCGCCAACACAGAAAAGCAGGGCGATTATCTGGTAGGCAGTGAGGAAAATGTGCTGGTTCTGCGCCACACTTACGCCTCAAAGCACAATGCCGAACGGGCGGCCAGAGCGAATTGGGAACGGCTGCAACGCGGCGTCGCCACCTTCGCCATCACGCTGGCGCGCGGCCGCGCGGAACTCGCTCCTGAAATGCCGGTCAAGGTCAGCGGCTTTAAACGCGAAATTGACCAGGCCGCCTGGACGCTGGTTACCGTGACGCATACGCTGAATAGCAGCGGGTTTACCACCGCCCTGGAGCTGGAGGTAAAAATCGATGCGCTTGAAATGGAATGAGAAAAACGGAAATGCTACACTGACCGCTACCACCGACCTTAGTCGGGTGCGTGATGGAGAGCACTCACGCCATGATGCATTGCCCCCTTTGCGGCCAGGCAGCCCATACCCGTACCAGTCATTACATTACCACCACCACCAAAGAGCGCTACAATCAATGCACTAACATTAATTGTGGTCACACCTTTATCACACATGAAACCTTTACCCGTTCCATCTGTGTCCCCCGACAGATAGAGCCCGCGCCACCCCACCCAGGCCAGAGCGACCAGGGAATGCTACAGTTTGGATAGGGAAAATCAGGGCGGGGGCTTTTTGGGCTACCGCCTCTGTTCGGCGGATCTTGTCAATTCACCCGTGGTTCAGATGGCATTCACGTGAAGAGATAGAGATGTTAACGCCCGCAGGATTTAAAGGTTTTTATCGTTTTTGGCTATTGCGGATTGTCTTGTTTGGGTGTTGCCACTAATACCGACAGTTTTTCAATCAAGCGTTGGCACGCTTCAGCGTCCTTTGAATCACGCAATTTTACCTTTGCCGTTTTGGGTTCATTATCTTGAGGAAAAAGCTTTATTTCGATTTCAATATCGTTCCAGTTCAATAATCCCATCATTACACCTGCTTATTGGTCAAGTTGAAAATCAATGACTCATGATAGCAAGAAAGAACGCAGAAGGCAGGAGAATGTGGCAAGGCCCCGGAAACCGGGGCCTTTTGGTCAAAGATGGACGTTATCTGGACACTGCGAAATTAAATCCTTTTATTTTCAATGTATTGCCCTTTAATTTAACGCACCCGAAGGGGCTTTGCATGGTAATTTCGCAGGAGGATTTGTACTTGTGGATAAAGCTGGTTGTGCCCAGTATCCACGATTGCTTCTTTGAGGTGTGGTCATCAAGTGGACATTAAAAGATAAAATAACATATAAATCAATATATTAATTTAATAAATAAGGGGCTATAGACTCTTTTGAATTTGAGGCTTCTGCTCCAGATTAATAAGATTATAATTTCTCCTTTAATTTTTCGCACTGTGTATTTCCTGACGCTGAGTAAAACTCGTCATTTATAATACAAAAAAGCGAAGAAAAAGGCCCGGCAGAAAACTGCCAACGTCGAAACTTTCGATATCCATTTGGAATGAAGCGTAGTAACTGACTTACCCTCTCTGAGGCCCTGCTGCCACTGTGCTGCCACTTGTCGATTTCAAGGCGAAAAAAAACCGCCTTGACGACGGTGACTAATATAGGACATCTTATTGATTATTATGATTTTTTCTGTGTGGTACCCGGGACGAGACTTGAACTCGTACAGCCAAAGGCCGAGGGATTTTAAATCCCTTGTGTCTACCGATTCCACCACCCGGGCGTCGGGAAATAAAACTGGAGGCGCGTCCCGGAGTCGAACCGAGGTGGACGGATTTGCAATCCGCTGCATGACCACTCTGCCAACGCGCCATATCTCATAGCTTGTCTTCGCACTGCAGCCGGTTTATCGACAAATTACCGAATCACTACCTTGCAACTAACTGATCATAAAGACAATTCGTTTATTCCGTGTTTCGGAATGGACGCAATTATGGCTTGCCTGAGCAACGATGGCAAGCCTTTTTTGGCGCAGGACGTTTAGATGGTTACATCACAGCCAACCCAGCGCCACATTAATAAATTTCGTCTTTCTTTGCGACAGCAAACCTTGCATTACACCCTATCGCCCTCCACCGTCATCCAATCGCGGGGCCGATGCTCTGCTAGCAGGCTATGTCCCATCAGCCGCGCAGCCAAGCCACAATCATTGGCGAGGAGCGGCCTTAGGCAGGCAAGACCCCGCCATCAGGGTTAACCTCGGTCGCACGCACTTACACCAGCCAAAATATCACACGGCGGCACCATAAAGGACGACACCCTTGGTCGCGCGCTAACCGCCCGCATACCGCATTAGCCACTGGTCATAACCGCTGCAGATTACATAGCGTTGAGCCAGGGCTAAAGTGTTGGCCTAATGTGTTGGGTTAAATGTGTTTACGTCGGCGATAACGAAAAAAGGACCTGTGCGGGTCCTTTCTGGGTCTACTAAGGGATAAATCACCCCTACTGACCGAAATTTGGAGCGGGAAACGAGGCTCGAACTCGCGACCCCAACCTTGGCAAGGTTGTTCTCTACCACTGAGCTATTCCCGCATAACCGACAGCAACCTGATTTTAACGCTAGCGCCAGACAAACCGCGGTTGCTTTCGATGCGATGCATTCTACTGACCTCAAAGTATGAGTCAATACAAAAATAGTCATCGCCGATGCGTTTGCTGGTTTTTACAGCGCTTCTCTCAATGCTCGAACAAATCGTGTCGCGCTGCATACAAATATTGAAACATCGACCAAAACGTCAGCACCGCCGCGATATACAGCGCAGCGATACCAATTCCCGAGACAATGTCGTCCGGCCGCCATAACAGCGCTACCAATGCGAGCATTTGCGCAGTGGTTTTAACTTTACCAATCCAGGAAACCGCTACGCTGCTACGCTTGCCGATTTCCGCCATCCACTCACGCAAGGCGGAGATAATGATTTCTCGGGCGATCATCGTTGCTGCAGGTAACGTAATCCACCATGAATGAAAATGTTCTGCCACCAGCACCAGTGCCATGGCGACCATCACTTTATCCGCGACAGGATCGAGAAACGCACCAAAGCGGGTGGTTTGTTTCCAGCGACGGGCCAGAAAGCCATCGAACCAATCCGTCACCGCCGCCAGGACAAAAATTAGCGCGCAGCACAGCGGCGCCCACTTGAATGGCAGATAGAAGGCCAGAACAAAGAACGGTATCATGACGACACGGAACAGGGTAAGCCAAGTCGGTATATTCAGTTGCATAGTACTTTGGTAACTATCTGGCCGGAGTGGAAATGATAAGTATGTTGCTACATTGGCGCTAGTGTTTCAACGCATTAAATATTTTTTCTGCCAAGGCGCCCGAAATTCCCGGCACTTGGGCAATTTCTTCCACGCTGGCATTACGTAACGGCTGCAGACCGCCCATGTACTTTAGCAGCGACTGTCTGCGTCGTGGCCCAACACCCTCGATTAATTCAAGCGCGCTGGTATTTTTTACCTTAGCACGTTTATTGCGATGGCCGGTAATAGCATGGTGGTGTGAGTCATCGCGGATATGCTGAATCACATGCAGCGCGGGTGAATCCGGCGGCAGCGCCATCCCCTCACCGTGAGGCTGCAAAAACAGCGTTTCAAGACCCGCCTTGCGGTCTACCCCTTTTGCCACACCAAGCAACACCACGCGCGATGTGTCCCAGGGGACATCCAACTGCTCGAACACCGCTTTTGCCATACCCAATTGCCCTTTACCACCATCGATAATCACCACGTCGGGAATTTTCTTTTCTTCCAACGCTTTACCGTAGCGATGGCGCAGGACCTGATCCATGGCGGCATAATCATCGCCGGGGGTAATGCCTTCAATATTATAGCGGCGATATTCGGCGCGCACCGGCCCATTGCCGTCAAATACCACACAGGAAGCGATGGTCTGCTCCCCCATAGTATGGCTGATATCAAAACATTCCATTCGGTTGACCGCCCGGATGCCCAACAGTTCCGCCAGGGCGACCAATCGCTGATGCACGGTCGATTGCTGCGACAATTTTGTCACCAGCGCCGTCGCGGCATTAGTGCGGGCCAGCTTTAAATAGCGGGCGCGATCGCCGCGCGGCTGCGTCTGGATTTGAATCTTTCTGCCCGCCTGCTCACTTAACGACGCCGCCAGCAGCGTTTTTTCAGGCAGCGTGAAATCCAGCAGAATCTCGCCCGGCAGTGACCGCATCTGACTGCCCTGCAGATAGAACTGACCGACAAAGGTCTGCACCACTTCCGCCAGTTCGGTCCCGGCCGGCACTTTCGGGAAATAGCTGCGGCTGCCTAACACTTTACCCTGGCGGATAAATAGCACATGGACGCAGGCCATTCCGGCGTCAAACGCGACGCCAATGACGTCCAAGTCTTCCCGGTCGCCGGAAACGAACTGTTTTTCCGTCACGCGTCGCACTGCCTGTATCTGATCGCGCGCGCGCGCCGCATCCTCAAAATTCAGCGCACGGCTGGCCAGCTCCATGCGCTCCACCAATTGATTAAGCACCTGCTGATCTTTGCCCGACAAAAACAAGCGCACATAGTCCACCTGCTGTTGGTATTCCTCATCGCTGACCAGACCCGCTACGCATGGTCCCAGACAGCGGCCAATCTGGTACTGCAGGCACGGGCGCGAACGGTTGCGATACACGCTATCCTCGCATTGGCGAATCGGAAACAGTTTTTGCAACAGGGCCAGCGTTTCCTTTACCGCGTAACCGTTGGGAAACGGACCGAAGTAATCCCCTTTCGCATGCTTGGCTCCGCGATGGGACGTGATGCGGGGATGCGTGTCGCCGCTAAGGAAAATAAAGGGATAGGACTTGTCGTCGCGCAGCAATACGTTATAGCGTGGCTGATACAGCTTGATGTAGTTGTGCTCAAGCAGCAGCGCCTCGGTTTCCGTATGGGTGATGGTAACATCAATATGATGAATGCTTTTCACCAGCGCTTCGGTCTTGCGGCTGGCAACCTGGGCACGAAAGTAGCTCGCCAGGCGCTTTTTCAGATCTTTAGCCTTGCCGACATAAATCACCGTACCGGACGCATCAAACATGCTATAGACGCCAGGCTGGCTGGTTACGGTGCTTAGAAATTGTTTGGCGTTAAAACTGTCAGTCACTACTTAATAAAATCTCCGTGTTGAACAACCCGTGGCGAATGGCCAGATGGGTTAATTCTACATCACCGCTGATGTTTAGTTTACTAAATATCCGATAGCGATAGCTATTGACGGTTTTGGGGCTAAGATTGAGCTGCTCTGAAATATCGGTGACCTTCTGCCCGCGGGTAATCATCAGCATTATTTGTAATTCCCGTTCGGACAAGCATTCAAAGGGGGTTTCCGCCTGGGGCTCCAGCTGGCTGAGGGCCATCTGTTGAGCGATGTCCGAGGCGATATAGCGTTTACCGGCGTTGACCGCGCGTATGGCGCAGATGACCTCGCGCGGCGCGGCGGCTTTGCTGAGGTACCCTGCGGCCCCGGCCTGCATCACTTTGGCAGGTAATGGATTTTCTGTGTAAATGGTCAGCATGATGACTTTGATATCCGGCGAGAAGCGCACGATTTTGCGCGTCGCCTCCAACCCGCCAATACCCGGCATATTCATATCCATTAACACAACGTTGACGCAATTGTTGCGGCACCATTTTACCGCATCTTCGCCACAGTGTGCCTCGCCAACGACTTTGAAGCCTTTGATATCTTCAAGAATGCGTCGTATCCCTGCGCGCACCAATTCGTGGTCATCAACAAGAAAAACGCTTATCAAAGAGAAATTCTCCAAAAAGAGGGAGTGATGTAAAGCGAATCAAATATTTTAGACTTAATATTACAGCTTTTAGGTAAATAAAGAAAAATGATTATTTGCTTATACTGGAAAAATTTAGCAGTGTCGCCTGCGAAGGCCCATTTTAGACAGATAGGTTATTGCACCGCAAGGAGATTTCACCAAAATTCGCGCAACCGTCGGGAATTGCCGATTTGACCAGTTAAGTCACCTCGTCTACGCATCCAACGCGAGGTCTGAATTGTATAAAAAATGAACACTGCATTGCTGAATACACTTGAAAATCATAGTATTATACTTGAACCCCTGCCAAGAAATATTATCATCAATCATTTCATATATATATTTATAAAGAATAATTATTTATGAAATATTACTTTTAGCGTACATTCAAACTTTAAAGTTTATTATAATAGATTGCCGCTCCGCTTAATCATCCTGGTCCCGGGTTGCGGACATCGTCGTAGCAGTGGTGTTTTTTTAACCTGATGCAATTCGCCCGGATAAATGACCTACGTCAGTTAAATTTATAAAACAAAACCTGTTATAATCGCTCTACTTGGCGTCCAATGCCGACACGTAGCGCTCCGGCTGACGCGGCGCCAGTCATCATGACCACTGATAACGGGGAAAATAATGGGCAACGTTGAATTCACCACCGATAGCGAAACAGCAATAATTGCGCAGGAGCTCAACTGCATGAAGGCGATGATGTCGCTGCTGTTGAAAGCCATTGGGCAAGCCGATGCCGGCAAGGTCATCATCAAAATGGAGAAATACATCAGCCAGCTTGATGACCCCGAACAACAAGCGGTATTTACCAGTACCGTGAAACAGATTACCCACGCTTATCGCCAATAACGGCCGCGCCGCGTAAGGCAGTGCCAGACAGGCGCCGCCTGACGTTGCGGTCGTTATGCCCGCTTACCTATCTTTGCGGCACCGTGGTAGACTCTCGCCACGGTTTCCCGACTTTCCTTACTGTCATGACGCTACTGTTCAAAGCCCTGCTGGGCGCGCTTGTGGTGGTGCTTATTGCGCTGCTCGCCAAAACCCGTAACTATTATATAGCCGGTCTGCTGCCGCTGTTTCCCACTTTTGCCCTCCTCGCCCATTATATTGTGGGCACCGAACGCGGCAGCGAAGCGCTGCGCATGACAATCCTTTTTGGTATTTGGGCGGTCATCCCCTATCTGGTCTACCTGACATCCCTTTACACCTTTGTCGGCGTCATGCGTTTGCCCCTGGCGCTGTCTAGTGCCGTGGTGTGCTGGGGAATCGCCGCGTGGTTGCTGATTATTGCCTGGCGACGCTGGTATGGACTCAATTAACGGTTAGCGGTCGTGCTGCGGTAGGGGAATTTCGCGATAGGTAGCGAAAAAGGACTATACTCTGCGTACCCACCCTGGAGACAACCATGAAAAACATCGGGATAATTGTGTTTATTGCGCTTGTTGGGTCGTCAATCACCGGATGCGCCGATTCATCGCCCACCACGACGCGGACGGCTGAACCTGTGCCGCATGGCAGCCCGCAGAATGTGGGCAACTGCACCTGCAGCAGTTTAATTTCGTGCAGTTGCGGCTCGCCGTCCGCCCCGTGACGGTCTCTGCGGCCGCATTACAGCGAGCGTAACCACGCCACCTGCGATTCCTCCATCGCATCCAGCGCCCATATATCCTGGCGCTGTTTGCGTGCCTGGGTGGGTGTAATACCATAGGTCACGATAAACAGCCGATTAAAGGTCGCCGGCTCTAATTGCCAATAGTAAGCTATTTCGGCAATCCGCCATCGGCTATATCGCGGGTGCAACAACATACGCGTTGCTGCCGTGAGGCGTTTTTTGCGGATATGCGCGGCGACGCCGCCGTAAGGTTCAAATAATCGATATAACGACGAACGGGACAAGCCATATTGCTGGCCTATCAACTCCGCAGTTAAACCGGGTAATTGCAGATGCTGATGAATGTACTGGCAGATCCGGCTTATTACCAACAGTCGGGTATCCGCAATCAGCGGTTGGCCGAAACTTACCGAAGTCTTGATAGCGCTTACCAAAAAATCGATAACCGGACGGGCAATGCGGCTTGCTTCAGTGGCGGTAATGTCGATGCTGTAGGCCATCAGTTGATGAACATGACTGGCGATCAGTCTGTTGAGTAATTCCCCGCGACAAATAACCTTACCGTGTAACGACGCGGTATCTTCAATCGTCACCAATTGCTGGCGAGGTATTACCACATACATCGCATGAGCCAGCGTCGCCCCCCGTCCTGGTTTCAATTTCAAATTGAGTGGTTGTAAAACGTCTATCAACAAAATATCTTCAGCTTCAAGCGATAAAGCTTGTCGTCCCAAACTCCCCTCTATCCCCCCTTCAAGCATAATGACCAACAAAAAATGATCATTTAAATCCCCCCCGCGTGATGGAAACTTTACAAACGTCTGTCCCGTGGCGCGGATATGCCCGCAGATAAAGATATCAAAATGATGTGCTTCAACACGCCAATCGAGGATATCAACCTGTGACCGGGTGAAATGCGATTGCAGCAGAGAAGCATTGACACCTGAGAGCCAACGTTCAATCTTTGAGGACGATATTTCCCCTTCAAACGTGTTGTCATGAATAATCCGAGCGTTTTTATCTTTCATGGTGCTGCCTTGAAGGGGACAGGCGTACCCGCGCACGCAATCGCTCCCCAAAAAAATAAATTGGACAGGTTTCCCTTTGAAAGCGTACAGTGTTTTTGTTATTTATCACCGACCTACTGGGAGGTATAATGATTATATCGCTAAATTTTAAAAGGTTGATATAGATTTCTTATACTGAAGAAAATATTTTTTTAGTGGTGGTATTAACGCGACGAAGATAATTGATAAAACATTAAAAATCATAGTGTTAGTTAATTTTCCGCGTCCGCGCTCATCCAGATAAAACCAGAGCTTCACTTCCACGGTCTTAGGGCTATGCCAGCAATATTATCCATACGTGCTTTTGTGCCATGCAGGTACCGGCGGCGAAATGTTTCACGTTAATAACATAAGCCGAGAAAATGACTAAAATTAAAGCCGCCTGACAGAAAATTCGTTATGCGAAATAACATTGGCTTATAATATATAACAAGTTAGCAATTTTATTACTTATTCCTCAAAGAAGAATAGGGAATTGTTTTGAAGTTTGATCAACTCCGCAGTTAGCCGCCCCGAAAGAGATAAACTTTCTATCAACGTAACCGTCTTCGCTGGGTCTGTTGGTGACATTGCCTTGCAACTTTTGCCATCAACAATAATTGCACTGGTCGCGTATGCCTAGGGATCAGATCCCTGTTTGCGCGCGCAGAGGGCAAGACAGGGGCATGTTTGCTCACTGGAGGCGAAAAAAGAGCGTCAATAAAACAAGTCCTGGTTTTTATTTTTTAACTGGGCTCGCGGTTGGGGAACGTTATGCCAACCGTTTCTCGTGGCGGCGGCGGTGATGTTTACTTATTTTAGGTGACCAGGTCATCAAGCCTCTGGCGCGACGTCAGCACTTCAATGTCTGAACTCACCCAGGGCGGTGACTCAGCGCTATATCGCCACCGGGGTGTAAAAGGGCATGTGCCCGATCAAAGAAAGGATTCGGTTAGAAAGGAAGGCGAATATGGACCCGCTCCCGCTGACAACATGGCAAATTCTCGTGGCAAGCTACCTCGCGGGCATTGCTGTCACCGCCTGGTTGATGTACTTTTTCAGCCGCGACCCCTCGCTTGGCATACGACTACTTTGCGCCGCGCTTATCGGTTTAACCTGGCCGCTGATCTTTCCATTAGTGCTCATTTTTATTCTGCTTTAAGCCGATAAATACTTGCCTCATGGGAAAGAAAAGGGAATCTTGGCGCAGTAGACGCCATGGGCTACGTCGACCCCAAAAAAAAGGCCGCACCAGGGCGACCTCGATTAAGTTGTCCCCACCCGGCGCTTATCTCCGGAACTCGCCAGACGGCGGTTTTAGCTCTGCAATGGGGATGACTACTTATACCATTTAAGAGGTTTCCTATTCAATACCAAATGAGAATGAAAATCACATCTATTTGCATATGATATACCCCTCCCCTATAACGCATAGGTATCTACACATCAGGGAGGAGGCTTAAGAGCAACTCTCGCTAAATGAGTAAGTTCTTCCAGACTATATTCCGATAATAATTTTAGTGTATTCAACAAGATGGATAGGCCAGCGAGCAGAGCAGGAGCGCTCTCTCTGCGGCCTCGCTTTTGCTGTCGTCCTGACAAGCGACATATCAGCTGGCGGGCTGCCGCATTTTCTTCTCCTTCAGCGCGTTGCAGCCGCCATACCAGAACAGCAGCCATACTGGCTATTAACAACCTGCGTAGTACGGCTGGCGCGCTGCGCTGAAGCCATGTTTCTACGTCATGTCCGGCACCTTTCAGCAACTTAAAAAATGATTCAATATTCCAGCGCCAGTAATACCAACGAGCTACTTCCTCGCAGGTGATCTCGCTGCAAACGTTTGTAAGCAGCGTCCAGCGTCCCACCACATTACCGAGATCATCCGTAAGCCGAACAACAACCAATCTGACCGTCAGAGGCTCTCCAGGTTGGATTTTTATGCGGCGGCCGGTTTCTTTATCTTTACGCTTCTGCTGCGCAGCTCGGGTTATGACTATCGAGGTTTCACTGATTTCCATATCAGCTTTTTTCCCTTTCCAGTCTACCTGTCCGCATCCGTTGTATGGCAGAAGAGCAGCAATCTCACCAATTTTCAATGAATTACCTTGCCACTCTGCACCATGTCCTTCTTTTCCTCGGATAAGCCAGCATATTCCTTGAGTACTCAACGTCCGCATATGTCCAATAGAGTCACCCTCTCTATCAATTATATGAATCAGCTTTTTACCTATATTAAGCGATTCCACACGGGCAATATCGGTCGTCAAGGCGTCCATATGTGTCTGCCGTTCGGACAGTCCTTCCGCCAACGTTGAATGACAACCGGTTGCATCGGTAAGTGTCTGAGATAGAGGCGCTATTGGCAAACCCGTGCCAGCATCAACCAGCAAGCTGCTTTGAAGTTCATATCCAACATCGCCACCGTGCGTCATTTTTAAGCGTCCGTATTTGGCATGATGGTAAAGAAATTGTAAACGTGACCAATCATGAACAACGAGAGCGTATGGATGCGGGCTAAGCGAAATTTGCTCAAGTGCTAGCGAAATAATTGGCTCATTGAGTTGACTGAAGCTAATTCGCTTATTATTCAGAAAACGCCAGACAGCTTGGGTAGTTGCGAAAGTTGATTTTTGAGCACTTGCGAGGTCTTTAACCGCAGAAGCAAGAAGAGCCGCGGGCGTCATATGCTGTTTAACCAGCGTCTGATATCGGCGGGTAAGGCGAGAGTCAATCCCGCCAACAGATAGGTTGAAATCATTCTGCAAAGTAATAACAGGTATCACGATAAATGTGTAGATACCTATG
>NZ_FRDB01000246.1 GCF_900143145.1 Candidatus Sodalis sp. SoCistrobi
AAGGAGGTAAAGTAGGCATCTGCGCGGCAATGCGAAAATTACTCCAATTAGCTTATGGTGTCTTAAAATCTGGAATACCCTTCGATGAAAATATAGCTCTTGCATCATGATGAGCAAGACGGTATCTATACTCTGAATGGGTGACCCGACCGGGGGGTTTTAAACAGCGGCCCGATTGTAATGGGCCTGACAGGACAATGCTATGGTAACAAAATGCTAGATTGGGTAAAAAAGCGTATCTTGCTGAATTTGAAAGTTTATAGGGGTCAATGTCTATCTGCCGGCGGCAAGAATATCAAAAAAAGGTCATATTTTCCTTTTCCCCTGGCCCTCTTGTCGCAGATAATGCGGCCCGTTCATGTCCAAACAATGGCGTAACCCTCTATGCTACATCTATTCACCGGCCTGGAATTCCATACCGGTTTAATGTTGGTGCTCGCATTAATTTTTGTTCTGGTTTATGAGGCCATCAATGGCTTTCATGATACGGCCAACGCGGTGGCCACCGTCATCTACACCCGCGCACTGCGCTCGCAACTGGCGGTCGCCATGTCCGGGGTGTTCAATTTCCTCGGGGTACTGATGGGCGGATTGAGCGTGGCCTATGCCATCGTTCATCTTCTGCCGACCGACCTCCTGCTCAATGTCAGTTCAGCCCACGGCCTGGCGATGATGTTCTCCATGCTGCTGGCGGCGATTTTGTGGAACCTCGGAACCTGGTATTTCGGCCTGCCGGCCTCCAGTTCGCACACCCTGATCGGCGCGATTATCGGTATCGGTCTGACCAACGCCTTGGTTAGCGACAGCTCGGTGGTCCAGGCGCTGAATATCCCCAAACTGATTGAAATCTTCCTGTCGCTGATTATTTCTCCATTGGTGGGATTGGTGCTGGCGGGCGCGATGGTGTTTGTTCTGCGCCGCTACTGGAGCAATACCAAAAAACGCCGCCGTATCCATCTGACGCCGGCGGAGCGGGAGAAAAAGGACGGCAAGCGCAAACCGCCGTTCTGGACCCGTATCGCCCTGATTATCTCCGCCGCCGGCGTGAGCTTTTCCCATGGCGCCAACGACGGGCAGAAAGGCATCGGGCTAATCATGCTGGTGCTGATAGGCGTTGCGCCGGCGGGATTTGTGGTCAATATGAACGCCAGCGGCTACGACATCAGCCGCACCCGCGATGCGGTGAATCATCTGCAGCAATATTATACGCAACATCCCGGCGCGTTCACCCACGTCGTTGGCCCGGATGAGCAGCCCCTGCCGCCGCCGGCCGCGCAAAATGCCGTTCCCGCCGCTCCCCCTGCCGGCGCCGCGCCTGCTGTCGACCCTGGCGTCCCCGCCGCCCCCGTTGCCGGCGCCGCATCCGCCGGCGGTCCTGATGTTCCCCCCGCCGCCAGCGGCGCACCGATGGCGAATGGCCAGAGTCTGGATCAAGGGGGGGCCACTCAACCACAGGAGTTTCATTGCGACCTGTCCCGGGCGCTGTTCGCCATCAATCGCACCTCGCTGCTGTTGGGCAATCTGGACAGCTATGAAACGCTCAAGGCCGATCAGCGCTCCCACGTCCGGCGCCTGCTGATGTGCATTGCCGACACCGCCGATAAGGTGGCGAAGTTGCCGGAAACCCCTTCCGCGGATAAACGCTTCTTGTCTAACCTGCGTCAGGATCTGCTGTATACGGTAGAGTACGCGCCGATGTGGATCATTATCGCCGTGGCGCTGGCGCTTTCACTGGGTACCATGGTGGGCTGGCGCCGGGTGGCGACAACCATCGGCGAGAAAATCGGTAAGAAAGGCATGACCTATGCCCAGGGGCTGTCGGCGCAGATGACGGCGGCCGTGTCCATCGGCGTTGCCAGCTACACCGGCATGCCGGTTTCCACCACCCACGTGCTGTCGTCCGCGGTGACCGGCACCATGCTGGTGGATGGCGGCGGCGTGCAGGGCAAGACCGTGAAAAACATTTTGTTGGCCTGGGTACTGACGCTGCCGGTGGCGATTATTCTGGCCGGCAGCCTGTACTGGCTGGCGCTAAAACTGATTTAACCGCGACGCGCGCAACAAGACGGCCAGCCGGCCGTCTTTTTTTTGCCTATTGCTCAATGCCAGATTGCCAGGGCAATAAGGCTGACCGCGATGAGCCCGCATAATGCGCTGGTCAACATAAATTGCCCGCGCACACGCTCACAGCGGCGGATGAATTCCGGGTCGTGATGATCCAGATAGCGCTGGGCAAAAATGTAGCGCACCAGACGCAGCTGCTTACCGGGCTGACCATGGGAGGTAAAGAAACCGCTACCGTCGACATATTGGTACAGCAGCGGATCGCAGCCGCGCAGCACCACCAGCAATGCTCGTAAAGAAGAATAATAACGAGCCATATTAATCAGGCATACAACACATAAAGCCCAGAACAGCGCAACAGTGTTCATGATGAGTCCTCCCGGCAACATCCAAAACCGCCGCAATACCCGACGACCACGGGACGGCAGCGGTTAGAACCGACATGTGTAAGCTCACGACTGACAGACCATCTGAAGTTTGTTGCTATGCGCATGCGAGCGGCGCGGAAGAGAACTGTGAGATGGCATACTGTTCAGTGTAGAAAAATTTTGACAAAAGCCGCCAACCGAAGCGATAGAAATTATGCATTTTCGCAAAAAAAGTTTTACCCTCGTGTCATGCGAGCGCCGTTGGCCTGGTCGGGGGAAGATATCGTGACCCTTCTCGCAGTTGCGCAGGTCAGCCGCTTCGTTCCGCGGGCGAGTACGGCTATACTGAAAGAGGGACACCAAGACTGGAGATTGTACGTCCGCTGTCGCCGGGGTCGCATAGTGCGACGAGAATAGACGAGTGACATTTTGCAAGGAGTCTGATTATGGCTTACAAACACATCCTGATAGCCGTTGACCTTTCACCGGAAAGTAACGTGCTGGTCGAAAAAGCCGTATCAATGGCCAGACCTTATAACGCCAAAGTTTCCCTGATCCACGTTGATGTCAATTACTCCGACCTCTATACCGGTCTTATTGACGTCAATCTCGGCGATATGCAAAAGCGCATATCGGAAGAAACGCAGCATGCCATGACCCAGCTGTCGCAAAACGCTGGCTATCCGATAACCGAAACGCTGAGCGGCAGTGGCGATCTGGGCCAGGTGCTGGTGGACGCCATTAACAAATACGACGTGGATCTCGTTTTGTGCGGCCATCACCAGGACTTCTGGAGTAAGCTGATGTCTTCGGCGCGCCAGCTCATCAACACGGTCCATGTGGATATGTTGATCGTCCCGCTCAGCGATGACGGCGACGATGAAGAAGACATGGATGATATCGCCTGACCTGTCCGTCGTGCGAGCTTAAAAACGGCGCATAGAAGCGGTAAGCGCCAGACAGAGCAATGCGCAGACTTGAAAGTCGCGCACTGCTTTGCCTGGTGCCAGTCTATTGCAGTTGTAAGCACGTTGTCTGGCGCCACAGTCACTTGTCACTGTCAGCACGTTGCCTGGCGCCACAGTCACTTGCCATTGTCAGCACGTTGCCTGGCGCCACAGTCACTTGCCATTGTCAGCACGTTGCCTGGCGGCAGGTCTTGCTCAGCGTCAGCGCCTTGGCCCACGCTGCCTCTATGGCGGCGACGTTATCTTAGCAACAAGGGTTGGCAACAAACCCGAAATAGCATCACCCTTGTCACTCTACGCGCGGTCGGTCCGACAGCGGCATCAACCCGTCGCTAATGCCATCCTTCCCGCCGTTCAATGGCACGCATCGTCCGCTATTTCGGCTTGGCAAAACGGCTGTTGCGTTTGTGCGGGCTTGAGGAGCGAGCACGTCAGCGCACGTCTCGACACGCTTTATTGCAGGGTTATGGCCCGTAAAATGCGGGCTTGAGGAGCCAGCACGTCCGCACACGCCCCAATCATCATGCCGACGTGGTTATGGCCCGCTAAGTCCGGGCCCTCCGCATTAGGCGATAATGAATCACCCCGGATAAATTAGAGTCTATACTTTAAAAGTGGAGGTCTCTATGACAACGACCAAACGTTACTCTCCGGAAGTCCGTGAACGGGCAGTTAATCTAGTGCTGGAAACTCAGCATGAGCA
>NZ_FRDB01000115.1 GCF_900143145.1 Candidatus Sodalis sp. SoCistrobi
CGGCGACTCCTACGATAATGCGATGGCAGAGAGTATCAACGGGTTGTACAAAACGGAGGTTATCCACCGCGGGAGCTGGAAAAACCGGACGGAAGTGGAGTTGGCCACGCTGGACTGGGTGGACTGGTACAACAACAGAAGGCTGCTCGGGCGGCTGGGTTACATCCCTCCTACTGAAGCCGAAATGAACTATTACGCTTTGCAATTAGCATCAGAGGAAGCGGCGTAGTATTGCCAAAATTACTCTCTAATAAACTCGGGGTTATTCAATCCTGGAGCAATTGGTCAATAAGATCGTTGCTGATAGGCATTTTGTAGTCCTTTAAAGGTTTTGCTAAAAATGCCATTTACACAGATTATTTTACAGCCTCCCGGCCGGGGGGTAGGTAACCGCCGGCCGACACGCCCGGGGACGTTATTGCGGATAATGTTTCTGGTCGTACTCACATAAATCTTCAATCAGACAGGAGCCGCAGCGCGGCTTGCGGGCGATGCAGGTATAGCGGCCGTGCAGGATAAACCAATGGTGGCAATCCACCTTAAACTCCCCCGGCACCACGTCCAACAGCTTATGTTCCACCGCCTCCACGTCTTTACCCACCGCGAAGCGGGTGCGATTAGCGACACGGAAAATGTGCGTGTCTACCGCAATCGTCGGCCAGCCGAAAGCGGTGTTCAACACCACATTGGCGGTTTTGCGCCCGACGCCGGGCAGTGCTTCCAACGCTGCCCGGTCTTGCGGCACCTCGCCCTGGTGGCGTTCTAACAACAGGCGGCAGGTTTTGATAATATTTTCCGCTTTTGTGTTAAATAGCCCTATCGATTTAATATAGCTTTTGACGCCCTCCACGCCCAGCGCCAGCATGGCCTGCGGTGTGTCGGCCGCCGGGAATAATTGGCGGGTGGCCTTATTGACGCTGACATCGGTCGCTTGAGCGGAGAGCAGGACCGCAATCAACAGCTCGAAAGGTGAGCGGTAGATTAGCTCGGTGGTGGGGTGGGGATTATCCGCCCGCAGGCGACACAGAATGTCATAACGCTTGCTCTTATTCATCGGCTAAAGGCTGTCCCTGTTGCAGCACTACCGGTTGGGCCGCCTTTGGCCGCCGGGCTTTCATGCGTTGATCGATAAGGTATTTCCCCGCCAGCAGAAACCCCAGGCCGATAAACGCGCCGGGCGGTAACATGGCCAGCAAAAAGGGCGTATCGGTATGGAATACCTCGATGCGCAGCACCCGCGCCCATGCGCCCAGCAGTTGGTCCGCGCCGTCGAACAGCGTGCCGTTCCCCAGCAGTTCGCGCAGGGCGCCGAGCAGCAGCAGCGCGCAGGTCGAGCCGAGCCCGATGGCCAACCCATCCAGCGCCGCCAGCGCCGGCGGCCGCTGCGAGGCATAGGTTTCCGCCCGGCCGATAACGATGCAGTTGGTCACGATAAGCGGGATGAAAATGCCGAGAGATTGATAAAGGCCGAAAGCATAGGCGTTGATAAGCATCTGTACCGCCGAGACCACCGAGGCGATAATCATGACATAGATCGGAATGCGGATTTCGCCGGGGATCCAGCGGCGCATAGCCGACACCGCGGTATTGGTGCAAACCAGCACTAACGTCGTGGCAAGCCCCAACCCGAGCGCATTGGTAGCGGTGTTGGATACCGCCAGCAGCGGACACAGGCCCAATAATTGCACTAGGGACGAGTTATTGCGCCACAGACCTTCCAGGAGGACGCGTTTTGCTTCATTCATGCGGCTGCTCTCCACAAAGCGGCATCCTTTCCAGCGTGTTCAAGTTTTTTTTCAAAAAACCGGCGGTGCGCTTGACGGCATTCACTACCGCCCGCGGCGTGATCGTCGCACCGGTGAATTGATCGAACATACCACCGTCTTTCTTCACCGCCCAGCTCTTGTCGTTATCCGAGCGCAGCGATTTGCCGCTGAAATGCGTAATCCAATCCGACAGCCGCAGTTCGATTTTATCCCCCAGCCCCGGCGTCTCATGATGGCGCGTCACCCGGGCGCCCAAAACGTTGCCTTGAAAGTCCGCACCGACCAGTAAATCAATGGCGCCGGCGTAGCCGTCCGGCGCGGTGGTCTCGATTGCCGCCGCGACCGGTGTCCCGTCTTTGCGCGCCAGGTAAAGACGGTGCGGCGCGTTGCTGCCGAGCGCCGGATCGGTCACCAGATAGCATTCGTCCAGCAGCTGATTATTGTATAAATCCGGCGGCACGACTTGATCCAGCAATTGCATTTGCTGCCTGGCCGCCTGCCGTTCAATGGTGCCGGTAGTCAAACCATTGACCAGCGCCGTCAGCCCGGTAGCCAGAGCGGCGAATAGGGCAAGGGTGATGCCATGCTTCCTCATTGTCCTTAACATCCTACCTTCCTTAGCGATGGCCATATGCGCGTGGCTGAGTGTAGTGGTCAATCAACGGCACACAGATATTGGCCAGCAACACGGCGAAGGCCACGCCATCAGGGTAACCTCCCCAGGTACGGATTAGCCATACCAACAGACCCGTCAACGCGCCAAAGATCACCCGTCCCCTGACGGTGGTGGCGGCGGTGACCGGATCGGTGGCAATGAAAAACGCACCCAGCATCGTAGCGCCGGAAAACAGGTGCAGTAAAGGCGGCGCGCTGACCGCCGGCGCCAGCCAGTGCCCGAGCCCGGCGCCAATGAGCATGGCGGCAAGCACGCTAAGCGTAATGTGCCAGCTGATGACCCGCCGCCAGATCAGATATAGCCCACCGACTAAAAAGCCAATGTTTGCCCACGTCCATCCTGCGCTGGCCTGCCAATCCCAACGATAATGGGATGCCGTCAGCGCGGCGGTGCGCAGGCCGGTCTTAAAACCGTCGAGCGGGGTGGCCTGGGTGACGCCATCGACGGTGGCGCGCAATTGCGCGAGCGTCAGTCCGTCCGGCGTGGCGCCGGTGAAAATCAGCGCCAGACTGTCGGTCAGTGAAACCGGATGCAACAGCAGGCTTTGCTGAGGCGACCAGCTGGTCATCTGCACCGGGAAGGAAATCAACAACACCACATACCCCACCATCGCCGGATTAAAGGGATTATGGCCGAGACCGCCGTAGAGCTGCTTGGCGATGACGACAGCAAACGCCGTCGCCAGCACTATCATCCACCACGGGCCCAGCGGCGGTAGGCTCAGCGCCAGCAGCAGGGCGGTAAGCAGGGCGGATCCGTCGCCAAGCCGGGGGGCCAGCGGTTGACGGCGCAGTGTGAGCACAATGCCTTCGGCTATCAGTGCCGTCACACAGGCTAACGCCAGTTGAATGACAATGCCGCTGCCAAAAAAATAGGCCAACGCCACCAGCCCGGGCAGGCAAGCAGCCATGACCTGAATCATGATTTGCCGGGTGCTCTGCCGGTCATGGGTGAAGGGGGAACTTGCCATTCTAAACGCCATTTAGTCCTCTTCAGACGAAATTGTGGTCGCGGCGGGAAGGTTCTTTTCCGCCTTCTGCCGGGCGGTTGCTGCGGCGCTGGCGCCCTGAGGAGGCGGTGGCATCGCACCGGCGGCGTTGCCCGCAGGCCCTGACGTCGCCGTCATAGATGTGGTGACGTTGTCACTTAAAGTGGAATTCTCAGCGCAGTCTGGCGCGGCGTCAACCCGATTTGGGAGAACCGTACTTTCCTGGGCGGCCTGGCGACGCGCTTTCACCCGTGCGATGGCGGCGACGACGGCGGCCTTGCGCGGATCGATAGTGTTCACGTCGCGGTTCCCGGGCGCGAACGGATCAAGGGCCGCGGGTGTCCTCGTCGCCCCTGCGCTGAGATTGTCTGCTGGCGGCGTAAGCGGGCCATCAGGCGCGGTAAGACCGGTCGCCGTTTTCGTGACGTTGTCACTTGCTTCCTGAGCGCCAACGTTTGGTGGCGCCGGGGGTGGCTGCGAAGGGTGCCCGGCCGCTCCCTGGGCGGCTTGACGCCGGGCTTTCACCCGGGCAATGGCGGCGGCGACGCTGGCTTTGCGGGGATCCATGCTGTCTCCTGCGACGTCGGCGGTACCAGCGGCGGGCGCCGCCGGTGCGATGAGCGCGCTGGCATCCGGGCCGTCTTGTACTGCTTGGCGACGGGCTTTCACCCGGGCAATAGCGGCGGCGACGGCGGCTTTGCGGGGATCAGTGCTGTCTCCTGCGACGTCGGCGGAAGGATCGGCGGGCGCCGCCGGTGCGATTTGCGCGCTGGCGTCCGGGCCGTCTGGTACTGCTTGCCGACGGGCTTTCACCCGGGCAATGGCGGCGGCGTCATCCAGCGTCACCGCGGCCTGCTGATGGCGGGCAAGCCGTTGCTGTTTTTCCCGCTCGCGCCGCGCCAGTTTGGCTTCAAAGCGGGCTTTGGCCATCGCCGCACGCCGGGCGTCATCGTCCAGCGCGCGGATTTCCGCTTTCTGCTGGCGATAGTAGTGCACCAGCGGGATATTGCTGGGGCATACATAGGCGCAGGCGCCGCATTCGATACAATCAAACAAGTGATGCTGGCGCGCCTTATCGTGCTCTTGCCCGCGGCTGAACCAATAAAGTTGCTGCGGTAGCAGGCTGGCCGGACAGGCGTCCGCGCAACGGCTGCAGCGAATACAGCTTTGCTCCGGTTCCGCCGGCGCGAGCTCCTTAACGGACGGCGCTAATAGGCAGTTGCTGGTCTTGACTACCGGCACTTCCAGCGCCGGTAGGGTGAAGCCCATCAGCGGCCCGCCCATAATCACTGTCGGCTCGGCGTCGGGGGTGAAACCGGCGTGGGCGAGCAGGTGGCTCACCGGGGTGCCGATTCGCGCCCAGACATTGCCCGGCCGCGCCAGCGCCTCGCCCGTCAGCGTCACTACGCGCTCGGTCAACGCTTCTCCATTAATCACCGCGCGCGTGATGGCATAGACGGTGCCCACATTCAACATGACCACGCCGATAGCGGCGGAATGTTGACCCGCAGGGACTTCTTTGCCGGTCAAAATTTTGGTCAGTTGTTTAGCGCCGCCGGAGGGGTATTTGGTCGGAACGACGCGCAGCTCGCCGATAGGGCGCTCACACAGTGCGCCTTTCAAGGCGGCAATCGCCGCGGGTTTATTATCCTCAATGCCCAGCAATAGGCGCTGGGGTTGCAGCATATGCTGTAAAATTGCCATGCCGGTGACAATGTCACGTGCATGTTCCTGCATCAATCGGTCGTCGGCGGTGATATAAGGCTCACACTCGGCGCCGTTGATGATCAGGGTTTCCACCCCGTGCTTGCCGTCACCGAGTTTCGCTGCGGTGGGAAAGCCTGCGCCGCCCAGACCGGCGATCCCGCTGTCATGAATGCGGCAGAGCAACTGCGCTGGTGAGCAGTGAAGGAAATCCGCCAGCGGCTGGCGCGTGATCCAGCGGTCCTCGCCGTCGGGCAGCAGGATGACGCTCAATTCCCCCAGGCCCGATGGATGCGCGGTCCGATGCGGCGCTATTGCCGCGATAGTGCCGGAAGTAGGGGCATGCACCGGCAACGTCCGGCCGCTGCCGGCGGTCAATGGCTGACCGCGCAGCACGTCATCGCCGGGCGCTACCCGCAATTCCCCTTCGGGGCCCAAATGCTGTTTCAGGGGGATTATTAGCCTGTCAGGCAGCGGCACTGACCGTAGGGGGACAATGCTGGACTGGCTTTTCATCTCAGGGGGATGGATACCGCCCGGGAAATCCCACAGTCGCTGTTTGCGCAGGGCAGACAATAAGTTAAACATGTTGCTCCTGCTGGATAACCGTGACGGGTATGGTGTGCAGATCCCACTTCCAGCTGGCGGGCGTAACGACGAGTGGCCGCATTTCAATACAGTTGGTGGGACAGGGTGCCACGCAGAGATCGCAGCCGGTGCACAGATCGCTCACCACGGTATGTACGGCGCGCGTGGCGCCGACGATGGCATCCACCGGACAGGCTTGAATGCATTTGGTGCAGCCGATACAGTTGCCTTCGTCTATCCAGGCTACGCGCGTCTCAGGTCTTGCGGCGGCTTCGCCCTCCATCGGCTGGGGGTCGACGCTGAGCTGGGCGGCGATTTTCAACATTACCGCCTCGCCGCCCGGCACACATCGATTAATAGGGGCGCCGCCGGCGACCGCTTCGGCATAAGGACGGCAACCAGGGTAGCCGCACTGGGCGCATTGGCTTTGCGGCAGCAGGGCATCAATGCGCTCGGCTACCGGATCCGCGTCTACCTGAAAACGGCGGGCGGCAAAGCCCAGCAACGCGCCGGCCAACAATGCCAGAGCGCTAAGGGCGGCGACGGCCAGCCAGAACGTCAGCATCAGACCTTCACCAGCCCGGTAAAGCCCATGAAGGCCAGCGACATCAACCCGGCGGTAATGAGCGCGATCGACGAGCCCTTAAAGGGCGCCGGAACATCCGCCACCGCCAGCCGTTCGCGAATCGCGGCGAATAATACCATCACCAGCGAGAAGCCGACGGCGGCACTGAAGCCGTACAGCGCGGACTGGAGAAAATTGTGGTTTTCATTCACATTCAGCAGCGCTACGCCCAGCACGGCGCAGTTAGTGGTAATCAGCGGCAAAAAGATGCCCAGCAGGCGATAGAGCGCCGGGCTGGTTTTACGCACCACCAGTTCGGTAAACTGCACCACCACCGCGATAATAAAAATGAACGCCAGCGTTCTCAGATAGGGAATGTTCAGCGGCAGCAGAATAAAATCATTGATAAGCCAGGCGCAAATCGACGCCAGCGTCATGACAAAGGTCGTGGCCATACCCATGCCCAGGGCGGTCTCCACTTTTTTAGAGACCCCCATAAAGGGGCACAAACCGAGGAATTTGACCAGCACAAAGTTATTCACCAGCACGGTGCCGATGAACAGCATCAGGTAACCATTCATTGCCATACCTACACAAGAAACAATGGGCATTATCCGGCATCGGCGGGCGTTCGACAACCCATTCGCGCACGCGGGCACAATTTCCGTGCGAAGACCCGGTGGCGCCGGCGATGAGCGCGTGGGCAGGGAGACCGGCGTTGCGCCGATCGGCGCGGCTTTCGGCCCCCTGCACTGGCGGGAGAGAAACCCGCCGTCGACTCAGCGCAGGATAAAGGTTTGACGTACGCGCTGCGAGCGTTTGATATAAGGCACCAACAGCGCTGCGGCCAAGACGGGGGGGAATAGCACCCGTAGCGCCAGATTGTCGCTAACCGGGGCGAAGGCAAAGGTTTTAATGCCGAGTAGCACGCCCACCAGCAGCCACAACACAAGCAGGCGAGGAAACCGCCGGGAGCGGCGAAACAGCAAACGCAACAGCCAGAAGGTGAACAGCCACATTGCGCCGGAGGTCAGCAGGCTGGCGATGCCGGCCGGCGTCAGAGGACCGCCGTGCTTTATTAAAAACCAGAGATACACCAGTAAAATGGCCGTGGCGCTTAAAAGCGTCATACCCAGCCAGGCGATGACCGCCCAGAGCCAGCCCCCGATAGGACGCGGCGTGAGCGTGGTGGATGGCGTAGTCACACCACGTACCGCCACACGGCTTTCGGTACCTGCCCGAGATCAAACAAGCGACCGCCGGCGGCTAATTCGGCGCGACGATGATCCGCAGCTCGATACATGTTGATAATTTCATCATCATCGGTCAGAGAATAATTTAAATGATCAAATAGCTTTTCCAGACTTTCAGATGTGTTGACCTTACGAAACTTCAGCAAATAATCGTGGGCAGTCATGTCGCGCTTTCAGGGAAGGGAATATAAGCATCGTAGTATATTCTGTGCCGCCGGGCTGTCCAGAAATTCCTGTCAAAAAAACGAAAAACCCGGGAAAATAGCCTCGTTGGCATCGATTCGGCCAGAATAAAGCCGGGCAAAGGCAGAAAATACGGCTCTTTCGTGCCCACAGCAAAATAACAGCGCCGCCATCGCAATGGATAACGGCGCGCCAGGGGCTATTAAAGGATAATGTTATTCAGAGCATTAACTCGCCGCCAGTTTATAATAAAGTTCATTCCAGCGCAGCGCCTGTTTAAAATCGGGCAGCCGCGTTTCATTATCAATCACCATTAATTCAATATTATTCATTTCCGCATACAAACGCAGCGGTTCAAGTGTAAGCGCCTGGCTGAATACCGTATGATGCGCGCCGCCTGCGGTGATCCAGGCCTGCGCCGCGACCGCCAGCGACGGCTGGGCGCGCCAGACCGCGCGCGCCACCGGTAGCTTGGGCAGGGGTTGCGGTTGTTCGACGGTATCCACCACATTGACCAGCAGGCGAAAGCGGGCGCCCAGATCGATAACCGAGGCCACCACCGCCGGTCCCGCGGGCGTTGAAAACAGCAGGCGCGCCGGGTCGGCTTTACCGCCGATGCCGAGATGCTGCGCATCCAGCAGGGGTTTCTCCTCGCGGGCGATGCTTGGGCAGACTTCCAGCATGTGCGAGCCCACCACCAGATCGTTACCGGGCTCGAAATGATAGGTGTAATCCTCCATAAACGAGGTCCCCCCTGGCAGTCCCGCCGCCATGACTTTGCAGATGCGCAGCAGGGCGGCGGTTTTCCAGTCGCCTTCGCCGCCAAAGCCGTAGCCTTGCTCCATGAGCCGCTGCACCGCCAGTCCCGGCAACTGCTTTAGCCCGTGCAGATTTTCAAAGTTGGTGGTAAAGGCGTGACAGCCGGTTTGTGTTAAAAAGCGCTGTAATCCAAGCTCAATGCGCGCCGCATCCAACAGATTCTCCCGCCGTTCGCCGCCGATTTGCACTGCCGGCGTCAGGATATAGCGTGATTCATATTCGTCGATAAGCGCAGCCACATCGCCGTCGCGTCGCTGACCGCATCCACCACCGACACCAGATCCCCCAGCACATAGGCGGTTACTGAATAGCCGAACTGGATTTGGGCGCTGACCTTGTTGCCTTCGGTGACGGCCACTTCCCGCATATTGTCGCCAAAACGGGCAACGATCAGTTGCTGGCTTTCCTGACGGCCGAGCGCCGCGCGCATCCAGTCACTGATGCCCGTGTGGGTACGGGGATCGCGCCAATGGCCCACCACCACCTGATGCGCCAGCTGCATACGGGCGCCGATAAAACCGAATTCACGCCCGCCGTGCGCGGTTTGGTTCAGGTTCATGAAGTCCATGTCTGAATCACCCCGGATAAATTAGAGTCTATACTTTAAAAGTGGAGGTCTCTATGACAACGACCAAACGTTACTCTCCGGAAGTCCGTGAACGGGCAGTTAATCTAGTGCTGGAAACTCAGCATGAGCA
>NZ_FRDB01000299.1 GCF_900143145.1 Candidatus Sodalis sp. SoCistrobi
CATAGGTATCTACACATTTATCGTGATACCTGTTATTACTTTGCAGAATGATTTCAACCTATCTGTTGGCGGGATTGACTCTCGCCTTACCCGCCGATATCAGACGCTGGTTAAACAGCATATGACGCCCGCGGCTCTTCTTGCTTCTGCGGTTAAAGACCTCGCAAGTGCTCAAAAATCAACTTTCGCAACTACCCAAGCTGTCTGGCGTTTTCTGAATAATAAGCGAATTAGCTTCAGTCAACTCAATGAGCCAATTATTTCGCTAGCACTTGAGCAAATTTCGCTTAGCCCGCATCCATACGCTCTCGTTGTTCATGATTGGTCACGTTTACAATTTCTTTACCATCATGCCAAATACGGACGCTTAAAAATGACGCACGGTGGCGATGTTGGATATGAACTTCAAAGCAGCTTGCTGGTTGATGCTGGCACGGGTTTGCCAATAGCGCCTCTATCTCAGACACTTACCGATGCAACCGGTTGTCATTCAACGTTGGCGGAAGGACTGTCCGAACGGCAGACACATATGGACGCCTTGACGACCGATATTGCCCGTGTGGAATCGCTTAATATAGGTAAAAAGCTGATTCATATAATTGATAGAGAGGGTGACTCTATTGGACATATGCGGACGTTGAGTACTCAAGGAATATGCTGGCTTATCCGAGGAAAAGAAGGACATGGTGCAGAGTGGCAAGGTAATTCATTGAAAATTGGTGAGATTGCTGCTCTTCTGCCATACAACGGATGCGGACAGGTAGACTGGAAAGGGAAAAAAGCTGATATGGAAATCAGTGAAACCTCGATAGTCATAACCCGAGCTGCGCAGCAGAAGCGTAAAGATAAAGAAACCGGCCGCCGCATAAAAATCCAACCTGGAGAGCCTCTGACGGTCAGATTGGTTGTTGTTCGGCTTACGGATGATCTCGGTAATGTGGTGGGACGCTGGACGCTGCTTACAAACGTTTGCAGCGAGATCACCTGCGAGGAAGTAGCTCGTTGGTATTACTGGCGCTGGAATATTGAATCATTTTTTAAGTTGCTGAAAGGTGCCGGACATGACGTAGAAACATGGCTTCAGCGCAGCGCGCCAGCCGTACTACGCAGGTTGTTAATAGCCAGTATGGCTGCTGTTCTGGTATGGCGGCTGCAACGCGCTGAAGGAGAAGAAAATGCGGCAGCCCGCCAGCTGATATGTCGCTTGTCAGGACGACAGCAAAAGCGAGGCCGCAGAGAGAGCGCTCCTGCTCTGCTCGCTGGCCTATCCATCTTGTTGAATACACTAAAATTATTATCGGAATATAGTCTGGAAGAACTTACTCATTTAGCGAGAGTTGCTCTTAAGCCTCCTCCCTGATGTGTAGATACCTATGCCCCAAGGGCCGGTATGTAAAATATCTTTGGCAAAGATCGGCAGCAGTGCGGTTGCGCCCCCCAACAGCACGGCGAACAAATCCAGCGAGATAACCCCCAGCACATCGGGTCGTGCGCGGATGAATTTAATGCCGGCAAAAAGCGTGGCGAAGCTGGCCGGTACCCGGCGCGGCGGCGCCTGCTCATAGCGCAATTGCGCCACCATAATGATCGCCAGCAGATAAAGCCCCCCGGCTGCGGCATAGACCGTAGCGGGCCCGGCCACATACAAAAACCCGCCCAACGCCGGCCCCACCATCATGGCGGCTTCGCCGGCGGCGGCGTTGGCCGCCATGGCGCGGGTTAATATCGGCGGCGGCACCAGCGCCGGCAGCATGGATTGCAGCGCCGGCGTTTCCATAGCTCTGGCGATGGAGATGACAAACACCAATCCCAAAATCACCCACTCATCGGCGCGCGCCGTGTAAGCCAGTACCGCCAGTAGAATGATGGCGATCCACTCGGCCAATTGGCCGAACAGCACAATACGCCGGCGATCGTACTGGTCTGCGGCATGTCCGGCATAAAGCGCCAGTGCTACCGACGGCAGAAATTGCGCCAGGCCGATCAGGCCGAGATCCAGCGCCCGGCCGGTCAGGGAGTAGATCTGCCAGCCCACCACGATGGAAAGCATCTGAAACCCGAAGCTGGAACAGGTGCGCGCCAGCCAGAAGGCGACAAAAGAACGGTGATGTAATAACGAACTCGAACGATCGGAAGCGGTGGAAGACATGACGAGTCCTGATGAAAGAAGGCCATACTGCGGCCGGCGGACAGCCCCGCTTCTTGCCGCGAAATGCGGTAAATCTTAACGTAATTCGCCGGCAAATGTTACCGTTATGTTAACCTTTGATGCCCTTCACCGAAAGACAATGCTTTCAAGTTGTTTCAGCGGCACCCTGGTCCCGGCGCGGTCAGTCGTGGCGATCGTAGCGCCGACGCCGGGACACAACATAGTGCCGGATGATCACTCGCCATTGGCGACAAAAAAACGGATCAATAAGCAGCTTAACGACCTAGGCATAAGCGGCAATCGGACCCCGTTTGGCGGGTCCTCAGCCGGTCTTCCCGTCCATATTGAACCGCACACGGCAGCGCGGTTTGGCGTGTCCAGGGCGAGGCGTGACTCAGCCCCACAGGGTAACGCCTGGCTGGCGCCTACGCTTGGGGTCTGACTTAGTGCCGGGCCTTTTCGCGCGGTCCGTAAGCGCCCCATATAGGACGTCTTTCGATTTCGACAGGGATGATTAAGGATGGTGTCCACCTATTTTAAGTGGACACTATCTATGACAGAGCCCAAAAAACCGCGAGCCAACTACTCCATGGAGTT
>NZ_FRDB01000201.1 GCF_900143145.1 Candidatus Sodalis sp. SoCistrobi
CGTCATATGCTGTTTAACCAGCGTCTGATATCGGCGGGTAAGGCGAGAGTCAATCCCGCCAACAGATAGGTTGAAATCATTCTGCAAAGTAATAACAGGTATCACGATAAATGTGTAGATACCTATGGTTCGAGGCGCAGCATCGGGGGACTGGCGATAACCCGCTGCTGGGTCTGATAGCCATCGGTGCCATTGCGCTGTTGCCAGCCGAACACCCTGACCTGAATGAGCGTGGTACCGGTACCGCGGTTCTCCACCCATAATTCCGAGGCTTTCTGCGCGGCGGTAATCACCGGATCCACCGGCCAGATAAGGACCGCATTTCCCGCCCGCGCCGCGCCGCCGACCTGCAGGCTGGCAACCGTCAGCCACATTCCCAGGCGCCTCAAAGCGCGACCTCTACCTGCTCCTGTCATTATCCACTGCTCCTTAACTGCCCCCGGCTCCCGCGCCGACGGTCACTCGCCAGCGCCCGGTCGGCGCACGGCGCACATTACCATGACAGCGTCACCGTCAGGGTATCGGTATAGGTCCCCGACGGTGACATCCCCGACAATTGCAGCGCGCCATAGACCGGCAGCACAATATGATTGGCGTCGCTATAAGATAGCGACACATCCTGCCCCACCGGAATGGCGTTGGCGGGGGTCAAACCGGCATCGCTGTAAAGCCGGTAACCGATAAGCTCCGTGCCGCCGACACGCTGTAAGTTACGCTGGCGGGTATAATGGCTGCCGCCATCGATACGCATATTCAGCGTGGTACCCGGCGAACAGGCCAGCGAAAACGCCGTATTCTGCACCATGCTCGCGGTAAATAGCCGTCTGTCGCTGCCGGCCTGGCTGCCGAAATCCAGCTTGCCAATGGTGGGGCCGCCGTTTATCAGACAGCCGGCGACCACCGTCGCCGCGACCTGAAAGCTCTGGCTGGGCAGCGCCGCTGCCCGAAAAGGCACGATGCCGACCAGCAGTAGCCACAGGCCCCATCGGTTTGCCGAACTCTTGTTTACGCGTTCTCGCCACTTACCCTGGCGCAAAATTTAGTAGGTAACCTGCACATTGATAACATCGGCATAGGTTCCGGCAGGAATGCTGGTGCTGTTGCCTCCGCCGGTGATGCGGCCATAAATCGGATAGATTTCGCCATTAACCGGATCCGAGGTGGACGCGGCGGTCAGATTAGTGCCGTTGGCGATAGCGGAGGTGAACCCGGCGTCGTTGTACAGGGTATAGGCCACCGCTTGCGTTGGATCGGTGGTCAACGTCATGTAATGGGCGTTGGCGGTCACGGTACCATACGGCGTATTGGAGGGTGCAGGGTTGCTGCTGCCGGTGATCTGCACAATATAGGACGCGGCGCCATCCGAACAACGCACGCGGATACCGTCGCCGATGGCGCCGCTCATAGTGGCCTCAAGGGTGTCGAAGGCTGCGGCATGGGTGCCGAAATCCAGATTGCCGAAATTGGCATTGGTGGTGGCAGGGTCGCCATTGATCAAGCAACCGTTAGTCAAAGTGAGCGTGGCGTTAATCGTACCGGTAGCTTCGGCGGCGTGCGCCGAATAACAGCAGAAAACGCCGGCCAGGCAGCCGACAGCCAAAAGCGTCTTAGTCATAATCATCCTCGAACATGATGAAGTGAACGATGCTTTTCGCCTGGTGAAAACAAAGAATATGCCGAAAGGGTCACTCCGCGCCGGAAGGCGGGCGCAACCGTATGTGACGAGTCGTTATCGCTGCATCATTGCCGCCAACACAGCTTTATTTAAGCAGAGTTTTTCCATTGAGCAAGACATAGGATATTTTTTTCTCTTGCGACCGCCGAACCCCCTACTGCGGGTGAAGGCAAGTCAGACGGCGCGGCGCCGTAAAACCTTACCGCGCCGGGCATGGCTGTATTAAAAACCCTGTTCGGCAATATCCAGGGCGAAATAGCTGAGAATGATATCCGCCCCGGCACGTTTAATCGCGCCCAAGGTTTCGCGTACGATTTGGCGTTCGTCAATGGCGCCGGCGCCGGCGGCAAATTTAATCATGGCGTATTCGCCGCTCACTTGATACGCCGCCAGCGGTAAATGGGTCGCCTCGCGGATATCGCGAATGGTGTCCAAAAAGGCGCCGGCCGGCTTCACCATCAGCGCATCGGCCCCCTCTTGTTCATCCAACAGCGACTCGCGTATCGCTTCGCGGCGGTTCATCGGGTTCATTTGATAGGTTTTGCGATTACCCTTCAGGGCGGTGCCCCCGGCTTCGCGAAACGGACCATAAAAGGCCGAGGCAAACTTGGTGGAATACGCCATCACGGCGGTGTCGATAAAGCCGGCGCCGTCCAACGCGGCGCGTATCGCCTGCACCTGCCCGTCCATCGCCGCCGACGGGGCGATAAAATCCGCGCCGGCGCGCGCCGCCGCCACCGCCTGACGCCCCAAATTCATAAGCGTCGCGTCATTGTCGACCCCGTTGCCGTGCATCACGCCACAGTGACCATGGGTGGTGTATTCGCAAAAGCAGGTGTCGGACATGACAATCATTTCCGGCGCCGTGTCTTTACAAATGCGCGCCATTCGCGCGACTAAACCGTTCTCTTGCCAGGTATCGCTGCCGATATCATCCAAATGATGGGAAATGCCGAAGGTCATGACGGATTGAATGCCCGCTTTAGCGTAGCGCTCGATTTCAAAAGCCAGGCGCGCTTCCGGTATTCTGACCACGCCCGGCATGGCGGATACCGGCACATAGTCGCTAACCCCCTCTTCGACGAAGATAGGCAGCACCAAATCGCTGAGTTGCACGTCGGTTTCCTGGAACAGCGCGCGCAAAGCAGGGGTACGGCGCAAACGGCGTGGGCGTGAAACGGGATAAACACTGGACATTTTTTCTCCTGCGGGTGCTGAGGCAACGATTGCGGCGAAATGGCCGGACCAAGGAAAATGCGCATGACATTTGGCTCGGCCAGGACAAAACAGGCAATCACCTTAAAGATGGCTTCGGCATTGTGCGAAACGATGACTGATTATACCGCGCGGACAGCCAGCACGGCATATCTCATTGTGCGGCACCGTTTGGGTCAACCTCCGGCGGCGCGCCAGGTTCTGTTATAATGGCAATCCGGTGACTAATACGGCACCGAATGAACGCCAACGGCCCGCTATAACAGGCGATAGTAAAGGAAACGCGTTGCTCTATTATAAGTCAACCCAGCGCAAGTGCAATGGCCGCGCCAGACAGCGGACGCCGCGCCTAAGCCGCGGGTGCCTCAGGCAAGCGAGACCCATGGCGGAGCTATGCCATTAACAAAATTGACGTTATGCTGCTTATTTGCCGCCGGCACGCTAACCTGTGGTACAGAGCGCGACGGCCACCGCCGTGCCAACATGTATCCGGCGCCGGGTTGTTATTGCCGGCGCATCACTGAAAGAGGCTTCTGATGTCCGCCGTGAAATTAGCCTTACGCCAGATTAGTCGCCGTTTCGGCACGCTCACCGCCCTGGCGCCAACGGACCTGGAAGTGCAGCAAGGGGAATTTATTTGTCTCGTCGGCCCCTCCGGCTGCGGTAAAAGTACGCTGTTTAATGTCATTTCTGGCGTATTGGCCCCCGACAGCGGCCAGGTTCTGATCGACGGTCGTGATGTGACCGGCAGCAGCGGCCACGTAGGCTATATGCTGCAAAAGGATCTGCTGCTGCCTTGGAAGACGGTCATCGACAACATTGTGCTGGGCGCGACGGTCAACGGCGGCGCCAGTCGGGCGCAGCGCGCGCAGGGTGTCGCCCTGGCTAGACGCTACGGACTGGGGGAGTTTATCAACCACTACCCCGCCGCGCTGTCCGGCGGCATGCGCCAGCGGGTGGCGCTGATGCGTACCCTGGCGATGGAGCACGATATCATGCTGCTCGATGAGCCGTTCGGCGCGCTGGATGCGCAAACCCGGCTCGCCATGCAGCAATGGTTATTGCAGGTGTGGTCCGAGCAGCGCCGAACGGTGGTGTTTATCACCCATGATATCGATGAAGCCATCATGCTGGCGGATCGGGTGGTGGTCATGACGCCGCGACCGGGGCGCATTGCCGCCCAATTGCCGGTGCCCGTGCCGCGACCGCGCTCCGTCGTCACGCTTACCGACCCAAGCTTTATCGCGCTGAAGGGGCAAATCCTGTCGATGATTTATCACGACTCGACCACGGAGTTTGCAACGCATGAAAATCCTGCCTAAGGGGTTAATCACGGTAGGCGGTCCGCTCATTGCCCTGTTGCTGGTCATCGCTATCTGGGCTGCGGCGGTCCGTTGGTGGGACATCCCGCCTTATGTTCTCCCCTCGCCGGCGCTGACCTGGGCGCATATTCTGGCGGACTTGCCGGTGTTGCTGGACGGATTCCGGCAAACTTTCTGCACTTTCCTTTTAGGCTTCGCGCTGGGCGCCGGCGCCGGCGCCGGCTTTACCTTCGCGGTGATCATGGACGCCGTGCCCTGGGTACGCAGCGTATTATATCCGATGCTGATTGCCAGCCAGGCCGTGCCCATCATTGCCATATCGGCGGCGCTGACGATTTGGCTGGGTTTCGGCCTGGCGCCCAAGCTGGTCATCGTCGCGCTGGTGGTGTTTTTCCCGGTCGTGGTCAATGTGCTGGACGGTCTCGGTTCCGTCGACAGAGACAGTCTGAATCTGGTGCGCGCCATGGGCGGCAGCCGGCTCGGTGTTTTTCGCCATGTCAAACTGCCGGCCACTTATACGCCGCTGTTTTCCGCCCTGAAGCTGTCCGCGACCTTCAGCGTGACCGGCGCGGTTATCGGTGAGTGGACGGCCTCAACCAGCGGCGGACTGGGGGCCTATTTGCTTCAGGCCAACTCGCGCTTGAATACCGCCGGCACCTTTGCCGCTATTGCCTTCCTGGCGCTGCTGGGGGTAGTGAGCTTCCTGATGGTGCTGGCATTGGAATATCTGGTCACCCCCTGGTGAATAACCCCGAGTTTATTAGAGAGTAATTTTGGCAATACTACGCCGCTTCCTCTGATGCTAATTGCAAAGCGTAATAGTTCATTTCGGCTTCAGTAGGAGGGATGTAACCCAGCCGCCCGAGCAGCCTTCTGTTGTTGTACCAGTCCACCCAGTCCAGCGTGGCCAACTCCACTTCCGTCCGGTTTTTCCAGCTCCCGCGGTGGATAACCTCCGTTTTGTACAACCCGTTGATACTCTCTGCCATCGCATTATCGTAGGAGTCGCCG
>NZ_FRDB01000045.1 GCF_900143145.1 Candidatus Sodalis sp. SoCistrobi
AAGGAGGTAAAGTAGGCATCTGCGCGGCAATGCGAAAATTACTCCAATTAGCTTATGGTGTCTTAAAATCTGGAATACCCTTCGATGAAAATATAGCTCTTGCATCATGATGAGCAAGACGGTATCTGACGTGGCAATGGGTAATGGCGATGGCCAATGCGTCGGCGGCGTCCGCCTGCGGGTTGGCCGGCAGCGTCAACAGGGTACGCACCATATGCTGTACCTGAGATTTTTCCGCCGCACCACTGCCCACCACCGTCTGTTTCACCTGCCGCGCCGCGTACTCAAACACCGGCAGACTCAGATTCATCGCCGCCACGATGGCGACGCCGCGCGCTTGACCCAGCTTTAACGCCGAGTCGGCGTTTTTGGCCATAAAGACCTGTTCAATCGCCAGACAGTCGGGCTGAAACTGCGTGATGATTTCGCTAACGCCGGCATAAATCAGCTTGAGGCGCGCGGGAAAATCGTCCACTTTGGTTCGGATGCAGCCGCTCCCCAGGTAGGTCAGTTTACGCCCTTCCTGTCGCACGATGCCATAGCCGGTGATACGCGAACCGGGGTCGATGCCCAGGATCACCGTCATACCGCCGCCGCTCGGCGCGTGAGATAAGGCGGGGACGCGGTCATCACAGGGTCGCCGCCACCTCGTCGGAAATCTCGCCGTTATGGTAGACTTCCTGCACGTCATCGGAGTCTTCCAGCATGTCGATAAGGCGCAGCAATTTCGGCGCGGTCTCGGCGTCCAGATCGGCGCGGGTCGACGGCACCAGCGCCACTTCCGACGCTTCCGGCGTCAGCCCGGCCGCTTCCAGCGCATCCTTCACCTCGCCGAAGGCCTCAGGCGTGGTATACACGTCAATGGCCCCATCGTCATAAGTGATAACGTCATCGGCGCCGGCCTCCAGCGCCGCGTCCATGATGGTATCTTCACTCAGACCTGGCGCAAAGGAAATCACCCCTTTTTTGCTGAACAAGTAGGACACGGAGCCGTCGGTGCCCAAATTGCCGCCGGTTTTGGTAAACGCGTGACGCACTTCGGAAACGGTACGGTTGCGGTTATCGCTCAGGCACTCCACCATGACCGCGGTACCGCCCGGGCCATAGCCCTCGTAGATGATGGTTTCCATCTGCGCGTCGTCATCACCGCCCACGCCGCGCGCGATAGCGCGGTTCAACGTGTCGCGCGTCATGTTATTGGCTAACGCTTTATCCACCGCCGCGCGCAAACGGGGGTTTGAACCGGCATCCCCACCGCCCAGGCGGGCGGCGGTGACCAGTTCGCGAATGATCTTGGTAAAAATCTTCCCGCGCTTGGCGTCCTGTGCGGCTTTACGATGCTTGGTATTGGCCCACTTACTATGCCCTGCCATATTTCTCTCCGAAAAAAGCCCTCTCAGGCCGGATGAATAACAAATTCTTCAATCGCCTGCCGGTTACTCCAGGATTTGGTCAACGCTGCGGCGTCCGCGGCGGCCATCCAGCGCCAGCTCAAATGCTCGCTCAGCACGGGCGCCTGCTCACAGGGTAGCGTTAAACAGAACCAATATTCTGTATTGTGCGTCACTTCGGGGGCGTAACGGTGGCGAAAATGACTAAAATATTTCAAACTGAATACAGCGCTGGCAATCGGTGAGCGTCAGCCCGCCGGCAGCCACATCGAAACCGGTTTCCTCGCGAACTTCCCGTCGCGCCGCGGCCGCCGGAAGTTCACCGGCATCAATGCCGCCGGTGACCGACTGCCAAAAGGCCGGGTCGTCCCGGCGCTGTAACATCAATACCCGCCCGCTGTCGGCGGCAGAGATGACCACCAGCACCGAAACCGGGCGTTTATAGGGCATTATCAGCGACCGCTTTCCATCGCTTCCCGCCCCTTGCCGACCACCGCAATCGACAGGTCGGCGAGTGCATCGGCATTGCCGAAACTCGGAGCTTCGGTCATCAGATCCGCCGCGGCGGTGGTTTTCGGGAACGCGATGACATCACGAATATTATCGGTACCGGTCAGCAGCATCACCAGCCGGTCGAGGCCAAAGGCCAGACCCGCATGCGGCGGCGTGCCGTATTTCAACGCATCGAGCAGAAAGCCGAATTTCTCCTGCTGTTCCTGTTCGTTGATGCCCAAAATACCAAACACCGTTTGCTGCATGTCGCCACGGTGGATGCGCACCGAACCGCCGCCGACCTCATAACCGTTAATGACCATGTCGTAGGCGTTGGCCACCGCCGACGTCGGCGATGCGGCAAGCGTTTGGGCATCGATATCCTTCGGTGCGGTGAACGGATGATGCATGGCCGCCAGCCCGCCCTCGCCGTCTTCCTCAAACATCGGAAAGTCGACAACCCACAGCGGCGCCCAGCGGTCGGTTTCCGTGAGCTCTAAATCCAGGCCCAGTTTCAGACGCAGCGCCCCCAGCGCATCGGTGACAACGTTTTTGCGGTCCGCGCTGAAGAAAATGATATCGCCATCGGCGGCGCCGGTGCGTGCCAGGATCGCTTCAATCACCTGCGGCCCGAGGAATTTCGCCACCGGGCTTTGTATTCCCTCCACGCCGGCGGCGCGCTGGTTTACCTTCATCCACGCCAGCCCTTTGGCGCCGTAGATTTCACAGTATTTACCGTATTCGTCAATCTGTTTGCGGCTCAACTGCGCACCACCGGGCACGCGCAATGCCGCAACGCGGCCCTGGCTGTCGTTGGCGGGAGCCGAGAACACCTTGAACTCCACGTCCTTGACCAGGTCCGCCACGTCCACCAGCTCCATCGGGTTGCGTAAATCCGGCTTATCAGAGCCGAAACGGCGCATGGCGTCGGCATAGGTCATTTGCGGGAAGACGCCCAAATCAACGTCGGTAATCTCACGCCACAAATCGCGAATAAGCCGCTCCATCACCTCCCGCACCTGGGTTGCAGTCATGAAAGAGGTTTCAACGTCAATCTGGGTGAACTCCGGCTGACGGTCGGCGCGCAGGTCTTCATCGCGAAAACATTTTACAATCTGGTAGTAGCGATCGAACCCCGACATCATCAGCAATTGCTTAAACAGCTGCGGCGACTGCGGCAAAGCGTAGAATTTGCCTTTATGCACCCGGCTGGGCACCAGATAATCACGCGCTCCTTCCGGCGTCGCCTTGGTCAGCATCGGAGTTTCGATATCGAGAAAACCTTCGGCGTCCATGAAGCGGCGGACGAAACTGGAGATGCGCGCCCGCGTTTTAAGCCGCTGCGCCATCACCGGGCGACGCAAATCAAGGTAGCGGAATTTCAGCCGTTGCTCTTCGGTGTTATTCTGGTTGCTATCAAGAGGCAGAGGTTCAGAACGGTTGATGATAGCAAGCTCGGTGGCCAATACTTCAACGGCGCCGGTCGCCATGTCGCTATTGACCTGGCTGTCCGGGCGGGCGCGCACGATACCGGTCAACTGCAGGCAGAATTCATTGCGCAGCTCGGCGGCGCGGGCAAAGGCATCCTGACGGTCGGGATCAAAAAATACCTGCACCAGGCCTTCCCGGTCACTCATGTCGATGAAAATCAGACCGCCCAGATCGCGACGGCGGTTAACCCAACCGCATAACGTCACTTCCTGACCGACATGTGACAGGTTCAGCTGTCCGCAATATACACTACGCATTAGGATATCCTTAAAATTCAGCCCGTCAGCGGGTGCCGGAATGGGTAAAACGGGCTGTTATTCATTAATGGCTGCGCCCGGCGCGGGCGAGCCGGCGCCGGGTCTGTGCCCGGCATTACCGGCCGGCGAGTGCCACTGCACGGGCCGGCATTTTAAAGGCGGCCATTATAAAGGAATTTCAGGCATAGCATAAGCCCGTCTGCGTTGCCGGTACGCCGGCCGGTGAAATTAGCCTTTCGTCTCATAAATATTAACAAAATTGATCGCGGCGACACTGTCACTTCAGGCGTTGAGTAACATACTCTGGGCTGACCGGCGCGGCCGACCTGCCGCTGTCGGACATCATTCACTCATGGAGAACCGCATGTTAACGCTCAATCCTTCACGCAGCGCCCTGGTACTTATCGATTTGCAAGAAGGGATTTTGCCCTTCGCCGGCGGCCCGCACAGCGCCGGAGATGTTGTCAAACGCGCGGCCGAACTCGCACAGGGTTTTCGTGATGCCAACGCGCCGGTGTTTCTGGTGCGCGTGGGTTGGTCGGCGGATTTCGCTGACGCACTGAAGCAACCGGTGGATAGCGCCAGCGGCGGTACACTGCCGGCAAATTGGTGGGATATACCCGCCGATCTCAAAGCGCAGGACAGCGATATCCGCATCATAAAACGCCAGTGGGGCGCCTTTTATGGTACCGAGTTGGAGATGCAGTTGCGCCGGCGCGGGATTGAAACGATTGTGCTGGGGGGATAGCAACCAATATCGGCGTGGAATCCACCGCGCGTAATGCCTGGGAGCTGGGTTTTGAGCTGGTGTTGGTGGAAGATATCTGCAGCGCTCACGATAAAGCCCAGCACGACGGTAGCTTCCAGCATATCTTCCCGCGCCTGGGCCGGGTGCGCCACAGTGCCCAGGTGCTCGCCGCCCTCGCCGGCTAACCCCTGCGGCGGACGGTCAATCCGCTTTGGGGCCGGAGAGCCGGGTACGCAGCCGGCCCCGTTATCACGGAGACACTATGCTTTATATCGGCCTGCCCCAGTGGCAGCACAGCGGCTGGGGTAAGTATGGCCTGCGCACGCTGGCGGACTATGCCCGCCATTTTAATTGCGTAGAGGGGAATACCACGCTGTATGCCCTGCCCGCTGCCGGGCGGGTGCACGAGTGGCGCGCCATGACGCCGAAAACCTTTCGTTTTTGCTTCAAGTTCCCCGCCACCATCAGCCATCAGGGCGGCCTGCGCCATTTCCAAGCGCCGCTGGCGACGTTTTTTGCCACCCTGGCGCCGCTGGCGGATCGCATCGGTCAGTACTGGCTACAGTTGCCGGCGGCATTTAGCCCGGCGGATCTTGAGAGCCTCTGGACCTTTCTGGACGCGTTGCCGGCGGAGTTTCATTACGGCGTCGAGGTGCGCCATCCGGCATTTTTCGCCAAGCAGGACGAAGAACGTGCGCTGAATCGGGGCCTGCAACAGCGGGGCGTCAACCGGGTCATTCTCGACAGCCGTCCGGTCCATGCTGCCCTGCCCACCTCACCGGCATTGCGCGCCGCCCAACGGCAAAAACCCCGGCTGCCGGTGCATGCGGTGGTCACCGCTGACCGGCCGCTGGTACGCTTTATCGGCGCCGACGATCCCGACGATAATGTCGCGCTATTCCAGCCGTGGCTGGCGCGTTTACCGGCATGGCTTCAGCAAGGAACACCCTTTTTGTTTATTCATACGCCGGATATTGCCCATGCGCCGCCGCTGGCGCAGCGGTTGTGGCCAAAACTGGCAGCAGAAATCCCCGCCATTGGCCCGACGCCGCACTGGCCACAGCAGGAAACGCTTTTTTGAGCGGGCAAAACCCTGTGAACCACCCGTTTTTTTTTGCGACACTGCCGGCGACTCAGGCTATTATTTCGCACGCGAAAAGCAGGGTAGATAAGGGAGTACGGTTAGGATGGTAAGCGCGCTATATGTCGTGCTGGGCGCATTGTTGCTGATAAAATTATCGCTGGATGTGGTCAAGCTCAGGACCCAATACCGCGTGGCCACCGGTGACGGCGGTTTCTATGAATTACAGACCGCTATCCGGGTGCATGGCAACGCGGTGGAATACATTCCTATCGGCCTGATTTTATTGGTCCTGCTGGAAATGAACGGTACGCCCAACTGGACCTTGCACATCTGCGGGCTGATGCTGATGGCCGGGCGGCTGATGCATTATTATGGCCTGCGGACGCGGGAATATCGTTGGCGCCGCGCCGGCATGAGCGCAACCTACTGCTCGCTGGTACTGATGGTGCTGCTTAATCTCTGGTTCATGCCCTGGGATGTGGTGCTAAGCTGGCAATAACGCAGCCACCCTCCCGCGCGGGATAGAGAAGTGCGACGCGCGACGCTTGACCTGCCTGAATCGGCCACCCGCCCCGCGCGGGATACAGTAGTGCGACGCGCGACGCCTGGCCTGCTTGAATCGGCCAACCGCATCTGCGCAGGACACATGCTTTATCGACACGTTCTGATAGAATAGGCGTTTTGTACAACGACGCCTATTTTGCCATGACCCATCGTGATGACCTTTTCTCAGCGCCCATTGCCAGTCTGGGCGACTGGACTTTCGACGATCGCGTCGCCGAAGTCTTTCCCGATATGATACAACGTTCGGTGCCCGGCTATTCCAATATCATTTCGATGATCGGGATGCTGGCCGGCCGCTTTGCCCGCCCTGGAACGCAGATATATGATCTCGGCTGCGCCCTCGGCGCCGCCACGCTCGCGATGCGCCGCACTATCAGCCACGGCGATTGCCGCATTATTGCGGTGGACAACTCGCCGGCGATGATTGACCGCTGTCGGCGCCATATTAGTGCGTTTCGCGCCACCACACCCACGGAAATCATCGAGTCCGACATCCGCACGGTGCCCATTGAAAACGCCTCGCTGGTGGTGCTGAATTTTACGTTGCAGTTTCTTGAGCCGGCGCAGCGGCAAATCTTGCTTAACCGCATTTATGCCGGGCTGAATCCGGGGGGCGCAGTAGTATTATCGGAAAAATTCAGTTTTCAGGATCAGCGCATCGGCGGGCTGTTGTTCGATATGCATCATGATTTCAAACGGGCCAACGGCTATAGCGAATTGGAAATCAGCCAAAAGCGCAGCATGCTGGAAAATGTGATGCTCACCGACACGGTGGAAGTGCATAAACAACGCCTGGCCGAGGCGGGCTTCGGTCATGCCGAAGTGTGGTTCCAATGCTTCAACTTCGGCTCATTAATTGCCATTAAACCGGAGAGCGGGCAGTGAGTCAATTTGCCGATTTTTATCAGCTTATCGCCAAGAGTCCTCTCAGCCATTGGCTGAACACCCTGCCCGCGCAGCTTAGCGAGTGGGAGCAAACTTCCCAGCACGGCAAGTTCAGTCAATGGTTTAACGCGGTGGAACGGCTGCCAATGCTCACTCCCACACGCCTGGATCTGCTGCACGGCGTTGAGGCTGATTGCGATCCGCCGCTGTCCGCCGGCCAGCAGGCGGGGATCGAATCTCTGCTGCGCCAGCTCATGCCCTGGCGCAAAGGTCCGTTTTCCCTGTATGGCGTTGGTATTGATACCGAATGGCGCTCCGATTGGAAATGGGAACGCGTGCTACCGCATATCGCGCCGCTGGCCGGTCGGCTTATTCTGGACGTCGGCTGCGGCAGCGGCTATCACCTATGGCGCATGGTGGGCGCTGGCGCTCAGTTGGCGGTCGGCATTGATCCCATGCAGTTATTCTATTGCCAATTCGCGGCGGTGCGTAAGCTGCTCGGCGGTGATTTGCGGGCGCATCTGCTGCCGCTGGGCATCGAGCAGTTACCGGAATTAACCGCCTTTGACACCGTGTTTTCCATGGGGGTGTTGTATCATCGTCGCTCACCGCTCGATCATTTGCTGCAATTGAAAAATCAATTGGTCAGCGGCGGTGAAGTAGTGCTGGAAACGTTGGTCATTGAAGGCGACCGCCAACAGGTGTTAGTGCCCGGCGAGCGCTACGCCCAAATGCGCAATGTCTACTTTATTCCTTCCGCCACCGCGCTGATAGGCTGGCTGGAAAAGTGCGGTTTTGTCAACGTGCGTCAGGTGGATATGTCGGTCACCAGCATCGACGAACAACGACGTACCCCATGGATGACCAGCGAATCTCTGGCGGATTTTCTCCATCCCGACGATCCGCGTCTGACCGTCGAAGGTCACCCCGCTCCGCTGCGCGCGGTGATGGTGGCGGAGAAACCCTGACGACTGAGGGCGCGCACGATTACCTAGCGGAGCAACCCTGACGCCTGGGGGCCCACGATTAACCTGGCGGTAAAGCGTTGATGTCTCAGCGCGCCTTACCCGGCGCTAGCCCACGCGGCTCGGTTAACAGTGTGGCTGATGGCCACGCCAGGGCACCTGTGACCGGGGATAAAAAAAAGCCCCAACAAGTCATTGGGGCTTGGTACTTGCAAGCATCACGTGGGTTTAAGCGTGTGCGCGGCAAAATTGCTTATCATGCCGGACGCGTCGCAACGGGCAACACGGTCAGCGCGTGTTTCATATTGGCTACCATTTCGCTATCGACACGGTAGCGGCTAAATTCATCCGCTTCGCTGTCGGCGCTCATGCTGACGCCCGCTTTGCGATAGCGCATGCCGGAGGGGACAAATTGACCGGCGGAGCTGTGCAGCTCCTGAATACCGCTTTGCACAAATTTGTGCAGGTTGGTTAAACGCACGCCCGCCCCCGCCATAATGATTGGACCACGGCTTAGCTCGGTCAGTTCCCTTAATAAGGCTAAACCCGCTTCAGCGCTTTGCTGCTGACCGGAACTGAGAATGCGCGCCACCCCCAAATCGGTTAACTGCCGCAGCGCCTGATAAGGATTAAGACACATGTCAAAGGCGCGATGAAAAGTGACGGCCATCGCGCCGGCAAGGTGCATGATGCGCCGCATACGCGCCAGACTGACGTGTCCGTCTGCATCAAGCAGGCCAATCACCAACCCGGGAAACCCCATATCGCGCACCTGTGCGACGTCATTAAGCATCACCTCGAACTCGGCGTCGCTGTAGCAAAAATCGCCGCCGCGCGGTCGAATGATGGGATGAACCGGCAACGCAACGCGGTCACGCACCGCCTGCAGTGTTCCAAAGCCCGGCGTCAATCCCCCTTCTTTGGGAGCACAACAAAGCTCAATCCGGTCCGCGCCCGCTTGCTCGGCCGCTATGGCGCACTCCGCGCTGTAGCAGCAAACTTCCAGTTTTGGCATGGTATACTACTCCTTTCTTGACGGCCCTCATCACTGGCATAACACACTATGCCAGCAAACGGCGGCGTTTTTGTTTTTCAATTGTGCAGGGAAATGACTATGGCATTCAACTTCGATGAATGTATCGACCGGCGTCACAGCGATAGTTATAAATGGCAAAAGTACGCCGGGCGGGATGTCATTCCGCTTTGGGTGGCCGATACGGATTTTCGTTCGCCGCCCTGCATTATCGAGGCGTTGCACGCCCGTGTCGATCACGGCGTGTTTGGATATGGGATGTCGCCGACAGCGCTCAGCGACATTTTTATAGAACGGATGCGCGAGCGCTATCAGTGGGACGTCAAGGCGGAATGGTTGGTGTTTCTGCCGGGTCTGGTCAGCGGCCTGCATCTGGCGGTCCGGGCGCTGACCGAGGCAGCGGAGGCGGTGGTTATTCCCAACCCTATTTATCCGCCGTTCCGCGCGGCCGCCCGTAGCGCAGGCCGTCCACAGCGTCTGGCGCCGATGCATCTTGTCAACGGGCGCTGGTGCGTCGACTTTGCCAGCACCGATCCGGCACTCGCCGGCGACGAACGCCTGCTGATGCTTTGCAACCTTCATAATCCCGGCGGCACCGCCTATCGCCGCGAAGAGCTTATGCAGCATCTTGCCTTTGCACAACAGCACGATCTGCTGGTGTGTTCCGATGAAATCCATTGTGACTTATTGCTGACCCCGGGGCTGCGCCACATCCCTTTCGCCTCCCTGAACGAGGAGGCGGCGCAGCGCAGCATTACCCTTATGTCGCCCTCAAAGAGCTTCAATATCGCCGGCCTGGGCGCGTCGGTGGCGGTGATCCCGAACCCACGGTTACGCATGAAATTCGCCGCCCAGCGCGCGGGCGTGGTGCCGGCGGTGGATGTCCTGGCGCTGTGCGCCGCCAACGCCGCCTGGCGCGGTGGTCAGGCCTGGCTTTCACAGCAGTTGGACTATCTGCGCGGCAACCGCGACCGGCTGACGGAACGCCTGCAAGAAATACCCGGCCTAACGCTAGCAGGCCCCGAGGCAACCTATTTGGCCTGGATTGACGCCAGCGGTCTGGCGGTGGACAACCCGCACGCCTTCTTTGAACAGGCGGGCGTCGGTTTGTCCGCCGGGGCTGATTTCGGCGACAGTCGCTTCGTCAGGCTCAATTTCGGCTGTTCCAGAACGGTACTGGATACTGCCCTGGATCGCATGGCTCACGCCTGCCAGCATCTCCGACGGGCATAACGCTTAGCCGCCCCTGAGCTATTCAGGACGCCCGGCGCTAACAATATCGCGCAGGGCGTAAGGGTGAAATTTCACGGTGACGCGCCCGTCGCTGACCGCCAGCGTGGGGTTGGCTAACGTCTCCGCCCGAGCCTGCGGCTGGCTTTGCTTGATGCGCAGGCTCGTCGAGGCCAGCGCCTCATCCGACAACAGCGTAAGCGCCCGCGCAAACAGGGTGTCCGCCTCGCCCGGCAGCACTATTTCGACATGTTCCCACCCTTCATGGGGATAACGCCGCTCGCCGGGCCAGGGTAACTCGATGCAGGGGATAGCCTGGCCGCGTAGATTTAGCGGCGTCGTCAGCTCAAACAACGCAATGCGACGGCCGTTAATTTCCGCTTCATGCAAAAGATGACCGCATTGAGAAAAACCTTGATACCACCGTTGTGCCGTGACGTTTTGATGACAGCGCACCGCAATATGATCGATAAGAAAAGCTTCTGGCAAAATACCCAATCTATTAGTTAATGCATATAGTTCCGCTTCAAAACGCGGAAAATCGATTTTTAAATCCAATAATTGTGGAACGTCGGTCCAATTCATTTTTGTTTATCCTTAATTGCCTTTCCAAATCTCGTCTCCTCAGCCGCCACACCCGCCGCGCCGGCCGCCGCTTCGCTCACCCCGTCGGCGGCGGGACATGGCGCGATAGAGTATTAAGATTAATCTGTTTATTTGCAAGAGGGCATTAAATTACAAATATTTATCCTACTTAAGCGACTGCATAATGGATAGGCCATAATGGCTGACATTAAACTTACATAAAGCAGGTTTATGTCATATTTCAACACGGTGACAAGCATAAAAGATAGGTATTTTCTGAAAGCGTGTTGGCTGGATTGTGCGCTTGCGTTATATCAGCTATTTTAGACTCCTAAATAATCGAAGGTATATAAAATGCTATTATTAACATTATGCCTGTTGCTGGTTATTGTCGCTGTCTATTCCATTATCCAGCATTTACGCAGCAAAAATCGCAATCAGCTCGGCATATCCCGCAAAGAACGCCGCCGCTACCGATAACCTCTCTCGCTTCCCGCAGTACGGCGGGCGGCCACTTCCTTTTCTTATCCCACCCGCTGAATCTGTCTTTCCGCTCTACTGACTCCCGCCGCCGATTATGGTATAAGCATGGTTTATTTTCGGATCTGACCACCGTGGTCGCCCGGTTACGGTGGCGTAGTCAGGTTGCCCGGGAATGTCAGCGCTCTGCCTGCCTCCCGCCCATGCAATAAAGGTATTCCGGTGAACATCCACACACTTCTCTCAGAAAAAATCCAGCAGGCGCTGGTGGCCGCAGGCGCGCCCGCCGATTGCGAAGCGCAGGTGCGCCAGTCGGCCAAGGCCCAGTTCGGCGATTATCAAGCCAATGGCGTTATGGCGATTGCCAAACGGCTTGGTTTGCCGCCCCGCAAGCTGGCGGAAAACGTCGTCGGTTTGCTGAAGTTGGACGGTATCGCCCGTAAAGTCGACATCGCCGGTCCCGGTTTTATTAATATTTTTCTCGAGCCGAGCTGGTTGGCAAACCACCTTGCCGCGGCGCTGTCCTCTGCGCGACTGGGCATTGCAAGCGTCGCGCCGCAAACCATTGTGGTGGATTATTCCGCCCCCAACGTCGCCAAAGAAATGCATGTCGGCCACGTGCGCTCCACCATCATTGGCGATGCCTCGGTGCGCACGCTGTCGTTTTTGGGCCATAACGTTATTCGCGCCAACCACGTTGGCGATTGGGGAACCCAATTTGGCATGCTGATTGCCTATCTGGAAAAGGTCCAGGACGGCGGCGAAGCGGAAATGCAACTCTCCAGTCTGGAGAGCTTTTACCGCGCCGCCAAGCAGCACTACGACGAGGATCCGGCGTTTGCCGAGCGCGCCCGCGGCTATGTGGTTAAGCTGCAGGGCGGCGATGAATATTGTCGGCAGATGTGGCGCAAATTGGTGGATATCACTATGGCGCAGAACCAGCAAACCTATGACCGGCTGAATGTGACGTTAACGCGGGCGGACGTCATGGGGGAAAGCCTGTACAACGATATGCTGCCCGGCATTGTGGCGGATCTGAAAGCGAAAGGGCTGGCGGTACAGAGCGAAGGCGCCACCGTGGTGTTCCTCGACGAATTCAAAAACAAAGAAGGCGAGCCCATGGGGGTGATCATCCAGAAAAAGGATGGCGCTTACCTGTATACCACCACCGATATCGCCTGCGCCAAATACCGCTATGAGACGCTGAAGGCCGACCGGATTATCTACTATATCGATTCACGTCAGCATCAGCACCTGATGCAGGCCTGGACTATCGTGCGCAAGGCCGGCTATGTCCCTGAATCGGTGCCACTCGAGCACCACATGTTCGGCATGATGTTGGGCAAAGACGGCAAACCGTTTAAAACCCGCGCCGGCGGCACCATCAAGCTCACCGAGCTGCTGGACGAAGCGCTGGAACGCGCCCGCCGTCTGGTTGCCGCCAAGAACCCCACTATGGACGCCGAGGAGCTGGAACGGCTGGCGCAGGTGGTGGGGATCGGCGCGGTAAAATACGCCGATTTATCGAAAAGCCGCACCACTGATTATGTTTTTGACTGGGACAATATGCTGAGTTTTGAGGGTAACACCGCGCCCTATATACAATATGCCTATACCCGCGTTGCCTCGATATTCAAACGCAGTGGTCAGGATGAGCAGCAGCTCACCGGCGACATCCGCCTGGAGGCGGAACAGGAAACCCAGCTGGCGGTTCGTCTGCTGCAGTTGGAAGAGGCCATTGCGACCGTGGCACGCGACGGCACACCGCACGTGCTCTGCGCCTATCTATATGATTTGGCCGTGCTGTTCTCCGCTTTCTATGAACACTGCCCCATCCTGAATGCCGAGAATGCGGCGCTGCGCCAAAGCCGCCTGCAATTGGCGCTGCTCACCGCGCGCACGCTCAAGCAAGGGCTGGATCTGCTGGGTATCGACACCGTGGAACGCATGTAGCTGACGCTTAACACCGGGGGCGCTAAGCCGCCTGTCGCCGCTGTCATTACCACGCCGGCCCGCCTGATGCGGACCGGTTTTTTTTTGCTGATGCCAACCCTTATCGTCTATCAGGCCCTGCCGGGGTTGGCGTGAAGGGGCAATGCCGAGGTTCAATGTGTCGGCATGCCGGGGTGCCCTGTCCAAGCATGCCAAAGTTCAGAGTATCGGCATGCCGGGGGCTCCTGTTTAAGCAGGCCAGGATGTAGTGTATCGGCATACCCGGGTTTGGTGGCTTGGCCATGCCGGGGGCTAGTGAACCTGCACCGAGCGCGCGAAGTGGCGTGGACGAAATCCCACCAGCCACAACGTAGCGAAATAGACCATCCCGCCCACAGCGACCACCCCCATCAGCCGCAACAACCGCCAGGGCATACTGCCCTGCGCCCAGTCAGGCATCACCATTAGCAGCCCGATAAGCGCCGCCGCCATGATAATGACCGCCAGCAGCAACCGGCAGAAAAAACCCAGCCATCCCGGCTGCGGCACAAACAGCTTTTGCCGACGTAATTGCCAATACAAGAGCGCAGCGTTAAGGCAGGCGGCCAGGCCGATGGACAGCGACAAACCGGCATGCTTCAGCGGACCAATAAAGGCCAGGTTCATTAATTGCGTCATTAGAAGCGTAATCATCGCCACGCGTACCGGCGTTTTGATGTCCTGACGGGAGTAAAACCCGGGCGCGAGCACCTTAACCAAAATCAGACCGACCAGGCCCACCGAATAGGCTATCAGCGCCCGTTGCGTCATTGAGGCGTCAAAGGCGGAAAATTTACCGTATTGGAATAGCGCCACGGTCAACGGGTGCGCCAGGATCCCCAGCGCCACGGCGCTGGGAAGGGCCAGCATAAAGCATAAGCGCAACCCCCAGTCCAGCAAACGGGAGTATTCATCATGATTGCCGCGGGTAAAGCTACGCGATAGAGAGGGCAACAAAATAGTCCCCAGCGCCACGCCGAGCACCCCGGAGGGAAACTCCATCAGGCGATCGGCGTAATACATCCACGACACCGAGCCGGAGACCAAAAAGGAGGCGAAAATGGTATTGATGATAAGGGAGATTTGGCTGACGGACACGCCGAGAATGGCAGGTCCCATTTGCCGCAGCACGCGCCAAACGCCGGCGTCGCGGAACTGCACTCTGGGCAGCACCAGCATGCCAATTTTCTTCAGGTGCGGCAGCTGATAACCCAGTTGCAGCACGCCGCCTGCCACCACGGCCCAGGCCAGCGCCATGACCGGCGGATGGAACAGCGGCGCCGCCAGCAGCGCGAAACCGATCATGCTGACGTTAAGCAAGGTTGGCGCAAACGCCGGCACCGAAAAGCGGTTCCAGGTATTAAGAACCGCCCCCACCAATGATGTGAGGGAGATGAGCAAAATATAGGGAAACGTAACGCGTAACAATGCCGTGGTCAGGGCAAATTTTTCCGGCGTATCGGTAAAGCCCGGCGCGGTGATCATAATCACCCAGGGCGCGGCCAGCATACCGGCCACGGTGACCAGCGCCAGCACCAGCGTAAGCAAGCCGGCGATATAGGCGACGAATACGCGCGCCGCCGCGTCGCCCTGCTGACTCTTATATTCCGCCAGAATGGGAACAAACGCCTGTGAAAAAGCCCCTTCGGCGAAGATACGCCGCAGCAAATTGGGAATTTTGAAGGCGACAAAGAAGGCATCGCTTGCCATACCCGCGCCAAATACCCGCGCCACGGTGGCGTCGCGGATAAATCCCAATACGCGGGAAAAAAGAGTCATGGAGCTGACCGCCGCCAGCGATTTCAATAAATTCATGGTGTTGTTTTTCTGTTCCGCCCGGACGCCGTTGACCTGAAGTTAACGCGCCGCCCGGCAAATGCTGAGCCTTATTGGTGCGCCTAGTCTACCTTGCCCGGAGAAAATCGCTACTGTCCGTTGTCGAGGTCGCGAGTCCCTTGGGCTGAGACGGTTTCTTGGTCTGAGACGGTCCTTGGGCTGAGACGGTTTCTTGGTCTGAAATAGTATTCAGCCAACAGGCATCGCCGCCGGATAAGCGTTGCGGGCATCAAACCCTATGCCGCCCGGCCGCGGTGGTCACGACGCGGCTCCCCGCTCGCCGGCCGGCATGCGCCGGGGCTATACCTGACCTTGTCCCGAACGGCGTGCGGGCGTCAGCCCTCGCGTTGCGCCAGCAGCCGCTCAATCCACCGCTGCGCGCTGATGCTTTCCTCGCCGCTTAGACAGGTGGGTGTCTGATTCGCCGCGCAGTCGATAAAGTGCTCTACCGCGCCGGTAAATCCGCGCTGGGTTAAAATCGTCTGCCAGGCGGGGACCGGCAGCTCGCCAATGGTGCCCTCGCGTTCCCATTGAAAACGGCGCATCTCATCAACCTGATAAAGCGCACCGCGGGTGACGGCGGTAACGGTTTCCCGCTGACTGCCCGCCTGACGGTGCATGGCGGTGGTGACCATGCAATCGCCGCAGCGGAAAGCGTGCTCAGCATACAACAGCTGATCGGCCGCGTTGGTCTGCACCAGACCGCCGGACAGCGACGGCGTGCCGCCCGCCAGCCACAATGCCGTGTCTACCACGTGCAAATAATCATCCAGCAAGGTAAAACGCGTGTCCTGTGGTCCGACACTGTGAATCACCCCGGATAAATTAGAGTCTATACTTTAAAAGTGGAGGTCTCTATGACAACGACCAAACGTTACTCTCCGGAAGTCCGTGAACGGGCAGTTAATCTAGTGCTGGAAACTCAGCATGAGCA
>NZ_FRDB01000098.1 GCF_900143145.1 Candidatus Sodalis sp. SoCistrobi
CGGCGACTCCTACGATAATGCGATGGCAGAGAGTATCAACGGGTTGTACAAAACGGAGGTTATCCACCGCGGGAGCTGGAAAAACCGGACGGAAGTGGAGTTGGCCACGCTGGACTGGGTGGACTGGTACAACAACAGAAGGCTGCTCGGGCGGCTGGGTTACATCCCTCCTACTGAAGCCGAAATGAACTATTACGCTTTGCAATTAGCATCAGAGGAAGCGGCGTAGTATTGCCAAAATTACTCTCTAATAAACTCGGGGTTATTCAAACTGCCCGTTCACGGACTTCCGGAGAGTAACGTTTGGTCGTTGTCATAGAGACCTCCACTTTTAAAGTATAGACTCTAATTTATCCGGGGTGATTCAGTCGTTCATTTGGCTCGTTGCAAGTTGACCTTTTTGGTCAGGGCGTTTTACTTAACCAGTCTTCCAATCGCCATCATTAACATCTTATTGCTCACTTCGCCAAGCCCTTATTCACTTTATCACTTTCCTTAATGCAAAGCTTACGGGGTATCGGAGGATGAATATGTGATCTGGGTCAAAAAAAAGCAAGCTGACACCTTTCAGCTTCAACAAAAAATCGCTTTGTTACTCGATAGATACGTTTAACCAAGAGAGTGCACGGAATGGTTAATAAACCTAACATAACGGCAACATCTTTACGGCTCGACAGCGGCAATAAAGCCCTGCAATATGCAAGGTAAAGAGGTTAAAAATTGCGCTTATTAACCTTCACGGCGCCACGTAACCTTATTTGTCAGCACTTAACAGAAAGAGTAACACGATAAAGGCCCACAACCGAACCGACAGAGGTAAGGATTTGCGCTACTAAGGGCATATATTGGCGTGGCAGGCAGCGTAAGGGAATAGATTATTTCCCCACTGGCCTTAAGCTATGCATTAAAATTATTTACCTTATTTAAAGTCGATATCCCGCCCGACGGCGGGGCGACACGACAGTTCGGCTGATGGCGGGGCGGGTAACGGAGCAGGATACGGCGCGGGGTAGCGATCGCGGGTAACGCTCTCAACGCAGTGCCACACTAGCGCGGCAACACGCGCTGGGTATTGCGGGGGCCGTTAAGGGCTCCAAACGCCATCCAGGACGTTGCACCGTTGCCGGTGACGCTCGCCGACCTGGCCTGTTGCCGGCGACTCTCGCCGACCGGGCCTGTTGCCGGCGATGCTCGCCGACCGGGCCTATTGCGGGTGACGATGTCTGCGGCGTGGTGATTGATGTCAACCGCATTATCCATCCCGAAAGCACTATCGATAGAGTGGGCTCTCAATCAAGCCTTGATCGCGATGCCTGACAGACCGCCGGGCTGGGGCCCTGGAAGGCAATCGGTGTCGGTGAGACAGACTCCGTTCGGCGCTGATAAGCCGCTTACTGTCCCCATGCCGGCCGTCAGTAGACCATGAAGCGACGTGGCACATTATTCTGTGCCCGTGCGCAAGCCCTAAAATAAGGCGCATTGCACAATGATGTGTCAATCGCGCACCCTTTTGCGGCAACGGCGGGTGCAAAGGACGCCGGCGCGGAGAGCCGGTGGAGAAAAAACTTTCTACGCTATTTCAGTTATATAAAAGTAGTCCCCCGCGCGGTAGGTTTTTTTTTTAACCGTTCACGTTCAAGGGACTTGTCACAATGCAACCCAGATGTTATTAGTGTTATTTATCTTATCATTAGCCAATTATTCTATTTAATGTCGATATATTGACCTTATCTGTTTTAGCTTGCGTCGGGATTACTTAATTATTTGATAAACGGTCTATTGCAGTTGAAATTACCATGATAAAGACTATGCCTATCGTTAAGGCGGGATTGAGCCTGTCGCCGCACCCTTTTTACGGCGACACAACGCCTTGTTTAACTTGCCTGGGTTAATACCGAATATCATACCTTTCGCCTTGCGGCTTCGTTCGCCGCAGCAGGCAAGAGGTGCGTTATCCCCGCAAAGCGGGAATCTGCAGAGGGCTTGACAGGGTCCGTGCAATAATAAAAAAACCGGGAGTGCATCACTAATGACCAACATCACGAAAAAAACGCTTCTTGCCGCGGCCGTAGTGACCGCCATGGGAATGGGCGTTGCTGGACACAATTTAGCCGCGGACGTTCCCGCCGGCGTGCAGTTAAGCGACAAACAGGAATTGGTACGTGGCAATGGCGCCGAATTGCAATCGCTGGATCCCCACAAGATAGAAGGGGTTCCCGAATCCAACGTTAACCGTGACGTGCTGGAAGGCCTTATCATTAACGACCTGCAGGGCCGGGCCCAGCCGGGCGTGGCCGAGAGCTGGGAAAACAAGGATTTCAAAGTCTGGACCTTCCATCTACGGCCAAACGCCAAATGGTCCAATGGCGATCCGGTCACCGCGCAGGATTTTGTCTACAGCTGGCGACGACTGGCGGATCCCAAAACCGCCTCTCCTTATGAAAGCTACCTGCAATACGCTCAAATAACCAATATCGACGATATCATCAGCGGCAAGAAAAGCCCTGACACGCTGGGCGTGAAAGCGCTTGACAGTCATACTCTGGAAGTCACGCTGGCCGAGCCGGTGCCGTATCTCATCAAGGTGCTCGCCCATCCGTCCATGTCGCCGGTGCCGCAAAAAGTCGTGGAAAAATTCGGTGAGAAGTGGACCCAGCCTGCCAATTGGGTGGGGAATGGCGCCTATGTCGTCAAAGACTGGGTGATTAACGAACGTATCGTCCTGGAGCGGAATCCGCAGTACTGGGATAACGCTAAAACCGTGGTTAATAAAGTCACCTATCTGCCGATCTCGTCCGAAGTCACCGACGTCAATCGCTATCGCGCCGGCGAAGACGATATGACCTATAACAACTTGCCGATTGAGTTGTTCCAGAAACTCAAGAAAGAGATCCCTAAAGAAGTGCATGTTGATCCCTATCTTTGCACCTATTACTACGAAATCAATAACCAGAAAGCGCCGTTCACCGATGCGCGCGTGCGTACCGCGCTGAAGCTCGGTCTGGATCGCGATATCATCGTCAATAAAGTGAAAGCGCAGGGCGATCTGCCGGCATACGGCTTCACGCCGCCGTATACCGATGGCGCCAAGCTGATGGCGCCGGAATGGTTTGGCTGGTCGCAGGAGAAACGCAACGAAGAGGCGCGTAAATTGCTGGCCGAGGCGGGCTATACCAAAGACAAACCTTTGACCTTCGATTTACTGTATAACACCTCGGATCTGCACAAGAAGCTGGCTATCGCCGTGGCGTCTATCTGGAAAAAGAACCTCGGTGTCAATGTGAAGCTTGAAAATCAGGAATGGAAAACCTTTCTGGATACCCGTCGTCAGGGCAATTTCGACGTCGCCCGCGCTGGCTGGTGCGCGGATTATAATGAACCGACCTCCTTCTTGAACATTATGCAGTCCAACAGCACCAATAATAGTGCGCATTATAAGAACCCGGCATTTGACAAACTGCTGGTCCAGGCCCTGCAGGCCGGTTCGGAAGATGCCCGCGCCGGACTTTATCAGCAGGCGGAACAGCAGTTGGATAAAGACTCGGCTATCGTCCCGGTGTATTACTATGTTAACGCCCGTTTGGTCAAACCTTACGTGGGGGGTTATACCGGTAAAGATCCGCTTGATAATGTCTATGTAAAAGATCTGTACATTATCAAACACTAAGGACGTTTGACGCGAGACAAACAGGGCAGACCGCTGGCGGTCATGCCCTGTTTGTTCTGCAAACGCCTTACCGTCTACTGCCATGTTATAGGTCTGGTAATGTTAAAGTTTATTCTTCGACGGCTGCTGGAAGCGATTCCAACGCTGTTCGTGCTGATCACCATCTCATTTTTCATGATGCGTCTGGCACCCGGCAGCCCGTTTACCGGCGAGCGCAATCTGCCGCCGGAAGTGATGGCGAATATTGAAGCCAAATATCATCTGAACGATCCCATCCTCACGCAGTACGGCAATTATTTATTGCAACTGGCCCACGGTGATTTCGGTCCTTCGTTCAAATATAAAGATTACTCGGTCAACGATCTGGTCGCCAACTCGTTTCCCGTCTCGGCCAAATTGGGGCTGGCGGCGTTTTTGCTGGCGGTGGTGGTGGGTGTCGCCGCCGGGGTCATGGCGGCATTGAAGCAGAACACCAAATGGGATTATTTGGCCATGGGGTTTGCTATGACCGGCGTGGTGATCCCCAGTTTTGTCGTAGCGCCGCTATTGGTGCTGATTTTCGCCATTACGCTGAAATGGCTGCCCGGCGGCGGCTGGAACGGCGGTGAGCCCAGATTTGTCATTTTGCCGATGGTTGCCCTGTCTCTGGCCTATATCGCCAGCATTGCCCGCATTACCCGTGGTTCTATGATTGAAGTGCTGCATTCCAATTTTATCCGCACCGCACGCGCCAAAGGGCTGCCGATGCGGCGGATTGTTTTCAGTCATGCCCTGAAGCCGGCGCTGCTGCCTGTCATCTCGTATATGGGGCCGGCGTTTGTTGGCATCATTACCGGCTCGATGGTGATAGAGACTATCTATGGTCTGCCCGGTATCGGCCAGCTGTTTGTTAATGGCGCCCTTAACCGCGACTATTCCCTGGTGCTGAGTCTGACCATTCTGGTGGGCACCCTGACCATCCTGTTCAACGCCATCGTCGATGTCCTGTATGCGGTTATCGACCCGAAAATCCGTTATTGACGCTGGAGCGCGCAAATGATCGTGAGCAAGAAAAATAGCGAAGCTCTGGAGAAATTCAGTGAACACCTGGAGGTGGAAGGCCGCAGCCTGTGGGCTGACGCCCGCCGCCGCTTCATTCATAACAAGGCGGCATTGACCAGCCTGTTCATCCTGCTGCTGATCGCGTTGTTCGTCATCCTGGCGCCGTCGCTGTCTGCATTCCGTTATGATGATACCGACTGGGCCATGATGTCCAATGCGCCGGATATCGCCTCGCAACACTATTTCGGCACCGATTCCTCCGGCCGCGATTTGCTGGTGCGGGTGGCTATCGGCGGACGTATTTCGCTCATGGTGGGCATTGCCGCCGCACTGGTGGCGGTGGTGGTGGGGACGTTATACGGCGCTTTGTCCGGTTATCTCGGTGGTAAAATTGACTCCCTGATGATGCGGCTGCTGGAAATTCTCAACTCATTTCCCTTTATGTTTTTCGTCATCCTGCTGGTGACGTTTTTCGGGCAAAACATCTTTCTGATTTTCGTGGCCATCGGGTTGGTTTCCTGGCTGGACATGGCCCGTATCGTCCGCGGGCAGACGCTGGGCCTAAAGCGCAAAGAGTTCATTGAGGCGGCCATCGTCAGCGGCGTGTCCACCCGCAATATTATTCTGCGCCATATTGTGCCGAACGTACTGGGTGTGGTGGTGGTGTACGCCTCGCTCCTGGTGCCCAGCATGATTTTGTTTGAGTCCTTCCTGAGCTTTCTCGGTCTGGGCACCCAAGAGCCGCTTTCCAGCTGGGGCGCATTGCTTAGCGACGGCGCCAATTCCATGGAGGTGTCTCCCTGGCTGCTGATATTCCCGGCGCTGTTTCTGGTGGTGACGCTATTTTGTTTCAACTTTATCGGCGATGGGTTGCGTGACGCCCTCGATCCGAAAGACCGTTAAGGAGTGCCGCGATGAGCACGAATCAAACCTCGGTGCCGGGCGCGGTGACGCTTACGGACACCGCTGCGCCGGCACTGCTGGATGTGCGTGACCTGCGGGTCACCTTTGCTACCCAGGACGGCGCGGTGACCGCGGTCAATAACCTGAATTTCACTCTGCGCGCCGGCGAGACGTTGGGTATCGTCGGCGAGTCCGGCTCCGGCAAATCCCAGACCGCTTTCGCCTTGATGGGGTTGCTGGCGGGCAATGGCCGTATTGACGGCAGCGCCAAGTTCAACGGCCGCGAAATTCTCAATCTGCCGGAAAAGCAGCTGAACAAACTGCGCGCCGAGCAGATTTCGATGATCTTCCAGGATCCGATGACCTCGCTGAACCCTTATATGCGGGTGGGCGATCAGTTAATGGAAGTACTGCAATTGCACAAACGGATCGGCAAACATGAGGCTTTCAATGCGTCCGTGCGCATGCTGGACGCGGTAAAAATGCCTGAAGCGCGCAAGCGCATGCGGATGTATCCTCATGAATTCTCGGGCGGCATGCGCCAGCGGGTGATGATCGCCATGGCGCTGCTGTGCCGACCGAAACTGCTTATCGCCGATGAGCCCACCACCGCGCTGGATGTGACGGTACAGGCGCAAATTATGAACCTGCTCAACGAACTTAAGCGCGAGTTCGATACCGCCATCATCATGATCACCCACGACCTGGGCGTTGTGGCCGGCATCTGCGATCGGGTACTGGTTATGTACGCCGGGCGCACCATGGAGTATGGCAAGGCACGGGATGTGTTCTATCGCCCGAGCCATCCTTATTCCATCGGCCTGCTGGCGGCGGTGCCCCGCCTGGATGCCGACGGCAGCGACGTCATGACCACGATTCCCGGCAATCCGCCTAATCTGCTGCGCTTACCTAAAGGCTGTCCTTTCCAGCCGCGCTGTCCCTACTCAATGGACATTTGCGCCACCATGCCGCCGCTGGAACGTTTTGGCGATCAGCGACTGCGCGCCTGTTATAAGCCACTGGAGGAGCTGGTATGAGCACCCTGGCCGAGAAGAAAAAAGTCATCCTCGACGTCGACAATCTGAAGGTGTATTTCGACGTGAAAGGGGATAAACAGTGGTTCTGGCAGCCCGCCAAAAGCCTGAAGGCGGTAGATGGTGTGTCCCTGCGGCTGTATGAAGGGGAGACGCTGGGCGTGGTCGGCGAGTCCGGCTGCGGAAAATCGACCTTTGCCCGGGCGCTGATTGGTCTGGTCAAGGCCACCAGCGGGCGCATCGCCTGGCTGGGTAAAGAGTTGCAGGATATGAATACGGCGCAGTGGCGCGCCACGCGTAACGATATCCAGATGATTTTCCAGGATCCGCTAGCCTCGCTCAACCCCCGCATGACGATTGGCGATATCATTGCTGAACCGCTGCACACCTATTTCCCGAAAATGCCCCGCCAGGAAGTGAAGGAAAAAGTGCGCAACATGATGATGAAGGTCGGGCTATTGCCGAACCTTATTAACCGTTATCCCCATGAGTTTTCCGGCGGGCAATGCCAGCGTATCGGCATTGCCCGGGCGCTGATTCTCGAACCAAAGTTGGTCATTTGCGATGAACCGGTGTCGGCGCTGGATGTGTCCATTCAGGCGCAGGTGGTGAACTTATTGCAGCAGCTGCAGCGGGAAATGGGGCTTTCGCTGATTTTTATTGCGCACGATTTAGCGGTGGTTAAACATATCTCCGATCGGGTGTTGGTCATGTATCTCGGCCATGCCGTGGAGCTTGGCACCTATGACGAGGTGTACCACAATCCACAGCATCCCTATACCCGCGCGTTGATGTCGGCGGTGCCGATCCCAGACCCGGATAAAGAGCGTAATAAGGCGATTCAACTGTTGGAGGGGGATTTGCCCTCGCCAATTAACCCGCCGTCGGGGTGCGTGTTTCGTACGCGCTGCCCGCTGGCTGATGAAACCTGCGCCGTGACGCGGCCGATATTGCAGGGCAGTTTCCGCCACGCCTGCTCATGCATCAAGGTGGACGTTTCCCAACTGGCGCAATAGCGTCATGCCCAGCTGACGTAAGAGCGTCATGTCCCAGCGGGCGTAAGAGCGTCATGTCCCAGCGGGCGTAAGAGCGTCATGCCCAGCGGGCGTAAGAGCGTCATGTCCCAGCGGGCGCAGGAGCGTCATGTCCCAGCGGGCGCAAGAGCGTCATGCCCAGCTGGCGCAAGAGCGTCATGCCCAGCGGGCGCGGCTAAACGGTGATAGTTGCGCCCGGCTGGGGGGCTGTCATCGGGGACGACGAAAGCCGGTGGGGCTTGAGTCAATGCGGACGTTCGCCGTCGCTCTACGATCTGACGAGCGCCGCGCGGGTGCCCGCCGCGGACGGGACTGGGCTTACTCCTTCCACAGAATGTGGCAAACTTTTTCGCATCTGTCGCGGCAAATCAGGATGCGCGCAAACACGTCGTTCACCGCCATGCCGTCTTTCTCCGCCAGACCTATCACCACTTCGGCGAAAAGATCGGGGTTGAGATCGAAATCCACCTGCTCATGCCACGCCTCGGACGGGTCAAACAGTTCTGCTGCGCCGCGCTGTTCAAACTGCAGGTTGAACAGCAGAATGTCTGCCGGATCGAGGTTATCCTGCGCCAGCTCAAGAAAAATATCGTAGGCCGCTTCGAGCGTTTCGTCATCCGTCAGACGATTGTCCACATCCATCATTACTGTCCCGTTAGCTGAATTGGCGCTATTACAGCATGCCGTTTGGCAAAATTACAGCAATGGACTGAAAAAGTAGAACAGCCGCTCGACAATACGCTGCCAGTAAGGACGCTTTGACCAGACGTTGGCCTCGATAAGCCGTGAGCGAGCGATATAGTCCTCCTGCACTCGCGCCAGATCGCTGCCAAAATCATCATCGTCGATGACCAGCGTTATCTCAAAATTAAGCCATAGGCTGCGCATGTCCAGATTCACCGTCCCCACCAGACTCAACTGGCCGTCGACCAGCACACTCTTGGTATGCAGCAGACCGCCCTCAAACTGATGGATAAGCACGCCGGCTTCCAGCAATTCGGCAAAGAAGGCCCGGCTGGCCCAGCCTACCAACATGGAGTCGTTGTGGCGTGGAACGATAATATGCACCTCAACGCCGCGCTGCGCCGCGGTACAAATGGCATGCAGCAAGTCGTCGCTCGGCACCAGATAGGGGGTGGTCATCACCAATTGTTCGCGCGCGGCATAAATAGAGGTCAGCAACGCCTGATGAATGACGCCCTCGGGGAAACCAGGGCCCGAGGCGATCACTTGAATGGTATGCCCTGTGGCTTGTTCAAACGGCATGATATTGACGTCGGGCGGCGGCGGCAGGATACGTTCGCCGGTTTCTATTTCCCAATCGCAGGAAAAAATGATCCCCATGGCGGTAGCCACCGGCCCCTCCATGCGCGCCATGATATCGATCCATTGGCCGACGCCGGCGTCCTGTTTGAAAAAGCGTGGATCCACCATGTTCATGCTGCCGGTGTAGGCGACATAATTGTCAATCAGTACCATTTTGCGGTGCTGACGCAGATCCATACGGCGCAGAAAAACGCGCAGCAGGCTGACGTGCAGGGCTTCCACCACCTTCACGCCGGCGTCGCGCAGCAGCGCGGGGTAGGGACTGCGGAAAAAGTCCACGCTGCCGGCGGAATCAAGCATCAACCGGCAGCGCACGCCGCGCCGCGCCGCGGCCATTAACGCCTCCGCCACTTGGTCCACCAGACCGCCGGTTTGCCAGATATAGAACACCATCTCAATATTGTTTTGCGCCAGGCCGATATCGCGCACCAGCGCCCGCAGGGCATCATCGCTGCTGGTCAGCAGCTGCATCTGATTGCCCTTAAGGCCACCCATGCCCTGACGGTGCTCGCACAGCTGAAATAACGCCCGGGCCACTTCGCTGTTTTCACTGGCGAAAATGCGGCGACAGCCTTTGAGATCTTCGATCCACTTGGCGGTGGACGGCCAGAGGGCCTTACTGCGTTCGGCGCGGCGTTTGCCCAAGTTGAGTTCGCCAAACAGCAGATAGGTAATAATCCCTACCAGGGGAAGAATATAGATGACCAGCAGCCAAGCCATGGCGGAGGGCACCGCGCGACGTTTCATCATCACCCGCAGCGTGACGCCTGCGATCAACAACCAATAGCCGAACAGCAATAGCCAGTTGATTACGGTATAAAGCGTTGTCATAGGGGCGAAAAATCCTGTTCGCGGAGCGTTAGCCTGAGTTTACGCATAAGGGGCGCAAAGAGGAAATTGTTTTACCGGACGCATTATGCGCCACAGTCCTTGCGTGGCTTGGCAGGGATGAAAAAGTGGCTATAATGGCGTGCGTTAATGTAAGCCCGTGCCGAAGGTCGTCGTGATGAAAAGAAGCCGTAACGAAGTTAGCCGTTGGCGCATGCCGCGCCAAGCACAGCGTCGGCGCAGCCAGTGGGTTGAAGCCCAATCCCGCACGTATCGGCGCCTGACGCGCTTGAGCCATCTGCAGCTCAAACTGAATCACCCCGGATAAATTAGAGTCTATACTTTAAAAGTGGAGGTCTCTATGACAACGACCAAACGTTACTCTCCGGAAGTCCGTGAACGGGCAGTTAATCTAGTGCTGGAAACTCAGCATGAGCA
>NZ_FRDB01000004.1 GCF_900143145.1 Candidatus Sodalis sp. SoCistrobi
CATAGGTATCTACACATTTATCGTGATACCTGTTATTACTTTGCAGAATGATTTCAACCTATCTGTTGGCGGGATTGACTCTCGCCTTACCCGCCGATATCAGACGCTGGTTAAACAGCATATGACGCCCGCGGCTCTTCTTGCTTCTGCGGTTAAAGACCTCGCAAGTGCTCAAAAATCAACTTTCGCAACTACCCAAGCTGTCTGGCGTTTTCTGAATAATAAGCGAATTAGCTTCAGTCAACTCAATGAGCCAATTATTTCGCTAGCACTTGAGCAAATTTCGCTTAGCCCGCATCCATACGCTCTCGTTGTTCATGATTGGTCACGTTTACAATTTCTTTACCATCATGCCAAATACGGACGCTTAAAAATGACGCACGGTGGCGATGTTGGATATGAACTTCAAAGCAGCTTGCTGGTTGATGCTGGCACGGGTTTGCCAATAGCGCCTCTATCTCAGACACTTACCGATGCAACCGGTTGTCATTCAACGTTGGCGGAAGGACTGTCCGAACGGCAGACACATATGGACGCCTTGACGACCGATATTGCCCGTGTGGAATCGCTTAATATAGGTAAAAAGCTGATTCATATAATTGATAGAGAGGGTGACTCTATTGGACATATGCGGACGTTGAGTACTCAAGGAATATGCTGGCTTATCCGAGGAAAAGAAGGACATGGTGCAGAGTGGCAAGGTAATTCATTGAAAATTGGTGAGATTGCTGCTCTTCTGCCATACAACGGATGCGGACAGGTAGACTGGAAAGGGAAAAAAGCTGATATGGAAATCAGTGAAACCTCGATAGTCATAACCCGAGCTGCGCAGCAGAAGCGTAAAGATAAAGAAACCGGCCGCCGCATAAAAATCCAACCTGGAGAGCCTCTGACGGTCAGATTGGTTGTTGTTCGGCTTACGGATGATCTCGGTAATGTGGTGGGACGCTGGACGCTGCTTACAAACGTTTGCAGCGAGATCACCTGCGAGGAAGTAGCTCGTTGGTATTACTGGCGCTGGAATATTGAATCATTTTTTAAGTTGCTGAAAGGTGCCGGACATGACGTAGAAACATGGCTTCAGCGCAGCGCGCCAGCCGTACTACGCAGGTTGTTAATAGCCAGTATGGCTGCTGTTCTGGTATGGCGGCTGCAACGCGCTGAAGGAGAAGAAAATGCGGCAGCCCGCCAGCTGATATGTCGCTTGTCAGGACGACAGCAAAAGCGAGGCCGCAGAGAGAGCGCTCCTGCTCTGCTCGCTGGCCTATCCATCTTGTTGAATACACTAAAATTATTATCGGAATATAGTCTGGAAGAACTTACTCATTTAGCGAGAGTTGCTCTTAAGCCTCCTCCCTGATGTGTAGATACCTATGCCTTAAGTGCCAGCGCATGTCGCGGGCGCGGCTGGCCAGCGGCAAGTAATCGGCTTCGGCGGAACCTGTTCCCTTACTTATAACCTTCGCCGCCCCGCGCGGGTGCGGCGGTCGGACAAAAAAGGAGAAATCATGACAACGCAACCCACGGTCACATTCCATGATGGACACACCATGCCGCAATTGGGTTTGGGGGTCTGGAAAGCCACTAACCAGGAAGTCGTCACTGCGGTTGAGGCGGCGCTGGATGCCGGTTATCGCTCTATTGATACCGCGGCGATGTATAAAAACGAAGAAGGCGTCGGCCAGGCGCTGCAGGACGCAACGATCCCACGGGAAGAACTGTTTATTACCACTAAACTGTGGAACGGCGATCAAACCAAAGTGCCCAAGGCTATTGAGCAAAGTCTGACCAAGCTGCGGCTGGATTATGTCGATCTTTATCTGATGCATTGGCCGGTGCCCAGCCAGGATAACTATGTGCAAGCCTGGCGCGAGATGGTGAAGCTGAAGGAGGAAGGGCTGGCAAAAAGCATTGGGGTGTGCAATTTTGAGCCGCACCATCTTCAGCGCCTGCTGGATGAAACCGGCGTGGTGCCGGTGATAAATCAGATCGAGCTGCATCCGCTGTTACAACAACAGGCATTGCGGACCTTTGATGCCCGCCACCAGATTTTGACCGAATCCTGGAGTCCTCTGGCGCAGGGCGGCAAAGGGGTATTTGATCAGGCAATCATCCGCGAACTGGCGGCAAAATACGGCAAAACACCGGCGCAAATTGTCATTCGCTGGCATATCGATAGCGGATTAGTCGTGATCCCGAAATCGGTAACGCCGGCGCGGATCCGCGCCAATTTTGCGGTGTTTGACTTCAGTCTGGCGCAAGATGACCTGGACGCCATCGCCAAGCTGGACTGCGGCAAACGGCTGGGTTCGCATCCGGATACCATGGCGGCAGTCTGATGGGAGAGACAGCTGACGGCACAGCCTGAACGCGGCCGTTACCCCATGGACGGGGGCCGTACCACAAATTGCCCCGCAGCGCCGCGATCGGCCATCTCCAACGTCTGGCTATAATAGAGATAGGGAAAGTGATCCGGCGCCATTTGTGGGAACCAGACCAGCAATTCTACTTCGTTATCAACCCACACCGTGTCTTTCCAGCCCTGATCTTCCGGCAACGGCATACTGCCATTGACGCGTTTAATCAAAAAAGCCACGCCCTGAATATGAAACGCCTGCGGAGTGTTAGTGTGAACTATCCAACGCTCAAAACTGCCCTGTAAGCTTTGAAAGTCGTTACGGCTCATATTCCATAACGCACCATTGATATCAGGCGTAGAGCCGCCGAGTGAAAACTCGCGGGTGCGGCTGATACCGCCGTCAATGAGCTGGTCGGACAGCAACCGCATCGGCAGGTTATCGGTAACCAGGGGTAGCAGCCCCGTCGGTTTCAGCGTCAGCACCGTGGTATTGACCAGTATCGACGAGGGTTCAAAAAAGCCGCGCACCCTGTCCATCAGGCCGGCCGCTTCACCGGCGGTGATGGCCACCTCTTCCCCTTTGGACATATCGATAAGAATTTCACGCCGCTCGCCCGGTGCCAGCGACAGCCGGATAACCGGCACCGGCGCCGGCAGAAAGCCCTGGTCGCCGGCAACGACTTGCATGGCGCGGCCGTCGCTCAGTTGCAGCTGATAGCGCCGGGCGTTTGAGGCATTGAGCAACCGCAGACGCACCCAACCCCGCGACACCTCCACAAACGGATTCTGCGCGCCGTTCACCAGCAGCGTATCGCCGAGGAAACCGCCGCTCGCGGGAGGGTTATAGACCGGCTGACCAAAGTTATCCAGCCGTTTGTCCTGGATAATGAGCGGGAAGTCATCGACGCCATAATGATTCGGCAGCGGCAGCACCTTACTGCCCGCATCTTCCACCAGCCAGAGTCCCGCCAGACCATTGTAGACGTGCGGTGCCATCCGGTTTGGCGTATTGGCATGGTACCAGCAGGTGCCGGCCGGTTGCCGGATGGGCAGCACCGGCGACCAATCGGCACCCGGCGACATCATCCGCGCCGCGCCGCGCCGCCCATGAGCGTGCCGGGCACTTGCAGACCGCTAATGGTCATCGCCACGGGTTCCGTCAGGCGATTGTTATAGATAAGCTTGACGTCATCGCCATTGAACACCCGCACCGTCGGGCCGAGGTAGCCGCCGTTAATGCCCCAGGTGGCGGCGCGCCGACCGGCGGCAAATGTCCAATGCGAGCGCTGCAGCGTCAAAAATAACGGCTGCCCGCGGCGCGACTCCAGCAAGGGTGGGATCGGCAGCGCAACGGGCGTTTCGGCGGCTTGCGCCTGCAGCGGCAACGCGCTGGCCGCAAGGGTAACCCCCGTTGCCTGAATAAACCGACGCCGACTGAGTGACATATCTGCTCCATTAGACACGGCAAAACTTTTCTCGTAATGTCCGGCCTGGGACAGGCCGGGAAATCGTCAATCGTACACCGGCATAGCGGCGTCGGGAGCCTTCAGCGCCCGGCGGATTCCCGCCGCGCCACTTCCGCATTCAGTTCGTCCAGCTTGTTTTTCATAATATCCCGACAGTGTCTGGTCAACGCGCGCACCTGCTCCCGGCTGTAGCCGGCCGTTGCCACCGGCGGCAAAATTTCAATGATGACCAAACCGTTAGACCAGCGATTGAGTTTGATTTTGTTCGAGGTATTGGAAACGCAAATCGGCACAATGGGAACGTCGGCGGCAATGGCGGTATAAAACGCCCCGGTTTTAAACGGCAGCAAACCGCGACCGCGGCTGCGGGTGCCTTCTGGAAACATCCAGATGGAAATATTACGTTTTTTAATGCTCTGCACAATCTCGGTAAGCGTGCTGTGGGCGCGAGCGCTGTTATCGCGATCGATAAGCAGATTGCCGGTCAACCAATAAAGCGGCCCGAACAGCGGGATCCACAGCAGGCTTTTTTTCCCTACCGTAACGGTGCGGGGCTGCACCACATACGCGGCGGTAACCATATCGTAATTGTTCTGATGATTGGCGATATAAATGCAATTTTGCGGCAGCGTCACGCCTACGGGATGACGAACTTCCACCCGGATGCCAAACAAAGGCGACATACGGCCGAACCAGCGGCCAAAGGTGGCGACATGACGAGGGTTTCGCGGGCTGAACAAGCAATAAATCAAGCCAAAAACGCAGATGATTATCGACAACAGCACCACCAGAATGGTGCGAACAATAGCGAGCATAGTTACCTCTTAACCTTCAGCCGTCGCTAGTATACCGGCTTCCTGACAAAATACACGGTTATTCCCCCCGGTGGCCGGGCGGCGGTGGCAAACAGCGAAGAGCATCACCTATCAGCATGAAGAAACCGGCCGGACATTGCCCGGCCGGCGCGCAAATTACGCCGTTTCCTCGTCGCCGTTGTCGGCCAGCGGATCGGTGACTTCCACCCGGTCGATATGCTGCAATCCGCGCGGCAACAGCGTCCCCTTACGTCCGCGTTCGGCGCTGAATTTCTGCAGATCTTCTGGCCGCAGGGTCAGCTTGCGTTTGCCGACGTGGAAGGTGACCGAAGCCTTGGTAGACAGGAGGTACAGGCCGGCGAGGCGATCTTTGCCCGCCGCCGCGTCCGCGGCGGGAATGGAGATGATTTTATTGCCTTTCCCTTTCGACAGCTGCGGCAGATCGTCAACCGGGAACATTAACAGGCGACCGGCTTCGGTTAACGCCAGAAGCTTATCGGCGGCGCCTTTTAACCATAACGGCGGCATGACTTTGGCGTTTTCCGGCAACGTCAATAACGCCTTACCGGCGCGATTGCGCGCCACCAGATCGCTGAAGCTGCAGACAAATCCGTAGCCGGCATCGGAGGCCATCAGCAGTTTCCGATCATCGGCGCCGGTGAGCATCTGTTCGATTGACGCGCCCGGCGGTAACGTTAGCTTACCGGTCAGCGGCTCGCCCTGGCCGCGCGCCGAAGGCAGGCCGGCGGGCTCAAGCGCGTAGCTGCGGCCGGTAGAATCGATGAAGACCACCGGCTGATTGCTCTTGCCGCGCACCGACGACAGGTAATTGTCGCCGGAGCGGTAACCGAGCCCGCTCGGATCGATATCGTGGCCCTTGGCGCTGCGCACCCAGCCCATGGTCGATAGGATAACCGTCACCGGTTCGGACGGTATAAGCTCATTTTCGCTCAGCGCTTTCGCTTCGCCACGCTCCACCAGTGGCGAGCGGCGCGCGTCGCCGTAAGCGGCGGCATCCGCCTCGATTTCTTTTTTCAGCAAGTTGCTCAGCTTGCGTTCCGAGGCGAGAATGGCCTGCAGCTTGTCGCGTTCTTTCGCCAGCTCATCCTGTTCGCCACGCAGCTTCATTTCTTCCAGTTTGGCCAAATGACGGAGTTTTAACTCGAGGATGGCGTCGGCCTGCGTTTCGCTGAGCTCGAAGCGCTGCATCAAAACCTGTTTCGGCTCGTCCTCGGTGCGGATGATGTGGATAACCTCATCCAGGTTAAGGTAGGCCACCAGAAGGCCGTTCAGGATATGCAGCCGGCGCAGGACTTTTTCCAACCGGAAGTTCAGCCGGCGGCGAACGGTGTCGCGGCGATAAACCAGCCATTCCGACAAGATTTCGTGCAGGTTTTTCACCGCCGGCCGGCCGTCCAGCCCGATCATGTTCATATTGACGCGGTAGCTGCGTTCCAAATCGGTGGTGGCGAACAGATGGTTCATCACCTGCGTCAGGTCAACCCGATTGGAGCGCGGGACGATGACCAGACGGGTCGGGTTTTCATGGTCCGATTCGTCGCGCAGATCCTCCACCATCGGCAGTTTCTTCGCGCGCATCTGGCTGGCTATCTGTTCGAGCACCTTGGCACCGGACACCTGATGCGGCAACGCGCTGATGACCGCTTCGCCGTCCTCGACGGTCCATAGCGCGCGCATGCGCACGGAGCCACGCCCGGTCTGGTAAATTTTGCGCAGATCATCCTTGGGGGTAATGATTTCCGCCTCGGTGGGAAAATCCGGCCCCTTTACATGTTCCAGCAATTGCTCCAGCGTGGCGGCAGGGTTGCCCAGCAGCGCAATCGCGGCGGTCGCCACTTCGTTAACGTTATGCGGTGGGATATCGGTCGCCATCCCGACCGCGATGCCGGTGGTGCCGTTTAGCAACACGTTCGGCAACCGCGCCGGCAGCATTTTCGGCTCATCCAGCGTGCCGTCGAAGTTCGGCACATAATCAACCGTGCCCTGTCCCAGTTCGCCCAGCAATACCTCGGCGTAGCGGGACAAGCGCGATTCGGTATAGCGCATGGCGGCGAAGGATTTGGGATCGTCCGGCGCCCCCCAGTTGCCCTGACCGTCCACCAAGGGATAACGGTAGGAGAAAGGTTGCGCCATTAGCACCATGGCCTCATAGCAGGCGCTGTCGCCGTGGGGGTGGTATTTACCCAAGACGTCGCCGACGGTGCGCGCCGATTTTTTGTATTTCGCGCTGGCGTTCAGCCCCAATTCCGACATCGCGTAGACGATGCGCCGTTGCACCGGTTTGAGCCCGTCGCCGATAAATGGCAGCGCGCGATCCATGATGACGTACATGGAATAGTTGAGGTACGCGTTTTCGGTAAATTTATGCAGCGCCAGGCGTTCGGCGCCGTCATGAGTCAGCTCGCTCATTGATGATTGTTTCCTCTGACCGCGGTAGGGTCACGTGAGCAGTCACTTCCCTAGGCCGCGGGTATGGGGTTAGTGAGCATGATACTACCCTATCGCCCCTCCGCTGTCACAGCACTCGCGTGGGCGCTAATCGGTCAGCGTGGCTAAGCCGTGGCCGCATTCAGTATAATAAGGGGTCAAATCACGGATGCGATAAAATATCACGAGCATCCGGCCCGCGTCTTTGGTTAACTATTGGCGCCCCCGAACGAAAGTGAAACAGAGGAAGCGATGATCACGGTAATTGCAGAAATCAAAGTCAAACCAGGACGAAGAGAAGCGGTTTTAGCCGCTATCGAAGCGCTCAGGCCCAACGTGCTGGCCGAAGACGGATGTGGCGAATATACCTTGCTCACCGACTATAAAGCGCAAGTACCGTGGCGTAAAACCGCTCCCGACTCCATTTTTATGCTGGAACAATGGAAGAGTATTCGACATTTGGAGCAGCATCAGCAAACGGCGCATATGGATGCCCACCGCGCCAATATTCGCGATGATGTGATGGATGTGACTTTTCATATTTTGGAGAAACGCACCGGCTGACTCCGGCAGGGGTAACCGATAGAGGGTAAGCCACGGCTTACCTTCTTTTGCCCCGCATCACGCGCGGCGCAGCGGCGAGAGGCTGGCGCTAACGGGAGCGCCGTTAGCGCGGGGCGGCATCAGAAGATCAATTTAAACACACCGGTCAACGTCAGCAGGCCGACGATAAAAATAATGGCAATTATCCACAGAAATATTTTCATTCCCTGTTCCTTCTCGTTAAGTGATGCTCGTTTTGACTATAAGTCGATGATATCGTTATTTGAGTATAGAAGAGGAATCAGGATTTACCGTATCAGCAGGAAGAAATTTCTCCCTCGCGCAACGGCCAGCGCGGAACAGAAAGCCGATTGGCCCGTACCCATGCGGGCCGGGCGTATGGGGTAAAACCGGCGCCCGTCCACGGCAGGTGGCGGCCGCTCAGGCATGTTGACGTATACGGGCATCCAACGCGGCGGCGTCAGTGATGTGCGGCGCAGCGAGGATAAGCATTTTACCCAACGCCAACGCCTGACGCTGGCAGGCGTGACGCATATCATCATCCTGTATGCCGTCAAGATCGCTCACATGCGCCAAGCCTACCGTGCGTCGGATAAGCTCGGTGCCGCAATACCCTATGGCGTCTTGGAACACCTCGCGCAAAAACAGCTGGACATACCCCGGCTCGGCCAGCGTGATGTCGCGGCTCTTTTCCGCTGCCAGAGCGTGGAACCCCTCACTGAACGCCTGCCAGACCACCTGCACATCCTGCAGGCGCTGCTCGCGCCCCGCCGCAGCTTCGCGCAGCGCTAACAGCCCCGGCAAACCGCAATAATTGAGCAGCAGATTGCCGATGGCAGTGCCGATATCAAAGCCCACGGGGCCATAATAGCCAAATTCGGCATCGATCACTTTTAGTCGCTCGCGGGCAACAAAGAGGGATCCGCTATGAATATCCCCATGCAATAACGCTTCCGCCTTCGTCAAAAAACGGTGTTTCAGCGCCGCCACCCGCAGCTTCAATTCCCGATCGTCACGCAACGCCGCAGCGTCCTGCGCCAGTTCCGGCTCATAGGCATTGCGCTCATGCACACGATAAGGATCGGTAAAAAACAGATCTTCCGTTATCCGGCACATTTCAGGATTGGCGAAACGGGCGACTTCGTTTTTTTTCTCCTCGGGCGGCTGGTAAAAATCGGAGGTATGAAACAACGTCTGCGCCAGATATTCGCCCAGTTGGCGGGCGGCGTCAGGGTACCAGGCGCCCTTGACCAGCTCGCTGCGCCAAATATGGTGGTCGGAAAGATCTTCCAGCACCATCGTCGCCAGTTGCGGGTCATGATGCACGACCCGCACCGTGTAGGCCGGACAATAGCGGCCATGAATCAACAGGGTTTCCGCCTCGATACGCGCGCGATCGAGCGTTAGCGGCCAGGATTCACCCACGCAGCGGACATACGGCAGCGCCTGTTTAACGATGACCCGGCTGACGCCGTCGGCATCAAGAATTTTAAACACCAGATTGAGATTGCCGTCACCTATTTCCTGTGCGGCGCAAAGCGTCTCGGGGTTGCTGAGGCCGGCGAAACGGCGGGCATAAGCTACCGCGTCGGCGGCGGTAAGGGTACGGTAGATTGTCATATCGACTTCCCTGATGCGCTGCAAAAAGGCCGTAAAGGCGTAAAACCGTGTAGACGTCTATACATCTTAATGGCATGTTGGCAGAATAGTAAATCAGATGCAATAACCGGACAGGGACAACAGCATGCTCACGTTTAGCACTACCAGCCTGCGGGTCAGGGAGAATCAACTATGGATTTTGGATCAGCAGGCGCTGCCGCAGCAGCAGCGCTGGCATCCGGCGGAGAATGTGGCGCAGTTGGTGGACCATATCCGCACGCTACGCGTGCGGGGGGCACCGCTTATCGGTCTGGCCGCCAGCCTGCTGATGGCACTGCTAGCGGAGGGCGGACAGAGCCGGACACAGCTTGAGCGCGATTTGGCGATACTGCGCACGGCGCGCCCGACCGCGGTAAACCTGATGAATAATCTGGCGCGCATGGCGCAGGCGTTGACGCAGCCGGATTTCGTTAGCGCCATGGGGCAGGAAGCGCTGCGGCTGGTCGCGGAGGATCGGGCGCTGTGCGACGCCATTGCCCGGCACGGCGCCGCGCTGGTCACACCGCACAGCCGCCTGTTGACCCACTGCAATACCGGCGGGCTGGCGACGGCCGGCACCGGCACCGCGCTGGGCGTGATCGCGCTTGCCCACCGTCAGGGCAACATCGCCCAGGTATGGGTAGATGAAACCCGGCCGCTGCTGCAGGGCGGCCGTCTTACCGCCTGGGAGCTGGGCGAACTGGGCGTGCCCTACCGGCTGATATGCGATGCGATGGCGGCCGACCTGATGGCGCGCGGCCAGGTGGATGCCGTCTGGGTCGGCGCCGACAGAATCGCCGCCAACGGCGATGTCGCCAATAAGATTGGCACCTACAGTCTGGCCGTGCTGGCCCGCTGGCACGGGGTGCCGTTTTATGTGGCGGCGCCCCACACCACCTGCGACGCCCGCTGCCCCAGCGGCGAGGCAATCCCCATTGAGCAACGCGACGCCGCCGAGGTGACCGGCGTGGCCGGCAGCTTCGGCCAGTGTCGGTGGGCGTCGGCCGGAGCGGAGGTCTATAATCCGGCCTTTGACGTCACGCCGGCGGCGCTGATTGACGGCTGGGTGCTAGATACCGGCATCGTGACGCCGCAGCAGGTAGCAGAAGGGCTGTTCAGTCGGCCGTTAGGCTAAGGCGGCGCCGCGCCGGGGAAACAATTAACCCCAGGCGGACGGTCACCGCACCGGTAAGGTGACCATCGCGTCGGTAACACCCTCACCGCACCGGTAAGATGACCATCGCGTCGGTAACACCGTCACCGCACCGGTAAGGTGATCACTCAGTCGGTAAGACTATCATTAAAACGGTAAGGCGGTTGCCGCGGCCATGGGTTGGCCGGTACCGCCAGCCTAACGAGCCAGGCGTGGATACGCATCAGCAATGGCATCGCCGGTGAAGCGGGCGATCCAGCCCTCCGGGTTGTCAAACACCCGGATAGCGGTAAAACGTGGCGCCTCGCCCATATCAAACCAGTGCGGCGTCCCTGCGGGTACCGAGATCAAATCATTCTTTTCGCACAGTATCTGATAGATTTTGCCCTGTATATGCAGGCAAAACAGACCGGCTCCCTCGACGAAAAACCGCACTTCATCTTCGCCGTGAGTATGCTCCGCCAAAAATTTCGCGCGCAGAGCTTCGCGCTGTGGATTATCCGGGCGCATGCTGATGACATCCCAACTTTGATAGCCTTTTTCCGCCACCAGGCGATCGATAGCCTGCTGATAGGCAGCGATCACCGTCTCGGCGTCGGGGTTCGCTCCCAGTTCGCTGTCGGCCTGCCAGCGCTCGAAACGCACGCCGATTGCGTTCAGCTCCCGCTGGATAGCGTCACCCTCGTGGCTTTGCCAACGCGGCGCCGTGGCATCGGTGTCGGAATAAATGGTCAGTGCGCTCATTAAACAAACTCCTGCAGGTTTATCTGATCAAAACGACGCACCTGCGGGTGGCTGCCGCCGGCGGTATTCTCGTCGCGAATAAGCTGGCAGGTAAGCCATCCGGCAGCACGGGCTGCATCAAGCTCCTGATAAACATCGGATAAAAATAAAATAGCCTCCGGCGGCAGCGCCAGTTCGGCGGCTATAGTTTGATAGGCGCCGCAGTGACGTTTCGCGCCGACGCGGGTATCAAAGTAGTGGCTGAATAGCCCACGCAGATCGCCCTTGACGCTATGGCCGAACAGCAACTGCTGCGCTTCGACCGATCCCGACGAATAAACGCCAAGCACCCGCCCCTGGCGGTGCCAGGCCGTGAGCTGTGGCATTACATCATCGTAAACATGGCCAAGGAAGTCCCCGCGCCGATAGCCTTCGCGCCAGATAATGCCCTGCAGGGTTTTTAGCGCTGGTGATTTACGATCCTCAGCCATAAACCCGTATAGCGCCGTCAACAGATGTGCGTTATCGGCGTCTTGCTGGCCGATCTCCGCGCGCAGCCCCTGTAACGCCTGTGCGACCTCGGTATCACCAGCCTGGGTTTGCACTACCTCCGCCAACCGTTCACGGGCATAGGGGAACAGCACCTCATGCACAAAGCGGATATCGCTGGTGGTGCCCTCAATATCGGTAATCACCGCCTGGATCATCGGGCCTCCAGCAGACGGCGGCGCCACTCGCACTCAAACAAGAATTCGAGACCTTCCAGATGGCGCCGGGCCTCGCTTACGTCCCGCCCCCAGCAGGTCAGGCCGTGGCCGCGCGTCAAAAAACCATAGCGCAGGGGGGTTAGCGCATCGTGCCGGGCAATGCGCTGCACCAGCGCGGGAATATCCTGGGAATTATCAAAAACGGCAATCGCCACTTCCTCACGATGATCGGTTTGTCCCGTCAGCGATTTCTGCATCTCGTAACCGGACAACCGCAGAGCGCTTCCCTGCTCCGCCCGCGACAGCACCGTTGCGCTGACCGAATGAGTATGGAGCACACAGCCGACCTCGGGAAAACGCCGGTAGAGGAAGGTATGTAAGCCGGTTTCAGCCGAAGGCCGCCGGCCGGGCTGCGCCGCGCCGGTATGGATATCCACGGTGAGAAAATCGTCGGCGTCGAGATGGCCTTTATCCAGGCCGGACTCGGTGATATAGCAGCTGCGCGCGTCTCGTCGCTGCGACATGTTGCCGCCGGTGGCCGGGCTCCAGCCCCTCGCCCCTATCCAACGGCAGGCCCCGACCAGTTCAGCCAATTGCCTATTTTCCGCCATAAGCGTCCTTGTATGATCCGCCGAAGGGGGTGCCATTCGGGAATCTAGCCATCTGTATGTCTTGATAGCCAAATACTAACACCGACGCCCGACGCCAGCAACCTCGCGTCGGCGCCCGCCGTGGTAGGGGGAGGTTAGGCCTATAGTGCCAGTTAAAAGCCTTAAACGGCTACATCCGGCGCTGTCAGGGGAGGATTGGGGAGGTTAGAAACCGCTTGGTGGCGTCTTGTAAATTCACGCCTGGGGGGACATCGCCAATGCGTAACGCTGGCGATGAACGGCTCGACAGCATCACGCCAGAGAGCGGCTCAACAGCATAACGCTAAAGAGCAACGCGTAAGCATCACACCAAAGAGCGGCTCGTAAGCATCACGCCAAGCGCGGCTCGTAAGCATCACGCCATAAAGCGGCTCATCAGCATCACGCCAGAGCGCAGCTCAACAGCATCACGCCAAAGAGCGGCTCATCAGCATAACGCCATAAAGCGGAAACCCGCGACGCCTGATGGGCACGTCGGTCGTGCCGGTCGCTCAGACCTCGATTTCCGCTTCGTCGCCCTTTTCCTGCAGCCAGTTGCGGCGGTCTTCCGAGCGTTTTTTCGCCAGTAGCATATCCATCATCGCCAGCGTCTGCTGCACATCGTCCGCCCCGACCGTTAACTGCACCAGCCGACGGGTATTGGGATCGAGCGTCGTTTCGCGCAGCTGCAGCGGGTTCATTTCACCCAGCCCTTTAAAACGCTGCACGTTGGGCTTGCCCTTTTTGCGCTTTAACTGCTCCAGCACGCCGGTCTTTTCTTCCTCATCAAGGGCGTAATAAACCTCTTTGCCCAAATCGATACGGTAGAGCGGCGGCATCGCCACATAGACATGCCCCTCTTCCACCAGTTTGCGGAAGTGTTGCATAAACAAAGCGCATAACAGCGTGGCGATATGCAGACCATCGGAATCGGCATCCGCCAAGATGCAGATTTTACCGTAACGCAATTGGCTTAAGTCGTTGCTATCGGGATCGATACCCAGCGCCACCGAGATATCGTGCACTTCCTGGGAGGCCAGCACTTCATCGGAAGACACCTCCCAGGTATTGAGGATTTTCCCCTTCAGCGGCATGATCGCCTGATATTCGCGATCGCGCGCCTGCTTGGCGGATCCGCCCGCCGAATCCCCTTCCACCAGAAACAGTTCCGTACGCGCCAGATCCTGGGCGGTACAGTCGGCCAACTTGCCCGGCAGCGCCGGCCCGCTGGTCAGCTTTTTACGCACCACCTTTTTCGCCGCGCGCAGGCGACGCTGGGCGCTGGCGATCGCCAGCTCCGCCAGTTGTTCCGCCACCTGTATATTCTGGTTTAGCCACAGAATAAAGGCATCTTTCACCACGCCGGAAACGAAGGCGGCGCTTTGCCGCGACGACAGGCGCTCTTTGGTCTGGCCGGCGAACTGGGGATCCTGCATTTTCACCGAGAGCACATAGGCGCAGCGCTCCCAAATATCGTCCGCCGACAGCTTGACGCCGCGCGGCAGAATATTACGGTACTCGCAAAACTCACGCATCGCGTCGAGCAAACCCTGACGCAGCCCGTTGACGTGGGTACCGCCCTGGGGCGTGGGGATCAGGTTGACATAGCTCTCGGTCAGCAGTTCCCCCCCTTCCGGTAGCCATAATAGTGCCCAGTCCACCGTTTCGGTATCACCGCTCACCGCGCCGACAAAGGGTGTCTCGGGCAACGTGATAAGCCCGTTGATCGCTTCATTCAGGTAATCGGTCAGACCCGCCTGATAGCACCAGCGCTGCTCGGTATTGTTGACCCGATCTTGAAACACGATTTCCACGCCAGGGCACAGTACCGCCTTCGCTTTCAGCAAATGGGTCAGGCGTGACACCGAGAAGCGGGGGCTGTCGAAAAAGCGCTCGTCCGGCCAAAAATGCACGCTGGTACCGGTATTGCGCTTGGGACAGGTACCGACCACGCTCAAGTCTTCGACTTTATCGCCGTTTTCAAACGCGATGCGGTAGACATTGCCGTTGCGGCGCACCGACACCTCGACCCGGGTCGACAGGGCGTTGACCACCGAAATACCTACACCGTGCAGACCGCCGGAAAATTGATAGTTTTTATTGGAGAACTTACCGCCGGCGTGCAGCCGGCACAAGATTAATTCCACCGCCGGCACGCCCTCTTCAGGGTGAATATCCACCGGCATACCGCGACCGTCGTCGGTGACTTCCAGCGACTGATCGGGGTGCAAAATCACATCAATGCGCCGGGCGTGGCCGGCAAGCGCCTCGTCGACGCTGTTATCGATGACTTCCTGTCCAAGATGATTGGGCCGCGAGGTATCGGTGTACATCCCCGGGCGGCGGCGGACCGGTTCCAGTCCGCTCAGTACTTCTATCGCGTCGGCGTTATAGCTTGATTGAGTCATGGCTTAAATCATATTTCGTGACAAATTGTTGGAGAGCCTACCGCAAAGGCCGGCCTTCGGGAAGCAGATATTCTGTGCGGCGACGTTTGTGGCCTCACCCGGTGGTAAGCCCCAAAAAATGCACGATAGAGGAGAAATAATGGTCAAATCCCACGAATGCATGGTTACCGCCGGACTCGACGGTCTGGCGACAGTGGGTGTAGTAGGCCACCGCCTGGCGATAATCGAGGATCTCATCGCCGCTTTGCGCCAGCAGCCAGATAAGATCCGGCGACTCCAGCACGTCGACCTGCATCACTTTCAAATCATAAATGTGCCGTGGCGCCAGAACATATTTCTCGCCGGTGAAGGGGTTCAGGTTCTCCCCCAGATAGCCTGTGAGCAGTTCAAACGGCCGCACCGCCGGATTGACCACCACCGCCGGCAACAGAAAGGATTGTGACAGCCAGGTAGCGAAATAACCGCCGAGCGACGAGCCCACCAGCCCCAGCGCTTCCCCGGCCCGCTCCATCACCAGCGTCTCCATCATTTCCGCCGCCTCGGCGGGATAGACCGGCAACTGCGGCACCAGCAGTTCAATCTCGGGATGATGGCGCGCCAGCCAGGCGCCGAGAGCGGTGGCCTTGGCGGACAAGGGGGAACTGTTGAAACCGTGGAGATACAGCAGCGTCGCCATCAGTAGCCTTCGTAATCGGTGTCGGGCTGGTGTTCGGTTCCGTCCAGCCGGCGCACTTCGGTCTGGAGCAGGCCGCCCGGCAGCAAGTCGAGATAGCGCCAGCCGGGGCCGAGGGTATCGATGGTAAAATTGGTGCAGTGCGGCTTGAACTGCACGCAGGTAGATGGTGACGCCAGCACGCGCCGGCCCAGCCAATCCACATCCAGTTCCTGATGAATATGGCCGCACAGCAGGGTGTTTACCCGCGGATGGGGCTGCAACACTTCCGCCAGCATATGGGCGTTACGCAGGCTATGCTGGTCAAGCCAGATACAGCCGGAGGGGAAAGGATGATGATGCAACAACAGCAGCGTATGGCGCTCAGGCTGGCCGGCCAACGCCTGCGCCAGCCACTCCAGCTGATAGTCACTCAGTTCGCCGTGGGGGACGCCGTAAACCTGGCTGTCCAGCAGCAACAATTGCCACTCGTCGCCGATCAACACCTGTTTGGCGCGGGAAATCCCGCACTCCGCCAACACATCCACCATCGCCGGCTGAAAATCATGATTGCCCGGCAGCCAGACGCAGGGCGCGGGCAGGCGGGCTATCCCGGTGGCGAAATGCCGATAAGCCTGCGGTGAGTGATCTTGCGCCAGATCCCCCGTGGCGACCACCAAATCAAAATGCCGCTGTTCAGCCTGTACCGCCTTCAGCACCGCGCTGTAGCTGCGAAACGTATTCACCCCGAGCAACGTCTCGTCCTCACCTGCAAATAGGTGAGTGTCGGTGATTTGTAAAATCCTGATATTGGCCCCACGCGCCACAGGAAGTTTCAACAGGCTTTCCAAAGATTGTCCTTGGTTATCGAAATCTGCCTAACAAACAGGAACCGCCATGGCACCATACGCCAAACAATAGCGTAGCCAGTCCGCAAGGAGCTGGTTGATTTGATGTTTCTCATCACGTTGATGTAACTTTTTATTCGGATAATCATAACGCGCTTTGAAGCGAGAGATCTGCTGACTGGAACACACTTCCGCAACCATGGCGTCATGATAGAGCCTGACGGTCATCGAGGGCAGGCTCCAGTAGCTGGCGACCGGCGCGGTCTGGGTGATGGCCACAAGCGTTGTATAGCGTGTGGACTCCTGAATGGTCAGCCGGTAGCTGGCGCCATGCACCTGATAGGCGACGGTTTCATCCACCTGATTTATCGGCGGCAGCAACCGGCGCAATTGGGCGAAATTGGTTTCGCACAACCGCATCATTTCAGGGAAATCGGGCGTGTAGCGCTTTATCATTAATCGGCCCACTCTTTTCTCAAGGATTCATGGTGTAATGCCAGCCATTGCAGGGCAATGACAGAGGCGGCGTTATCGATCACTCCCTCCTCCACCCAGCGGTACGCTTGTTCGCGGCTCACCGCGTGGAGACGGATATCTTCATTTTCCTCGACCAGTCCATGGATACCCTGGGCTTTCAGCGCATCCACCTCCCCCACCATGACCGTCAGACGTTCACTGGTGCCGCCAGGGCTGACCAGATAACTCAGCATCCGTTTGCAGCGGCCCACCGTGAGCCCCGTTTCCTCCACCGCTTCGCGTCGGGCTACCTGCTCCAGCGTTTCCCCTGGCTCAATCATACCGGCGACCAACTCCAGCAGCCAGGGTGTTGGGCTGCTGTCATAAGCGGCGATACGGATTTGCTCCAATAATATCACCTGATCACGCCGCGCATCATAGGGTAATAGGACGACCGCATGTCCGCGCTCGAAAATTTCCCGGATCACCGTCTGGCTCATGCCGCCATTAAACAGCCGGTGGCGGAAGTGGTAAAGCTCCATTTTGAAAAAGCCGTTGTACAACGTCTCACGGGAAAGCATTTCAACATCATCACGGCCAAATGTCACCGGCGTGACAAAAGAAGAGGTCATCATAGCGCTCTTATTAGCAAATAACGCCGTCAACCGGCCCGATAAATCAGTCTGCCGGAAACTGACGGTTTATGATAGATTTTGTAAATAGCGCCGGCATGGCACGTTAAGCCACCTCTTCAGTCCGGCAGTGTCTGCTAGAATTAGCCACTATTTTTCTAATAGCGCTACCCTAGCAATTTTGCTGTTTCAAAAGGAATGCAAATGAAGAAACTGCTCCCCCTCCTTATTGGACTGAGTCTTGGTGGTTTCAGTGCAATGAGTCAGGCAGAAAATCTGCTACAGGTGTATCAGCAGGCCAGATCCTCCAACCCGGATCTTCGCCGCTCCGCCGCCGATCGCGATGCAGCCTTTGAAAAGATTAATGAAGAGCGCGCCCCGCTGCTGCCTCAATTGGGATTGGGAGCAGATTACACCTATACCCAGGGTTTTCGCGACAACCGTGATATCAATTCCAATGAGTCCAGCGCCGCGCTGCAGTTGACCCAGACCATTTTCGATATGTCCAAATGGCGTGCCCTGACTCTCCAGGAAAAAACCGCGGGTATTCAGGATGTCTCGTATCAAACGGACCAGCAATCGTTAATTCTCAATACCGCTACCGCCTATTTTAACGTATTGAACGCCATTGATACACTGTCATATACCGAGGCGCAGAAGCAGGCGCTTTATCGCCAGTTGGACCAAACTACCCAACGCTTTAATGTCGGTCTGGTCGCCATTACGGATGTGCAGAATGCGCGCTCGGATTATGACACCGTTCTGGCGTCCGAAGTTAGCGCCCGCAACGATCTGGATAATGCGCTGGAAGCGCTGCGCCAGATTACCGGCATGGAATATCCGCAGTTGGCGACGCTGAATATCCCGAGTTTCAAGACCCAGCGGCCCGATGCGATCACCAGCCTGTTGAAAGAAGCGGAAAACCGTAACCTCAGCCTGTTATCGGCGCGCCTGTCGCAGGATTTGGCGCGTGAACAGATCCGTTACTATCAGTCCGGCCATTTGCCGACGTTAGATCTTAACGCCTCGTCAACGGTGAGCAATTCCGACTACAATGGCTCGCGAAACAATTCTGTGACCAATCCCGATAAGCATATCGGCGGTAACGCCATCGGCCTGAGTCTGAACGTGCCGCTTTATAGCGGGGGTTCCGTCACCTCCCAGGTGAAGCAGGCGCAGTACAATTTTGTTAGCGCCAGCGAACAGCTGGAAAGCGCGCACCGCTCGATGGTGATGACCCTGCGTTCATCGTTTAATAACATCTCCGCTTCCATCAGCAGTATTGCCGCCTATGAACAGGCGGTGGTGTCGGCGCAAAGCTCCCTGGACGCGTCGGAAGCCGGTTATCAGGTGGGCACCCGTACTATCGTTGACGTGTTAAATGCCACCACAACGCTTTATGATCGCAAGCGGGATCTCTCCCAAGAGCGTTATCAATACCTGATCAATCAATTGAATCTGAAATCCGCTCTCGGCACGCTAAACGAAGCGGATTTGGTGACGTTAAATAATACCCTCGGTAAAACGGTGCCGACCGATCCGCAGACGGTAGCGCCGGAAAACGCGTCGCAGGACGCCCGTGCCGATGGCTCCGATACGCCGCGTAGCACCAATTCGGCGCGCGAAGGTGCTGCGCAAACGGCCGTCCAGCCCCGCGCGGCCAGCGTGACAACCGCGCCAACCACCGGCACCGGCCGCGCTAGCGGACGTAATCCTTTCCAGCATTAAGTTCTTTACCGGCGGTTAGGGCAGATATTTGTTTCCCCGGCCGCCGGCACCGATCGCGCTAGCGGACGTCATACTTTTCAGCATTAGGTTCTTTCCCGGCGGCCAGGGCAGACATTTGTTTCCGGCCGCCGGCGACGGCCGCGCTAGCGGACGTCGTCCTTTTCAGCATTAAGTTCTTTCCCGGCGGCCAGGGCAGACATTTGTTTCCGGCCGCCGGCGACGGCCGCGCTAGCGGACGTCTTCCTTTCCAGCATTATGTTCTTTCCCGGTGGCCAGGGCAGACATTTGTTTCCGGCCGCCGGCACCGATCGCTCTAGCGGACGTCGTCCTTTCCTGCATTAGGTCTTTTCCCGGCGCTAGGTGAAACCTCGGCTTCCCCCTGCCGGCGCCGGCGCCCTTCTTTGCCTATCACTGCACGCGGGGAGGATCACACTGAAGTGTATAACTACGTAAAGATGCGGGCCGCGGACCGCCCATGCTTCATTTTTCACCGTTTTTACCCTATTCTACAGTGACTTTCTCTGGGTCGAGCCTAATACTAATAAAGCAGGATAATCATGAAACGCACTCAACAGATTAATCACGCCAGCTTTCGCAAGCATTGGCGCGCTTACCGTATGGCGCCCATCGCGCTGGCCGTCGGTGCCGTTTTTGTACTGGCCGGCTGTGAAAAAAACGACGAAAACGTTTCGCTGTACATGAACAGCGACGATTGCACCCGAGCCAATCCCTCGTTGGGCGAGCAGTGCACCACCGCGTATAACACCGCACAGCAGGAAGCGGTGAAAACCGCCCCCAAATACGCCTCGCGCGCCGACTGCGTGGCGGAGTTTGGCGAAGATCAATGTACCCAGGTTCCGGCGCAGGCCGGCATGGCGGCGGAGTCGCAGCACAGCGGCAGCATGTGGATGCCGCTCATGGCGGGCTATATGATGGGCCGCATGATGGGCGGTGGCGGCTATGCCCAGCAGCCGCTGTTCAGCTCGCGCGCAGCGAACAGTCCGGCGCGCGGCCAGTTTGTCGACGCCAGCGGCCGCAACTACGGGGCAGCTACCAGTGGCCGTTCGATGACGGTGCCCAAAACCGCCCTGGCGCCGAAACCGGCGACCACGCAGACCATCCCCCGCGGCGGCTTCGGCGAGACCGTCGCCAAGCAGAACGCCATGCGCAGCAGCAGCGCCACCCCTCACCGCTCCATGGGCGGCTAACGGGACATGAAACGAGTCACTCTCGACGAACGGCCGGACTGGCGTGAGAAAGCCACCGAATACGGCTTTAATTTTCATACCCTGTACGGCGAGCCTTACTGGTGCGAAGAGGCCTATTATCAATTTACCCTGGCGCAAATCGAGACGCTGGAGGCGGCCACCGCCGAGCTGCATCAGATGTGTTTGCAGGTGGTGGAAAAGGTGGTGGCCAGCGATGCGCTGCTGACCAAATTCCGTATTCCCCGCCATACCTGGTCATTCGTGCGCCACGCCTGGCAAACGCGTCAACCGTCGCTCTATTCGCGGCTCGACCTGGTTTATGACGGCCAGCATCCGCCCCAATTGCTGGAAAATAATGCCGATACGCCGACCTCGCTGTACGAAGCGGCGTTTTTTCAGTGGATTTGGCTGGAAGATCAAATAAACGCCGGCAAGCTGCCGGCCAATGCCGATCAGTACAACAGCCTGCAGGAGAAGCTTATCGCCCGCTTCGCCGAACTGCAGTCGCAGCACGGGTTTAGTCTGCTGCATCTGGCCTGCTGCCAGGATACGGAGGAAGATCGCGGCACGGTGCAGTATCTGCAGGATTGCGCCACGGAAGCCGGGTTGCCCAACACGTTTCTGTATATTGAGGAGCTGGGGCTGGGAGAGAAAGGGCAGTTTACCGATATGCAGGATCAGGTCATCAGCAACCTGTTCAAGCTCTACCCGTGGGAATTCATGCTGCGCGAGATGTTCTCTACCAAGCTTGAGGATGCCGGCGTGCGCTGGCTAGAGCCGGCCTGGAAGTGCATTTTGTCCAACAAGGCGCTGTTGCCGATGCTCTGGCAGATGTTTCCCGACCATCCCAATTTGCTGCCGGCCTATTTCGCCGAAGACGATTACCCGCCGATGGACAATTACGTGGTGAAACCCCTGTTTTCCCGCGAGGGCGCCAATGTGCGCGTCTACGAGCAGGGACGCGAAACCGCACGCGTAGACGGCCCTTACGGCGAGGAAGGCTCGATTGTACAGGCATTTTGCCCGCTGCCCCGCTTTGGCGACAGCTATACGGTCATCGGCAGCTGGCTGGTTAACGATGAGCCCTGCGGCATCGGCCTGCGCGAAGACCGGCAGATTATTACCCAGGATCTCTCCCGCTTTTATCCCCACATCATTCTTGATTGATTCTGCCTCGGCAGCGCGGTGACGCCGCGCCGCCGTATTAGCCGACCTGCACCGACAGCATACTGATGGAACCCAGCGTGATACCGTCCACGGGCACCGAGACGGGTTCATCGCCTATCCGGCTGCCCAACACATAGAGCAACGGCAAAAAATGCTCCGGCGAGGGATTGGCCAGCGCGGCATCCTGGTGCTGTTGATAAGCGATCAAGGGATGCGGTTCCCCTTGCGCAGCGAGATTGTCGCGCACAAACTGATTGAACGACGTTGCCCACGGGTAGGGTTCGGCATTGTCCTGCCAGCGTACCGTGCGCAGGTTATGCACCACATTGCCGCTGGCCACCAGCATCACGCCTTCATCGCGCAGCGCGGCCAGTTTTTTCCCGAGGGCAAAATGGTAGGCGGCATCCCGCGTCGCATCGAGGCTAAGTTGCACCACGGGGATATCCGCCTCGGGATACATTTTGATTAACACGCCCCAGCTGCCGTGATCCAATCCCCATTCGTCGATGTCGGCCTGCACCGGTACCGGCGCCAGCAGGGACTGCACCCGCTGCGCCAGCGCCGGCGAACCGGGAGCGGGGTAACGCGTATCGAACAGCGCCTGGGGAAAACCACCGAAATCGTGCACGGTGCGCGGTTGCGCCATGGCGGTCACGGCGGTGCCCTGCCGGTACCAATGGGCCGAGATGGCCAATATCGCCTCCGGCCGCGGCAGCGTCTGGCCCAGTTGCCGCCAGCTACGGGTATAGTGGTTGTCTTCCAGTACGTTCATCGGACTGCCGTGGCCGAGGAAAAGGGCGGGCATGCGTGGGCTACTCATCGTCTATCCTTATTCATTGTGCGTCGCTTGCGGCGGCTAATGGCATCACATTAACCCTTTTCGCTTTGCAATGAACCGATATAACCATGATGAAGATAATCAGGAAAATTGAATAACCGAGGCCAATAGATGAAAACAGCACTGCTCTTTGGCGCCAGCGGATTAGTGGGCGGTCACCTGCTGTCCACCTTGCTGCACCATTCCGCTTACCGGCAGGTGATTGCGGTGGTACGGCGCGAGCTGCCGCTGCGCCATCCGCAGTTGAAACAGCTTATCGGCGATAGCGCCACGCTACCCGCATTGGCGGACACACTGGCGGCGGAGGATCTGTTTATCGCCCTCGGCACCACGCGCAAAAACAGCCCGGACCCGCGGGACTACTACCGTATCGATCACGACTATCCGCTGCTGGCGGCGCGGCTGGCGCTTGAGCATGGCGCGCGCTCAATCTCGCTAGTGTCATCGATGGGGGCCAGCGTCAGCGCTTACGCATCCTATCTGCGCATAAAAGGGGAAACCGAGCAGGATATCATTGCCCTGCACGCCACCCGGACGCACATTTTCCGACCCGGCATGATTATGGGCGATCGGCGAGAGCACCGCCCGCTGGAGAAGGGGCTAAATCTGGTCTGGCGACGGTTGAACCCAGTATTGCGGGGGCGGGCGGAAAAATACCGCGCGATCACGGCGGCGGATATCGCCGTGGCGATGGTTGCCGCCGCTCAACTCCCCACAGGCGAAGTGAATATTTACACTTGGTCGGAGATGCAGGCGTTAGTGCGGGATGCCGGCTGATACCACGCCGGATCCGCAGGACGTTAGCTTACTTCGCGCGTCAGGGCGCGACGGTAGGCCACCAGATCCTCAATGGTCAGCACCGGCATGTGGTGTTGCCGGCCAAAGGCGATTATCTCTGGCGCATGCGCCATAGAGCCATCGTCATTGGTCACTTCACACAGCACCCCCGCCGGTTTCAGGCCGGCAAGGGTGGTCAAATCCACCGCCGCTTCGGTATGGCCGCCGCGCACCAGCACGCCGCCCGGCTGCGCGCGCAGCGGGAAAACATGCCCGGGTCGGTTAAGATCGGTGGGTTTGGCATTATCTTTGATGGCGGCCCGAATCGTCGTCAGGCGATCGGCGGCGGAGACCCCGGTGCTGACCCCTTCAGCCGCTTCGATTGTGACGGTAAACGCCGTCTGATAATGGCTGCTGTTGCGTTCCACCATCATCGGCAGCGCCAGCTGCTGGCGGCGTTCTTCGGTCAGGCACAGGCAGACGATACCGCTGCCGTGACGGATGGTCAGCGCCATCTGCTCAACGGTCATGTTCTCGGCGGCGAATATCATATCGCCTTCATTTTCACGATCTTCATCGTCCAGTACCAGCACCCCGCGGCCATTGCGCAGCGCCTCCAGCGCGTTTTCCACGCGTTGGGACGGGGAACCGAATTCGGAAAGAAGCGTCTGATTCATGGTAAGTAAAACCTCATAATTGTTATGGATTACCAGAATCAGGGCAGACTTAGGAGCGGCCGCGAACGGGCCAAATAATAACGATAGCGGGCCGTAGCCCACCTGGACGTCGTTACACTCTCCCATCCGGACTATGACCGTCGGCCCCGGAATTACACCGGATCTGCTGACCTCAGACTGCAAGGCAATCTGAGCGCTCGCGGGCTTCCTGTGCAATACTTTAGCCAGGTTTACCGCCGGTGGGGAATTGCACCCCGCCCTGAGAATAAGCAGAAATACTATAGCGCCAACCCGCAGCCGAGGCAATTAGCAAACGCATAATTTCGATGAATGCTTTTGTTTCCACTCAGGGGAAACAGGCATTACACTTAACCCATTCTGACCAGTTAGGGAACCGACGATGATTGATCCAAAGAAACTTGAACAGCTTGCCCGCCAGGTGCAGGAGTCGCTGCTGAAAGGCATCCGCGATCTGGGCGACGATGTGGAGAAAAAGATCCGTCAGGTGCTGCAAAACCAGTTCAGCCGTATGGACCTGGTCAGCCGCGAGGAGTTTGACGTACAGACCCAGGTGCTGTTACGCACCCGGGAAAAATTGAGTCAATTGGAATTGCGCCTGAATGCGCTGGAAACCATGCCGAAAAGCGACCCGGGCGTCAGCCCAGCGGCACCTGCCGGTGGCGCGACGTCGGCGGCCGGGGCGCCGGTGGCGGGCAAGAAGCCTGCGGGCGTGGACGGCGTAGACGACACTACCAGCGTTTCTCCCGCGGATCGCGCCGCGCCGAAGACCGGCGCCGCGAGCGACAAACCGGCTAAAGACACCTTCAAAAAGCTCTAATCGCCGCGACCGCCGCTTGCTGAGGCCATCGGCAGACATCATCCCCCGCGCGTCATTGACCACCGCCCAGCGCGGCGCGTCACTGCCGCGCGCGGCTGACCATGCGGGGGGCGCATCACCGCCGTCGGACAACCGATCGCCGCCCGGCGCGGCGTTTCTCCGCCCGCGCACGGCTGACCATGCCGGGCGCGGCCTTTCTTTTCCCCTGGGTCTGAAGCCTAACCCCGTTCGCCGCGCTTGATGGCGTTAATGATATTGGTGGTGGAACAGCCGTCTTCAAAATTCAGCACCAGCACATCCCCACCGTTGTCCCACACCTCCTTGCTGCCGGCGATCTGGTGCGGCTGATAATCGCCGCCTTTGACCAGCACATCCGGCAGCACATCGGCGATGAGCCGCTGAGGGGTATCCTCGCTGAAGGGCACGACCCAATCCACCGCCTCCAACGCCGCCAGGACGGTCATTCGCTGCGCCAAAGGATTGACCGGGCGACTTTCCCCTTTCAGACGCTTTGTGGACTCATCGCTGTTCACCGCCACGATAAGCCGATCGCCCAACCGCCGGGCATTAGCGAGATAGCTGACGTGGCCCGCGTGCAGAATATCGAAAATACCGTTGGTCATCACCACCTTCTCGCCGCGCTGACGCGCCAGCGCCACCGCCTGCTTCAGCTCGCTTTCGGTCATGACGCCAAAGCCCGTTTCGGCGCGGCCGCGGATGGCGTTCTCAAGCTCGATGGGACTCACGGTGGAGGTGCCCAATTTCCCGACCACCACCCCCGCGGCGGCGTTGGCCAGAAAACAGGATTCCTCCAGACTGTTACCGGCGGCCAGTGCGGCGGCCAGCACACCAATGACCGTATCACCGGCACCGGTGACGTCGTAAACTTCCTGCGCCTGCGTCGGTAAATTCAGCGGATCCTTGCCCGGCTGCAATAGCGTCATCCCCTGCTCCGAACGGGTAATCAGCAGCACCGACAGTTGGTAATCGGCGATAAGTTGCATGCCGCGGCTCACCAGCGTTTCCTCATCCTTGCAGGCGCCGGCGACCGCTTCAAATTCGGACAGATTCGGGGTCAGCAGCGTTGCGCCCCGATAACGGCCAAAATCCGTGCCTTTGGGATCGACAAGCACCGGCACGCCGGCGGCGCGCGCCTGCGTAATCATCTCGCGCACGCGCGCCAGCGCGCCCTTGGCATAATCGGATAGCACCAGCGCGCCGGTTTTCGGCAGCGCCAGCTGAATACGCTCTAGTATGGGGGCGGCGTCGACATCGTCGAAGCCCTGCTCGAAATCGAGGCGGATCAACTGCTGATTACGCGATAACACCCGCAGTTTGGTAATGGTGGGATGGGTCGCGACGGCGACAAAATCGCAGGTCACGTCGACGTCACTGAGTCGCGCGCCCAGAGCGCGGGCGGCATCATCAATGCCGGTGAGACCGACCAGACGCGAATGGCAGCCCAGCGCGGCGATGTTCATCGCGACGTTAGCGGCGCCGCCGGGACGCTCCTCAATGGCGTCCACTTTTACGATAGGCACCGGCGCTTCCGGTGAGATCCGGCTGGTGGGACCGTACCAGTATCGGTCCAACATCACATCGCCCACAACCAGCACGCCCGCCCGGCGGAAATCAGGCAAGGTCACTTTCATCCACTCGCTCCAAAGAGATCCTGTTCAAGGGTCGGGATCATATCACAGGCGGGAAAAATTCGCCCCCTGCGGCGCCGGCTTCCACCCGTTGACGGTGCCTCCACCGCTGACCCGAACCCTGCCGGCGGCGGACGCCGAGGCTAATTCCGACGCACGGGCATGCTGACTTTGCAGACCACTTTACCTGCGCCGCTCAATCAAGCCACTGACGCCAGCAGCGGCTTATCAAAGCGCGCTCGCGGGCGAACTGCGCCTCCGGCACCCGGCCGGGCAAGGCTTGCAGCGCCAGATGGTGCAGCGTATCGCGCAACGTGGTGTAGCTTGCGCGCAGCCCTTCGGCATTATCACCGTCCATGATCCTCTCCCTGGCCATCAGCTCGAACAGACGGACATTATCCGACCAGCGCGTCAGTTCAGGCTTTTCTGCGGCGTAGCGCAACACCAAATATTGCGCCAGAAACTCGATGTCGGTAATACCGCCTGCGTCGGTCTTGATATCAAAAACGTCTGTCTGCTTGCTGGCCAGGTGCTGGCGCATCTTGGCGCGCATCTCGCTGACCTCCCGGCGCAGCGTCGCGGGATCTCGCGGCAGACTCAGCACGCGACGGCGGATGGCGTTGAAACCTTCCTGCAATTCTGGGGAGCCATACACCATCCGCGCGCGCACCAGCGCCTGATGCTCCCAGGTCCAGGCCTCATTAAGCTGATAGTCCTCGAACGCGGAGAGCGTACTCACCAGCATCCCGGCGGCCCCGGACGGCCGCAGCCGCGCGTCCACTTCATACAAAACCCCCGCCGGGGTCCGGGTGCTGAACAGATGCATCACCCGCTGCGCCAGCCGCAAATAAAACTGCCGTCCATCGATGACGCGCGGTCCGTCGGTCACGGCATCATCCGGGCATTGATGCAAAAACACCAAATCCAGATCGGAGCTGTAGCCTAACTCCCAGCCGCCCAGCTTTCCGTAGCCGATGACCGCAAAGCCGGCGTCCTGCCCGTCACGCAGATGCGAGGGCCGACCGTGGCGCGCGACCATCGATCTCCACGCCTGCTGGATGACGGCGTGGATCATGGCTTCCGCCAGATAGGTCAAGTGATCGCTGACTTTCATCACCGGCAGCACGCCGGCAATATCGGCGGCGGCAATGCGCAACTGCTGCGCCTGCTTGAATTGCCGCAGCGCCTCCAGTTGCTGTTCCTCATCCTCTTCGGGCACCCGCAGCAGATATTGGCGCAGCTCGTCGCCATAGGCCGCCGGCGCCGGGGGGTGGTATAGGGTCGCGGGGTCGAGCAATTCGTCCAGCAGCAGCGGATGCCGAGCCAATTGGCTGGCGATCATCGGCGAGGCGGCGCACAGACGCGTCAAGTGCCCCAGCGCGCCGGGGTACTCCAGTAACAACTCCAGGTAGGTGGTGCGCGAGACGATACTAAGCAACACCGGCGCCAAGCGGGCAAACACCTCGTCCGCCGCGTCCCGTTCGCCGATGTGCGCCAAAAGCCGCGGCATAAGCGCGTCCAGCACTTCCCGGCCCCGCGGGCCTAGCGTACGTTTGGCAACATCGCGGCGGAAATCGGCGACATAGTGCGCCAGACGCGGCCAGGGCACGCCTTCGCCGTCGGCCTCCGTCGCTTGCGACATCGGCTCCTGCCACAGCGCGGCCGCCGGGCCGGGCGTATCGTTATCTTCAGCGTCGGGGGCATCGTCGCCAATCAGCTCATCGAACACCGCCCTGACCGCTTGCATGTGGGCGTCCAGCGTGCGGGTGAGCTGCGGCCAGTCCGCCTCGTCCATTCCCCAGGCCAGACGCGCCTGATTGAGCGGGTCGGCGGGCAAGGTTTGCGTCTGCTGATCATTAATGCCCTGCAACAGATTTTCCAGCCGTCGCAGGTAGAGGTAGGCCGCACTCAGATGGGCGCTTTGCGCCGGCGTGAGCAGGCCAAGCGCGCCGATGGTCTCAAGCGTCGGCAATAAGGCGCGCGACTGCAGGCGCGGCTCGCGGCCGCCGCGAATCAATTGAAACACCTGAGCGATAAACTCTATCTCACGGATCCCGCCAGCGCCCAGTTTGATATTGTCCTTCAAGGCGCGCCGCCGGACCTCGCGGGCGATCATTTGTTTCATATTGCGCAGCGACTGGATAACGCTAAAATCAATGTAGCGGCGATAGATAAATGGACGCAGCATGCTGCGCAATTCCTGGCTATAGGGATCGCCATCGCCGCCCATCAGCCGCGCTTTGATCATCGCATAGCGTTCCCAATCCCGGCCCTGTTCTTGATAATAATCCTCCAGCGCGGCAAAGCTCAGCACCAGTGGTCCGCTATCGCCGAACGGCCGCAGCCGCATATCGACCCGGTAAACGAAGCCGTCCACGGTCGGCTGGTCGAGCGCCTTAATCAGCCGCTGACCGAGGCGGGTAAAAAATTGGGCGTTATCCAACTCGCGACGGCCGCCGCGGGTAAAACCGTTTTCAGGGTAGGCGAAAATCAAATCAATATCGGAGGAAAAATTCAGCTCGCCGCCGCCCAGTTTGCCCATGCCTAAAATCAGCAGCGGCTGGGGCGTGCCGTCCGCGCCGCAGGGGGTACCCCACTCGCGGCAACACGCCTGCCACAGCCAGTCGCGCGCGGCGATAATCAGGGTTTCCGCCAAATGGCTTAGCTGGGTCAGGGTTTCACGGGTATCGCAGAGGCCGAGGATTTGCGCCCAGCCGATACGCACCAGCGTGTGGCGCCGGAAGAGGCGCAGCTCGCGCATCAGCGCGGATTCATCGTCAACCGCCGCCAGCCGGGCGGCCAACAGCGAGGCATACTCACGCCACTCGCCGGGTTGCGGCGCCTGCGTCACCAGCGCCTGCTGCCACGCCGGATGGCTTTGCAGCGCGTCGCTGATGAAATCACTCATGGCGAGCGCCCGCAGGGTTGCATCGTCCGCCGGCGCCGGTAATCCGGCCGCCGACTGCTGTCCTTGCTTACGCAGGAGCGGCGGTAAAGGTCGCGTATTCATGGTCGATACTCCCTGGAGACAAACATGGCTCGCCGGCGGAGTGCTAACACCAGGCTCTCGCTATTTTAGCCAGAATCCCACCTGCGCCAACGCCTGACGCCGCAAATGTTCCCTATCATCGGATCCTGGCTGCACGATAGACTGATGTAGCGCTGTCCAATGCATCAGATAGGCCACCACCTCGGTCGGCCGATAAGCGCCGGACAAGACATGAAATGCCATCAGCCGGCGCGCCAGCCGCGGCAACTGCTGCAGGTATTCTTCATGAGAGAGCGTACGGCCAAACGCGACCTTCAATTCCGCTCCGCAGCGCGCAAGCGTCATGTCGGCGAATTGCCGGTAGGCGCCGGCGAGCTTCTTGCGCGTATCCTCATCGGCGGTGTTCTGCCACGCGCTAAACACCAGCCAGGACGTCAGCGCCAGCTTGGTACGCAGATAGACCGGCATATAACAGATTAGCTGCGGATCCGCCCGTTCAGCGCCGATCAACGGCACGATATCCGCCAGCAACCCGCGCAGCGCGGAGGTGGCTTTGCGGCTAACCAGATTCCCCATCACGCGGAAGGTTTCACGTATCAGCGTAATGCCCTCCAGCACGCCGGCCTTAGCCTGCACCAGCCCGCGCAACCAAAGTTCCTCGTGATATTGCCAATGATCCAGCGCCAGGTGCAGCGCCGCGCTCATGCCCTCTTCCACCGTCGCCTGCGCGGCGGGATTGAGCAGCGGCAGTGGCCGGATGGCGCGCGGGGGGTTTCCTTGCTGAAGATGATAACCGCGCGCGGCTTTACTCAGACTGCCCAAACGGAGGCCGCCGGCATCGCTCAACGTACCGGCGAAGGCGAAGAGATCGCGGGCATTACCGCTCAGTAATTCCATCTCCAGCTCGCAAATCGGCTCATGCAGCGCGCCGGCACTCACCTCCCCCCGATCCAGCGCCAGCTCGATCTCGCTTTCGCCCTGGCTCACCCGCCACTTCTCGCGGGCGAAATCGTTGGTAAACAGCGGCTTGAGCCGCGATTGCAGTGCGGCGGGATCAAGCTCAGGCGGCCAGGCCTGCGCCGGTAAGCGAGTGAGATCCAACTTTGGCCCCGCCAGCGGCACATTGAATTCTGGATGCTGATGCAAGCCGCCGATGACCTGACCGGCGGTTTTCATTGTCATCTCACACTGTCCGTCCACCTGACGGATACGTAACCCTATGCCGTGGCGGCGCAAGTCAAAGCCGTCCGTCTCAAAATAGGTATTGGTCAATTGCCGGAGCGCATGACCGTCATGGCCCATCGCCGATAACCGCTGCCGCAAGGCGGGCAGTATCTCGGGCTGAACGATAAATTTTAACTCGATTTCTTCATTCATAGTGTTTTATGGCCATAGCGGTAAAATTCATTGACGCTTAAGCCATCCCTGGTGGCGACTCATCGCTTAAGATGGCAAGTGTTAACGCCTAATCATGGCCTTAATGGACAAAACGGACAAGCCCAACGGCACTTTTCGTGTCATGGGGGGTCCAAAGATCTCATCACCTTTGACGCGTTTTGTCATTGTCGTCCCTCACCCGCCGCCGGCGGCGCAGAGGGTACGCCGCGCCGGTAACCGCGCGGCGCCGGCCCATGGATGCCGGCATCATCGGGTGGTGGGGGCAGCAACGGCTATACGCTTCGTCCGAGAGTAAGAGTGTTCTCATTTCGGACCCGACATTGCGTCGTCAAACTGAAGCCACTACTATCGTGCAACATTTGCTTAAAAATGACGGAATAATGCTGAAATTACGCCATATTTACTTCGTCGCGGTCGGTTTGGGCCTCGCCTGCGCCGCCAATGCCGACGAGCCACGTTATGTTTCCGACACCCTGCTGACCTATATCCACAGCGGTCCGGGTAATCAGTATCGCATTGTCGGCACCTTGAATTCCGGCGACGCCGTTACGCTTCTCGGCCAGAATAACGACACCGGCTTCGCCCAGATACGCGACGAAAAGGGGCGCACCGCCTGGATCCCACAAGATCAGTTGAGCGCTCAGCCCAGTTTGCGCACCCGGGTGCCGGCGCTGGAGCAGCAGGTGCAGGAGCTGACGCAAAAGCTTAACACTATCGACGCCAGCTGGAATCAGCGCACCGCCGACATGCAGCAAAAAGTGGCCACCAGCGACGGCGTGATAAACGATCTTAAAGAACAGAATCAGGCGCTGAAGGATCAGCTGGCGACGGCGCAGAAAAAGGTCAATGCGGCGGCGGTCCAGCTTGACGACAAACAGCGCACCATTATCATGCAGTGGTTCATGTATGGCGGCGGTGTGGCTGGCGTAGGCCTGCTGCTGGGGCTGCTGCTGCTGCTGCCCCATATCATTCCCCGGCGCAAAAAAGACAACCGCTGGATGAACTGAGCCGCTCCCGACACGGGCGGCGGTGAATCGCGCGCGAGATACGGCTACACTTAATGAACGGTACCGATAAAGGCAACACCGGCTTTGCCAGGAGAGAATTGTGAAGAAATATCTGGTCGGCGGCGCCGTGCGTGACGGTCTGTTACAGCTCCCCGTCAAGGAGCGGGATTGGGTAGTGGTTGGCGCGACGCCGCAGGAGATGCTGGCGCAAGGTTATCAGCAGGTCGGCAAGGATTTTCCGGTTTTTCTGCACCCCGAAAGCCGCGAGGAGTATGCGCTGGCACGCACGGAGCGCAAATCCGGTCAGGGCTATACCGGCTTCATCTGCTATGCCTCGCCGGAAGTCACGCTGGAAGAAGATCTGCGCCGCCGCGATCTTACTATTAACGCCATCGCCCGCGACGACGAGGGTAATCTGATTGATCCCTATCAGGGACAGCAGGATCTCCGCCAGCGCTGGTTGCGCCATGTCTCCGACGCCTTCGGCGAAGATCCGCTGCGGGTACTGCGGGTCGCCCGTTTTGCCGCGCGCTTCGCCCATTTGAATTTCCGCATCGCGCCGGAAACCATGGCGTTGATGCAACAGATGACCGATGAGCTGCCGCTGCTGGCGCCTGAGCGGGTCTGGAAAGAGACGGAGCGGGCGCTGGCAACCCGCAACCCGCAGGTCTATTTTCAGGTCTTGCGCGATTGCGGCGCGTTGAAAGCGCTGTTTCCCGAGGTGGACGCGCTGTTTGGCGTCCCGGCGCCGGCGAAATGGCACCCGGAAATCGATACCGGCATCCACACCCTGATGACGGTGTCGATGGCGGCCCGGCTGACGGACGATATCGCGGTACGCTTCGCCACGCTTTGCCACGATGTGGGCAAGGCGCTTACGCCGCGCGAGCTGTGGCCCAGCCACCACGGGCACGGCCCGGCGGGGGTGAAGGTGGTGGAAGCGCTGTGCCAACGTCTGAAGGTGCCCAATCCGCTGCGCGATCTGGCCACGATCGTGGCCCGCTACCATGATCTGCTGCACGGTGCCCAGAGCCTGACGCCAAAGACACTGATAAAACTGTTCAGCGCCATTGATGTCTGGCGCCGACCGGCGCGCCTGGAGCAGATGATCCTCGCCAGCGAAGCCGACGCCCGTGGCCGTACCGGTTTTGAGAACCATGCCTATCCGCAGGGGGATTTTCTTCGCGACGCGTTCTGCGTAGCCAGTTCAGTCAGCGCGCGCGAGGTGATGGCGGCGGGATTTAGCGGCGCGCACATCGGCGAGGAGCTCAACCGGCGACGTCAGCAGGCGCTGACGAGCTGGAAGCGACAGCAAGAGAACAGCGATACCGAGACCATTCAGGACTGACCGCTACCCTACCGCGTACCGTGCGTCAGATACTGCAAATGCCGTCAGAGATACCCTAACAATGACGCCGGGCGGATAACGCTCAGCGGCCCGCGCACGGCCCGTCCCCTGCCCTGCGGCTATCGCCCCCCGCCGCGGCGCAGCAAAAACAGCCAATTAGTCGATCAGTCAGCCCATCTGCCAATCAGCCAATCAGCCAATCAGCCAATCAGCCAATCAGCCAATCAGCCAATCAGCCAATCAAGATCCAATACACTACCGCCGCCAGAATGAAGCGGTAAATGGCGAACGGCACGAACGAGATACGCTTAATAATTTGCAAGAAGAATTTGATAGCCAGCAGCGCCACGACAAAGGCGGTAACGAAGCCGATAGCGAACATCGGGAAATCCTGCCAGGCGAGAAACGGCAGGCTTTTGTACAGATCCAGCACCGTCGCGCCGAGCATCATCGGCACCGCCAGAATGAACGAGAACTCCGATGCGGCGTAACGGCTAACGCCGACCAGCAGGCCGCCGCTGATAGTGGCGCCGGAGCGGGAAAAACCCGGCCACAGTGCCAGACATTGGAAACAGCCGATGAGAAACGCCTGCAGATAAGTCAAATCGTCGATACCCGCCGCGCGCGGCACTTTGGGCTTCAGCCATTCCCCCGCCAGCAACAGCACACCGCCGACCACCAGGGCATACATCACGTAAATCGGGGCAAAAATGGCTTTGATTTGCTCGTGAAACACCAGTCCCAGCACCACCGCCGGGATCATGCCCAGCAAAATATGCCCGAGACGCAGGCGACCGCTGCCGATACCCTCGTGAGGCACCTGGCCAAAATGGATACCGATAAGACCAAACAGCCGGCGCCAAAACACCACCACCACCGCCAGAATCGACCCCAGCTGGATGATAACCTCAAAAGTCTTGGCTTTATCATCCGTAAAACCAAGCAGGCTACCGACCAATATCATATGTCCCGTCGAAGAAACCGGCAGAAATTCCGTTAACCCTTCCACCACCCCCAGAATGAACGCGATAACCCACTCGTGCATATCCGCCATACAACGTTTCCCTCAAAGTCACGACAATAAAAAAGCGGCGGTATGTAAACAGACCAGCCGCTAAATCTCCCGCAAATTGAGACAAACATACGGTAATTTGGTTGCAATCGCATGGCTAAATGATTACCGCTGCGCTATTTTCAGACTTTTCGCCGCCCGCGCTCAATGATAACGCCGACGGTGGCCGCCTGCGGCACCGCGCCGGGCTTACCGATTTTGATACGTATCCAGGGCAGTTTGAACTGGGTCATCAGCCGCTCCGCCGTCTCCTCGGCAACACGCTCCACCAGCGCGAAACGCTTGCCGTTCACCAGCGACAGCACGGCGTCGGTGACGTCCGCATAGCTGAGGCAATCGGCGACATCATCGCTACGCGCCGCCGGGCGGTTATCCCAGCCCATTTCCAGGTCGAACACCAATTTTTGCAACCGTTGCTGTTCCCAGTCATAAACGCCTATCACCGCCATTACCGTTAATTGCTCAATAAATACAATGTCCATGTGCCATACTCGGTTTTTGTGGCTATCGGATACCACTTCCTCGGGAATATGCGTATTATCCACAGATAGCGAAATAAAACGAATGTTGATGAATGGAATGTGGTTATGAATGCTATCGCGATTGGCATGATAATCTTCGCCTACTTATGCGGTTCAGTCTCCAGCGCGATTCTTATCTGTAGGCTCGCCCGCCTGCCGGATCCCCGCACCAGCGGCTCCGGCAATCCCGGCGCCACCAATGTGCTGCGGCTTGGCGGCAAGCTGGCGGCCGCGGGCGTAATGGTTTTCGATGTCCTGAAGGGGATGATCCCGGTGTGGATAGGCTACGGCCTCGGCCTGCCGCCGTTCTGGCTGGGTCTGGTGGCCATCGCCGCCTGTCTTGGCCATATTTATCCGATTTTCTTCCACTTTCGCGGCGGTAAAGGGGTCGCTACCGCGCTGGGGGCCATTGCGCCCATTGGCTATGATCTGTCCGGCCTGATGATAGGCACCTGGCTTTTAACGGTGCTGCTCTCCGGTTATTCTTCGCTGGGAGCTATTGTCAGCGCCCTGATCGCCCCCTTCTACGTCTGGTGGTTCAAGCCGCAGTTCACCTTCCCGGTGGCGATGCTCTCCTGTCTGGTGCTCCTGCGTCACCACGACAATATCCAGCGGCTGTGGCGCGGTCAGGAAAGCCGCATCTGGCGCCGCCGGCAAAAAGACCGGGATATTGACCGGCAGCAAAGCAAGCACTGACTCAGGCGCCCAGCGCCGGCAACTCCTCCAGCGGCCAGCGCGGCCGTACCGACACCGCCAGACTCGCCTGCGACCCGCCCAGCAGCCGCACCATGCCCGCGTAAGCGATCATCGCGCCGTTGTCCGTACAAAACTCGGGACGGGCGTAAAATACCTCTCCGCCACGTTGGCGCATCATTTCGCCCATACTGGCGCGCAGCGACTGATTGGCGCTGACGCCGCCGGCCATCACCAACCGCTGGAATCCGGTTAGATCGAGCGCGCGCCGACATTTTATCATGAGCGTTTCCACCACCGCCTCCTCGAACGCCCGCGCGACGTCCGCGCGCGTCTGGTGGTCATCGGCACCGGCGCGCACGGTGTTGGCGGCAAAGGTTTTCAGCCCGGAAAAGCTGAACGCCAGCCCCGGACGGTCGGTCATCGGCCGCGGAAATTTGTAACGCCCCGGCACGCCCTGCTGCGCCAGACGCGCCAGCATCGGGCCACCGGGATAGTCCAGCCCCAGCAGCTTAGCGGTTTTATCGAACGCTTCGCCGGCGGCATCATCGATAGACTCCCCCAGCAGCCGATATTCGCCGATGCCGGTCACGGCGATAAGCTGAGTATGACCGCCGGAAACCAACAGCGCCACGAACGGGAAGGCCGGCGGATTGGCCTCCAGCATCGGCGCCAGCAAATGCCCTTCCATGTGGTGAACGGCGACAGCCGGCACCTCCCAGGCATAGGCCAGCGCGCGGCCGACGGTGGCGCCGACCATTAACGCCCCCACCAGCCCCGGCCCGGCGGTGTAGGCCACCCCATGGATATCCGACGCCTGCAGGCCGGCCTCGGCCAGCGCCGCCTGGATAAGCGGCACGGTTTTACGGACATGATCGCGGGACGCCAGCTCCGGCACCACACCGCCATAATCGGCGTGCAGTTTCACCTGACTGTAAAGCTGGTTAGCCAGCAATCCTTGATGTTGATCGTAAATCGCCACGCCGGTTTCATCGCATGACGTCTCAATACCCAATACGCGCATAATCTTTACCACCCTTTTTTGCGGCGCACAGTTTACCATATTCTGCGCCGCTGCGCGGCCTGCGGACGACGGCTTTGGCGTAAAACCCTTTCATCTCTGCGGCCGTCGTGCTACAAAAGCCGACCTGACGATCGCTCGATCGCGCCAGGATCCCACGGTAGTCCACCGCGATCCCGCCGCTTGCCCGCGCAGAGGGTGTTAATGAACGCCCGCGCCAGCGGATCGCGGCTTTTAGGGCGTTATCCCCTGTTCAGGGCCGATTTCATGCCCGCTTTTTTGCCCGAATTTACGCCTGACATCAGCGGGTTGTGTGGCAACCGACGTGCAGCGAGTAAGATCACGCAGTGCGGCGCTTTACAAAGCAGGCGGGCTTAGAGTAAAATTCCGCACCATTTTGAAAAGGCTGGCACAGGTCAGCGACAAAATCCGAATTCTATCGAGGTGAGAGGCACATGCCGGTAATTAAAGTACGTGAAAACGAGCCGTTCGACGTAGCACTGCGTCGCTTCAAGCGTTCCTGCGAAAAAGCGGGTGTTCTGGCCGAAGTTCGTCGTCGCGAGTTCTATGAAAAACCGACGACCGAACGTAAGCGCGCTAAAGCGTCCGCCGTTAAACGTCACGCCAAGAAACTGGCTCGCGAAAACGCACGCCGCACTCGTCTGTATTGATTTTCCGGGGTGCGAACCACCCCGGCCGCGTGATTAATCCGCAGACTTAGTTGTTGCATACGAAGGCCGTGCCATCCGGAAGGATTGCGCGGCTTGTTGTCGTTCAAGTGCTTACCTGACAGGGCTTATGGCTGGACGAATCCCACGTGTCTTTATCAATGACTTGTTGGCGCGAACCGACATCGTCGATCTGATCGATGCGCGGGTAAAGCTCAAAAAGCAGGGCAAGAATTTTCACGCCTGCTGTCCATTCCATCATGAGAAAACCCCGTCGTTTACCGTGAACGGCGAAAAGCAGTTTTACCATTGTTTCGGCTGCGGCGCCCATGGCAACGCCATCGATTTCCTGATGAATTACGACCGGCTGGAGTTCGTCGAATCCATCGAAGAGCTTGCCGCCCAGCACAGCCTGGAAGTGCCCTATGAAACGGGCACCGGCCCGAACCAGCAGGAACGCCATCAGCGACAAAGCCTGTATCAATTGATGGACAAGCTCAGCGACTTCTATCAACAGGCATTGCAGGCGCAGACGGCGTCGGACGCGCGCCATTATTTGCAACAGCGCGGGCTGAGCGAAGCGGTCATGACGCATTTTGCCATCGGCTTCGCGCCGTCGGGCTGGGATAACGTCATTAAGCGTTTCGGCCGTTCGGCGGAGGATCGCGCTTCGCTTAACGACGCCGGCATGCTGGTGGTCAATGACAACGGTCGCACCTACGACCGTTTTCGCGATCGCATCATGTTCCCCATCCGCGACAAACGCGGGCGGGTGATCGCCTTCGGCGGGCGGATATTGGGCGAGGGTCAGCCGAAATACCTGAACTCGCCGGAAACCGATATTTTCCATAAGGGCCGCCAGCTGTACGGCCTGTACGAGGCCCAGCGGCAGCACCCGGAATTATCCCGGCTGCTCGTGGTCGAAGGGTATATGGACGTCGTGGCGCTGGCACAGTTCGGCATCGACTATGCGGTGGCTTCGCTGGGTACCTCAACGACCGCTGAGCATATACAGCTGCTGTATCGCGCCACCGATCGGGTGATCTGCTGCTATGACGGCGATCGCGCCGGGCGGGAAGCCGCCTGGCGCGCGCTGGAAAACGCGCTGCCCTACCTCACCGATGGCCGCCAGCTGCGTTTTATGTTTCTGCCGGAAGGCGAGGATCCCGACACGCTGGTGCGTAAAATTGGCAAAGAGGCCTTTGAGCAGCACATCGAACAGGCGCAGCCGCTATCGACGTTTTTATTTGAAACGCTAATGCCACAGGTGGACTTAAGCAGCCCCGACGGCCGCGCCAAGCTGAGCACGCTGGCGCTGCCGCTGATAGGCCAGGTACCGGGCGAGACATTGCGTCTCTACCTGCGCCAGCAGTTGGGCAATAAACTCGGGATCCTTGACGACAGCCAACTAGAGAAACTGCTGCCCAAGGCGTCCCTTAAGGCAAATATTTCACCGCAAGCGCGGATAAAACGCACAACCATGCGTATACTGATAGGATTACTGGTGCAACATCCACGGCTTTCCACCCTGGTACCCACGGTGGAGGGGTTGGAGCAGGCAAATCAGCCGGGTGTGCCGTTGTTTGTTGAATTAGTGCAGGCCTGCCAGGCCCAGCCGGGGTTAACCACCGGCCAATTGCTGGAGCATTATCGGGAGAATAAATCCTACTCCCAGCTTGAAACCCTGGCGACCTGGAACCACATGATCATAGATGAGATGATCGAGGCGACATTTGTCGATACCCTGGCGAGTCTTTACGACTCCATACTTGAACACCGCCAGGAAGCGCTTATCGCCCGCGACCGGACCCACGGCCTGACGGCCGAAGAACGCCAGGAGCTTTGGTCGCTGAATCAGGCGCTGGCGAAAAAAACCTGAATGACGAGGCTTAATTGCCTATATCTGGCAGGGCAAGACCCTGCGCAATGCCGTATTGGGCTGCGGCGCGAAACAAAGCCCAGATCTCTTGTTGGTGATGCGCTTTCACCAACCAACACCGAATATTACTCTGAAGTGTGGATACCGTCTTATGGAGCAAAACCCGCAGTCACAGCTTAAGCTGCTTGTCACACGTGGTAAGGAGCAAGGCTATTTGACCTTTGCCGAGGTCAATGACCATCTGCCGGAGGATATCGTCGACTCCGATCAGATCGAAGATATCATCCAGATGATAAATGACATGAACATCCAGGTGATGGAAGAAGCACCGGACGCCGATGACCTGCTGCTGGCCGAAACCACCTCCGACACCGACGAAGATGCGGCGGAAGCTGCGGCGCAGGTCTTGTCCAGCGTCGAGTCCGAAATTGGACGCACCACCGACCCGGTGCGCATGTACATGCGCGAAATGGGTACCGTGGAGCTGCTGACCCGCGAAGGCGAGATCGATATCGCCAAGCGTATCGAAGATGGCATCAATCAGGTCCAGTGCTCGGTCGCCGAGTACCCTGAGGCTATCACCTACCTGCTGGAACAGTACGACCGCGTCGAAGCCGGCGAGGCCCGCCTGTCCGACCTTATCACCGGCTTTGTCGACCCTAACGCGGAAGAAGATATGGCGCCAACCGCGACCCATATCGGCTCTGAACTCTCCGCCGAAGAAATCGCCGATGACGATGACGAGGATGAAGAGGACGGTGACGACGACAGCACGGACGACGATAACAGCATCGATCCAGAGCTGGCGCGGCAGAAATTCGTCGAGCTGCGCGAGCAGTACGAAACGACCCGTAACGTTATCAAAATCAACGGACGCAGCCATGCTAAATCGGCCGCTGAGATTTTGAACCTTTCCGACGTATTTAAACAGTTCCGCTTAGTGCCGAAGCAGTTTGATTACCTGGTTAACAACATGCGCGCCATGATGGATCGCGTGCGTACCCAGGAACGTCTTATCATGAAGCTGTGCGTCGAAATCAGCAAGATGCCGAAGAAAAACTTCGTCACGCTGTTCGCCGGCAATGAAACCAGCGAAAGCTGGTTCAAAGCCGCGCTGGCGATGAACAAGCCCTGGTCGGAAAAACTGCACGAAGTCGATGATGACGTGCATCGCAGCCTGCAAAAACTGCGCCTGATTGAAGATGAAACCGGTCTGACCATCGAGCAGGTGAAGGATATCAACCGCCGGATGTCGATCGGCGAAGCCAAGGCGCGGCGCGCCAAGAAAGAAATGGTTGAGGCTAACCTGCGTCTGGTTATTTCCATCGCCAAAAAATACACCAACCGCGGCCTGCAGTTCCTGGATTTGATTCAGGAAGGCAATATCGGTTTGATGAAGGCGGTGGACAAGTTTGAATATCGCCGCGGCTATAAGTTTTCCACCTACGCCACTTGGTGGATCCGCCAGGCCATCACCCGCTCTATCGCCGACCAGGCGCGCACCATCCGTATTCCGGTGCATATGATTGAGACGATCAACAAACTCAACCGTATCTCCCGGCAGATGCTGCAGGAAATGGGACGCGAACCCACGCCCGAAGAGCTGGCGGAACGCATGCTGATGCCGGAGGATAAAATCCGTAAGGTGCTCAAGATTGCCAAGGAGCCTATCTCCATGGAAACGCCTATCGGCGACGATGAAGATTCGCACTTGGGGGATTTTATCGAGGACACCACCCTCGAATTACCGCTGGATTCCGCTACCTCGGAGAGTCTACGTTCAGCCACTCACGATGTGCTGGCCGGCCTGACCGCGCGTGAAGCCAAGGTCCTGCGCATGCGGTTCGGTATCGACATGAACACCGACCATACGCTGGAAGAAGTCGGCAAACAGTTTGACGTCACCCGCGAGCGTATTCGTCAGATCGAAGCGAAAGCGCTGCGCAAGCTGCGTCACCCGAGCCGTTCTGAGGTCCTGCGCAGCTTCCTGGACGATTAAGTTCCGGTTGTGCTGACGGCCCTTTCCTTAAGGCGCTCAAAACATCGCCACGCAGCACACCGCGGGGCTTTTTATTGCCCGTCGCCCAGCGCGGGCGTCTGGCCCACAAGGCTACCTCATCTGAATATCAAGACGTGCCCCACAACGCGGCTGGCCTAAGTCGTGAGACGCTCCCTGTAAGGCCGCTGGCTCCCTTAACGGAAGTGACCAACTAGCCCGACGGCCATGACAGCGGTGGAATTAGCTAGCGTGTCGTTAATGAAGGCGGCGGGAGCGCGTCGGACAAAGCGCGATACGCCGCCAGCAGTGCGTCGCCGCTCATGCGGTTAAGCCCGCTGGGGTTAGGCAAAACCCACAACTGTGTGGCGCCAATGCGCATTTCCTGCCGCCCCCATGGCGCATTTTTCACCCGAAATGCCTGGCAGTAAGCTTGCTTGCCCAAAATCGCCAGCGCCTGCGGCTGGAACGTTTCTATCTTGGCCACCAGCCGCTCGCCACCCTGCCGGTATTCCGCCAGCGACAGCTCTGAGGCTTCGGTGGTGGGCCGCGTCACCAGCATCGTGATCCCGCACCCGGTCTCCAGCAACCGCTGCTCCTCCTCCTCCGGCTGCAGTTGCTGCGCCGTAAAACCCGCAAGATGAATGATCTTCCAAAAGCGATTATTGGCATTGGCAAAATGCACCCCTTTATGCGCGCTGGACAACCCCGGATTGATACCGCAGAACACCACCCGAAGCCCCTGCCGGAGAATATCTTCTATCATTGAACCCTCTCTTTCATCTCTGGCCGTGGCGCCAATAATTAACGATTTTAGCCAAAAACCGGCGATAAATCATCCATCTGGCGGGAGTCGCTATAGACCCGGTTGGCGGCATCATTTATAATCAACGCCCACTCGGCCCCTTAGCTCAGTGGTTAGAGCAGGCGACTCATAATCGCTTGGTCGCTGGTTCAAGTCCAGCAGGGGCCACCAAATTTTCGTATCAAAAACAATGAATTAAGCCACATTTCAAACGAGTGGCGTTTTCCTATCAATACTAAGTGTCCCTTTTTCGTCCCCTCAGGTAGTCAAACGCTGAGCTTTGGAAGGTAGATTTCATCTACTACAAGGAATGGTTATGGCTCTCACGCAATGCAAAGAATGTAAAAAAGAAGTCTCTACGCGCAATACGGCCATTTAGCTTGCAACAACATAACAAATTTGTTATCTTTAACCCATGGCATATTTAATTGATTATTATAATAAAGAAGTACAGGAAGAAATTATGGCTCTTCCGGTAACGTTACAGGCTCGTTATGTCCGCTATACACAAAGAATGCAGACACATGGAGCAAATCTTGGTGTGCCCCATACTGAGGCATTCGGTAATGGCCTGTTTGAACTTAGACTAAAAGGTGCTGAAGGTATTGCACGTGTTTTCTATTGCACAATTGTGGGCAAACGCATAGTTATGCTGCATTGCTTTATTAAAAAAACGCAAAAAACACCGCCGAGGGAACGCCGTATTGCTGAAGCCAGAATGAAAGAGGTAAAAAAATGAGTGTAAAGAACATGATGACTCACGACGAATTGATTAAAAAAATGCTGTCTAATCCAGCTGTAAAAGCAGAATATGACAGTTTGGAAGAGGAATTTACTCTGCTGGATGAACTATTGAAAGCACGTAAAAAAGCCGGGCTTACCCAAGCTCAGGTTGCTGAACGCATGGGAACAAAAGCAACCGCGATTACCAGGCTTGAAAGAGCTCTTGTATCTGGAACTCAAGGCCCCTCGTATACAACGCTTAAGAAATACGCGGCAGCGGTTGGTAAAAAACTACAGATACGTTTGGTGTAAGTTGCCGCTTAAAGCACTCTTTTACATACTTCAATTACATTTTTTTCAATCAAGTAGTACTCATCTCAAGCCCTAATTACGGCCGCTTTAGCTGGTTTCGTGGGTAATGCTACCGATTTCGCTGGTATAACGCCGGGTCAGGCGTTCCAGCTCCTTTTCCGATAACTCGCGCGGATCGACGCGAATGCCCCCTTTAGCGCCACCAAAAGGCAAATTCAGCGCGGCACTTTTCACCGTCATCCACGCCGACAGCGCCATGACCTCTTCCAGTGTGACATCCGCATGGAAACGCACACCGCCTTTACCCGGACCACGGGATAAATTATGCTGCACCCGGAAACCTTCAAAATGACGGATAGTGCCGTCATCCATCTCCAGGGGAATATCCACAATCAGCGCCCTCTTGGGATGGCGCAGCGTATCTGCCCAGAGAGCCAGATCGCCTAAATAGGGTAACACGCGCTCCACCTGCGCCAGGAAGGTAGCACACGCGGAATTGTTATCAGTAGAAACATAAGAAAGGGCACTCATAAAACAACCTCTATCAAGCTAAGCGATGGGACGATAAGGGCGAATCGCTACGGCTATCAGGCATTCGCACCATTATCGGCGGGTAAATGACTTCCGTTTTTGTTTTACTCTGCTACGGTATCAGTTTACCCGCGCAAAACCCCACGAACCTTGCCGGCGCTAGCAATTTCGTCTTATTCTCCACCGCTTGTCGGTATAATTTAAGACAAGATCGTTTGTGCCAGCGGCGCGACATGCCGCAGCGCGCGGCGACATGCCATCGGCCCGTCGCCGACCGCCCGTCATAGGCTGCGCCGCAGCCCCGGGCCTTCGCTGCCAACGCATTTACGACGCAGCGGCTACCCCCTCCCCTGTAAGCGCGGCGTAATGGTTGCTCCTTTCGCCACTCCACGCGGCGCGTCCAATAGCCCTTTGCCGCCTAAGCGTCGACCACGCGCCGCTTCCCCCGCCTGCCCGTTACGCGCGGCGGCGCACGACGGCATTTCCCTACTTAACGGCAGCAGGTGGGCGCTACAGCCGGGTTGCCTCAATGTCCCCCTCCCGCAGCAGCGATAGCCGGGTTGCCTCAATGTCTTTCTCTCGCAACGGCGTTAGCCGGGCAGCCTTAATGTCCCTCTCTCGCAGCGGCGATAGCCGGGCAGCCTCAATGTCCCCCTCCCGCAACGGCGATAGCCGGGTTGCCTCAATGTCCCTCTCTCGCAGCGGCGATAGCCGGGTAACGCCCACAGCGGCGCGATGGCGGCAAACCATCAGGCTGAGCAAAAAAACAATCAACGCTACGGTGCCCGTCATCAATGCCTCATATCGGTAAGCCGGCGCGCAGGCCATGTAGCTTAGTACGGCGGCAATGATCCCAATACACAGCCAGTTAAGCCAAGGGAACAGCCACATTCTGAATTGGGGCGGCTGCCCTTGGCGTTCCAAAATGCCGCGCATGCGCAACTGGGATACCGCAATGACCAGATAGACCAGCAGCGCAATCGCACCGGTACTTGAGAGCAGGAAACCAAACACTTTGCCGGGAAACAGATAATTGGCCAGGCAACCCAGAAAGCCGGCCGATGTAGAGGCCAGAACCGCGATACGCGGCGTCCCATGGCTGGAAAGCCGCTTACCCAACGCGGGGGCATCCCCCCGGCGGGCCAGCGCGTAAAACATGCGCGAGGCGGTATACAGAGCGGAATTCATGCAGCTGCTTACCGCTATTAGCACCACAAAATCCATAATCCGTTTGGCGCCGGGAACATTTAGCACCGACAGCACATATTGGAAAGTCCCCTGTCGGGGCAGCGCGGGGTCATCCCAGTCAATCAGGCAAACCACCAGAAAAATCGACATGATATAAAACAGCGCGATGCGGTAGATAATCAGATTGGTGGACTTACGGATTTGCCTTGCCGGCTCCTGTGATTCCGCGGCGGCGATACTCAAGATCTCCGCACCGAAGAAAGAGAAAATCGTCACCAACACCCCACCCAACACCGCCCCGGGGCCGTTGGGCATAAAGCCGCCATGATTGAACAGCCTCGCCGTTCCGCTAATGTCCGCCAGCGGCCAAAACCCCATCACCGCCAACGTACCGACGACGATAAACGCGATGATGGCCAGTACTTTAACCAGCGAAAGCCAGAACTCAAATTCGCCAAAATGCCTTATATCTTGATCATTGACTTTCAAAGGTTAATGATCCCCAACTGATCATTGGGATGTTACCGGTGAGTTTGTACTCTGCCTTAAGCTTACAGCTTGTACGTCAGATTAAACCCTGGTGACATATT
>NZ_FRDB01000101.1 GCF_900143145.1 Candidatus Sodalis sp. SoCistrobi
CGGCGAAGCTCACGGTTCTCGCGCTCCAGCTCCTTAAGCCGCTGACGTTCATCCGCGTTGAGACTGTTTTTCACCGCCAGCCGCTGTTCATGTTGCTTGATCCACAGACGCAGCGTCTCGGGTATGCAGCCAATTTTTGGTGCAATGGACTGGATCGCTTTCCACTGCGAAGCATGCTCATGCTGAGTTTCCAGCACTAGATTAACTGCCCGTTCACGGACTTCCGGAGAGTAACGTTTGGTCGTTGTCATAGAGACCTCCACTTTTAAAATATAGACTCTAATTTATCCGGGGTGATTCACTACCGCCATGCATTGTTGAGACTCAACTGTGCCATCGTGCCAACCTTTATTCCCTGCAATGCACAGGGCGCATCCACCGCAACCTCCGCGACGCACGAGCTGGCCAATGCGCTGGATCCCGTCGTCTTTTTCCCTCATCATGGTAGTGCGTTAACTTGGCCTGCCGGCAAACAAAGCCGGCAGGCGCTTTCCTTTCCGTTTAAGGTAGCTTTTGGTATGTCCGACGATTTGCAGCACCCCATAGCCACGCTTTACGGCATCAAAAATTGTGATACGGTCAAAAAGGCCCGCCGCTGGCTCGACGAACAGCAGGTGCCCTACCGGTTTCATGATTACCGCAGCGATGGCCTCGATGCCGATCTTTTACAGCGCTTTATCGACCAGTTGGGGTGGCCGCCGCTGCTCAACACCCGCGGCACCACCTGGCGCAAACTGAGCGAATCCCAGCGTGCGGCGGCCGACAACGCCGCCGGGGCGGCGGCGTTGATGCTCAGCCAGCCGGCGATGATTAAACGCCCCCTGCTGGAGGCCGCGGATGGCCGTCTGCTGCTGGGGTTTTCCCCGCAAGCGTATCACGGCTTTACCGCCAGCGAGGTTTAAGATGTCTTGTCCCGTACTCGAACTCGCGCAGCAGTTGATCAAATGCCCCTCCCTCAGCCCCGACGACGCTGGCTGTCAGGCGCTCATTGCGGCTCGCCTGCAGGCGCTGGGTTTCACCATTGAACCGATGCCGTTCGGCGATACGCTCAATTTTTGGGCCTGGCGCGGACAGGGCCGCACGCTGGCCTTTGCCGGCCATACCGATGTGGTGCCGCCCGGTGATGTGCAGCATTGGGATAACCCGCCGTTCGAGCCAACGCTTCGCGACGGCATGCTATACGGCCGCGGCGCGGCCGATATGAAAGGCTCGCTGGCCGCCATGGTGGTCGCCGCCGAACGTTTTGTCGCCCAGCATCCGCAGCATCAGGGCCGGCTGGCGTTCCTGATCACCTCCGATGAGGAAGCCGACGCTCAAGACGGCACCGTCAAAGTGGTAGACGCGCTGATGGCGCGTCAGGAACGGTTGGATTATTGCCTGGTGGGCGAGCCGTCCAGCAGCCGTCAGGTTGGGGATATCGTTAAAAACGGTCGACGCGGCTCGCTGACCGCCAATCTGGTCGTGCAGGGCGTGCAGGGCCACGTCGCCTATCCGCATCTGGCGGACAATCCTGTCCATCGCGCGATGGCCGCGTTGGAAGAATTGGTGGCAACCCAATGGGATGAGGGCAACGCCTTTTTTCCGCCCACCACGATGCAGATTGCCAATATCCATGCCGGGACCGGCAGCAACAATGTCATTCCCGGCGAGCTGCTGGTGCAATTTAATTTCCGTTTCAGCACCGAACTGACCGACGTCATTATCCGTCAGCGGGTAGAAGCGCTGTTGCAGCACCACGGGCTGCGCTACCGGATTGATTGGTCGCTTTCCGGCCAGCCCTTCCTGACGGCGCGCGGTGAGCTGGTAGATGCGGCGGTGCGGGCGGTTGAGCATTATCAGGAGCTAACGCCGCGCCTGGAAACCACCGGCGGCACGTCCGATGGCCGCTTTATCGCCCTTATGGGCGCGCAAGTGGTGGAACTCGGCCCGGTCAACGCCACCATTCATAAGGTCAACGAATGTGTCAGCGCCGCCGATTTGCAACTGCTGAGCCGGATGTACCAGCGCATCATGGAACAGTTGATTCTGTGATGGATGCCCTGACGGTTACCGGCCGCACCGACAGGCACGTTGTTCCCCTGGAGCCGGGTCATCGGCTACAGCCGGAAGCGGCGGCGGCCTTTGGGCAACTCCAGCACGCAGCGGCCCAGGCGGGGTTTTCCCTGCGCCCTGCCAGCAGTTTTCGTGACTTTGACCGCCAAATGGGCATCTGGAATGGCAAATTTCACGGTCAGCGACCATTATTGGATCGACAAAGCCGGCCGCTTGATGCGCTTACTTTGGCGACAGGCGCACGCTGTGAGGCAATTCTGCACTGGTCAGCGCTGCCTGGCGCCTGGCGCCTGGCGCCACCATTGGGGTACCGATCTGGATATCTTTGATCCCGATTTGCTGCCTGCCGGCGCACGGTTGCAGTTGACCCCCGAAGAGTATCTGCCCGGCGGTTATTTCGCCCCTCTCACCCGCTGGCTGGATCGGCATTTGGCGGACTACGGCTTTTTCCGGCCTTACGCGCACGATCGCGGTGGTGTGGCGGTGGAGCCCTGGCACATCAGCTACCGACCGCTGGCGGACCGCGCCGCGCAGGCGCTGACCCCCGCAGTGCTGCTGCAAGCCTGGCGCGGCCAGGAGGTGGCGGGTAGCGCATGGTTGGCGCCGCAGTTGGCGTATCTCTTCCGGCGCTACATTGACAATATCGATAAGGAGTAAGTCTATGGGATGGTTAGCGGATTATTGGTGGGTGGTGCTGCTGATTCTGGCGGGCATGCTGATTGGCGGTGTGAAAGCATTACGCCGGGTGGATGCCACCAGCTATTTGAAAAATCGCCCAAAATTGCCGCCGCATCGGGACAATAACGCGCAGTGGGATGAGGAAGATGACTGGCCGAAAAAGCCATAACGCCCTCGGTTTAGCGCGCCTGCTGCTGACAAATCCGTTGCCAGCGGCGCGTTAAGCGCGTATCTGCCGCCGCCATACCCGCCGCCGTTTCCTGCCGCCAGCGCCGCCAGAGCGCTTTTTTCCCGCTGAGCCCTAACCGTGCCGCCAGGGTGGCGTCCGGCATCGGCTGCGTCAACCACAGGCGCAACGCCGGTAGCGGCAGTGTGCTGCGGTTAATAAGCCGGGTCAGCGCGCTGCGGCAGGCTTCCGGCGGCCGCTGGGCGAAGGCAAAACCCGCCAGGCAGCGCCAGTCCTCCCCCCTGAGATCCTGTTGCTCGCCGGCCGCCAGCCGGCAATCGCGCTCAAAACCGTCCGCCGCCCGCAGCGTCAGTCTACGCCCCGCGTCGCTCAGGGGCAGCAGCGCCATGGCGCTGTACAGGCCGCTGCTGGCCTCGCGGTGTGTGCCCATTCGCACCAGTTGGAAGCCCGCCCGCTGCCAAAAACGCCACAGCGCGGCGGTATAACCAAAGCTGACCGACAGAAAATCGCGCCCCTCAGCGGCAGCCTGCTTTGCCGCCTTGGCAATCAGCGCCAGCCCGATACCGCGACGACGCGCGGTAGGCGTCACGGCGATACGGCTGATTCGCCGGGAGCGCAGCCGCGGCGCTCGCCAGGCGCTGCCGTGCGCTGCCAGCGATTGCGCCACCAGACTGCCCGGCGGCCGACGGTAGCCCGCCCAGACGTTGTGGGCGAGGCGTGCGGTCAATCCCCCTTCCTCTACCAGCCACAGGCCCGCCATCAGCCGGCGCTGATGCGCGGTAGCGGTCTCGGTCTCGGTCTCGGTCTTGGTCTTGATCGCGGTCTTGATCGCGGTCTCGGTCTCGGTCTCGGTCTCGGTCTTGATCGCGGTCGCGGTCGCGGTCGCGGTAAAGAAGGACATACCGGGTGCATCCAGCAATCGGCGCAGATCGATAGGGGAAGTACGGTAATGAGCACGGGTCAATAATTGATAAAAAGCCTGTCGCGCCGCGGGCTGGCGCCGCCACGTACGGGCGCTGACGTTCCCGATGCGCCATCGCCCTGCGCAGGCGGCGCCCGCATCCGTATTCTGCGGCGCGCCTTCGCCGGCAAAGGCCACTACCTCGGCGTCCTCCAGCAAGAGCGTCTCGGTCAGCCAGCGCTCCAGCGGATCATTCGCCGCCCAGCGCAACGGCTCATCCAGCCGGAGCGGGTGCCAACACGGTAGCGTTTCGCAAAACTTCAGCAGAAATCCGCGCCCGGTGCCCTCATATCCCGCGACGGTAGTGGTCAGCAGCACATGGGAAAAATACCCCATTAGTTGACGCAGCAGCGGTAAGGGCAGCGCGGCGGCTTCATCCACCAGCAGCCAGCGGGCGCTCATCCCTGCCCGGCAGCGGGCCAATAGCGCATCGGGGGCGAAAAAAGGCGCGCCCGGACCCGCGTAGCGGCGCAAGATGTCCACGGCGGTTTTGGCGGGCGCGGTGATACAGCAGGCATCATCGAGCGTCCCGGCGAACATGCCGGCCAGCGCCGATTTGCCGCGGCCGCGCGGCGCAATCATCACATAGATGCCGGGCTCTGCCTGCGCCAACCGGCGCAATAGCCGGCCCTGATCGGCGGTGGGTCGGCCGGGGACGGGAGGATACCACGGCAGGCGGGACGCCAGAGGCGTTATCTGCGGCGCACGGTCCTGGCGCAGCAGCGCCACCGCCGGGTCCGCCGACAGCGCAGCACGAAAATAGCGGGTGAAATGCGGCGTCGCGATCGGTTGCGGCTGTTCGCTCCAGCGTAGCGAATCGCCATCCGGCATCCGGGGCCAACGCGACCAGGGCGGCACCAGCAGCACCAACCAGCTGCCCGCCACCAGCGTACCGGCCAGCGCCGCCAACGCATCCACCGCCAGCGATTGACGGGCATCGAACACCGCATGCAGGAACTCACGACCGAGCAAAGTTTTCAGCGCCGCCGGGCGGTTACCGGTACCGCATTCGCTTTGCTCCCCCACCCATAGCCAGTCGCCGTCAAGGGCGTTGCCAAGCGCTGCCGCCTGTTGGCCGCACCAGTCAGACGCGCCGCTAATCACCAGCAAACGCCGTACGCCGGCGCGTTTCATTGCCGCGGTTTCTGCACGCAGGCAGGCCAGCCAGGGCGGCGGCAGGGAAGTCACCTCAGGTCTTGCCCACGAGCAGCGACAGCAGACCTGCGGCAATAAGCGGCCCCACCGGCACGCCACGGAACAATGCTACCCCGAGCACCGTACCTACCAACAGTCCGGCCACCACGGAGGGCTGGCTGGACATCAACGAAACGCCGCGGCCGCCCAGCCAGGAAACCGCCACGCCAATCACTATCGCCAGCAGCGATTTCCAGTGCAAAAAGGAGTGGAGGACGGTAGACGCCGACAGCGTACCGCTGGCGATGGGCGCCATTACGCCGATGGTAAGGATGATAATGCCAATGGTTAATCCCTGTTTCTCTACCCAGGGGAAGTACTGTTCCATCGGCGTAAGGCGGATAATCAATAACACCAGGATCGCCACGGTCACGGTATTGTTGTGGCTGAGAATGCCGAGCGCCGCCAGACCCAGCAGGATCAGCAGCGTCGGATCGGAAAAATTCATACACTGTCCCTGAACAATAACTTAGCCACCGGCAAAAGTATTACACTGACGAATATCACCACTGTCAAACCCGCGTTTGAACCAATGATAGCGCGGCTCTGAAGTGCCATGGGTAAAACTGTCCGGCACCACCCTGCCCTGTCCCCGCTGCTGTAACCGATCGTCACCGATGGCCCGTGCGGCATTCAAGGCTTCCTGCGGATCCTGCTCGTCGAGGATGTGCTGCTGCTGCATGCTGTGGCCCCACACGCCGGCGAAACAGTCCGCCTGCAGTTCCAGCTTCACCGACAGTGCGTTAACCGTTTTTTCCGTCGCCCCCTGCTGCTGCTGGCGAACCCGGCTTTCAATCCCGAGCAGTTTTTGCACGTGATGACCGACCTCGTGGGCGACCACATAGCCTTGGGCGAAATCGCCGCCGGCGCCGAGCTTATTTTTCATATCATCGTAAAAAGATAAATCGATATAGACCGTACTGTCCGCCGGGCAATAAAACGGCCCCATGACCGATTGACCGGTACCGCAACCGGTTTGCGTCGCGCCGCGATACATGACCAGCTTTGGCGGCTGGTAGGTTTTGCCTATTTGTTGGAAAATCTGCTGCCAGGTATCTTCGGTATAACCGAGGATCACCGCGGTAAACTTGGCCGCTTCGTCGTCGTTGGGGCTGATGCGGGTTTGCTGGCTCACCTGCGAACCCGACTGGCCGCCGGTAAGCAGCGGCGTGAGATCGACGCCATAATAGCCCGCCACCACTACCACGATGAGCAGCACGATGCCGCCTTTCCCGCGAATCGGCAGCCGGAAACCACCGCCCCCCAGACCGGATGACTGTCCGCGCCTGTCTTCCACATTATTACTTTCGCGACCGCCTTGCCAACGCATCGTCATCCCCAATCAAACGTTATTCATTTAATGATGAGGATAGCATATAACCCTGGACAGACAGCGGTACTGCCGCCCAGGTAAACGATTGCGCAGTTAGTCCAACTTAACACCGATACGCTTGGCGACTTCTTCATAGGCTTCGATAACGCCACCCAGGCTCTGGCGGAACCGGTCTTTATCCATTTTATCGAGGGTGGTTTTATCCCACAGGCGGCTACCGTCCGGCGAAAATTCATCCCCCAGCACAATCTCGCCGTTAAACAGACCAAATTCCAGCTTGAAGTCCACCAGAATCAGCCCGGCATCGTCGAAAATCTTGCTGAGCACGTCATTAGCCTGATAGGTCAACTGCTTCATCCGCGCCAGATGGGGTTCACTGACCCAACCGAAGGTGGTGCAGTAGGATTCGTTGATCATCGGATCGTGCATGGCGTCGTTTTTCAAAAACAGATCGAATAGAGGCGGATCCAGGACCAGGCCTTCCTCGACGCCTAAACGTTTCACCAGCGAGCCGGCCGCGCGGTTGCGCACCACGCATTCCACGGGCACCATCGCCAGTTTTTTCACCAGCACTTCATTATCGGAAAGCAGGCGCACGATCTGGGTTGGAATGCCGGCCTCGGCTAACTTGGTCATGATAAAGTAGTTAAACTTATTGTTAATCATGCCTTTGCGATCGAATTGCTCGATACGCTGACCGTCCAGTGCTGACGTATCGTTGCGGAACGTCAGGATCAGCAAATCCGGATCCTCGGTGGTATAGACCGTTTTCGCTTTTCCGCGATACAACTCAGCTAACTTTTGCATCTTTACATACTCCAGTGGCAGATAACGCTTTGATACAGGTAAAAAAGGGGGCCGAAGCCCCCTGTTGATTTAACGGGATGTTGACCGGCTGAATGCCGCCTGGAATACCGCCACCAGCGCGTCATTTTGCGATTGGGTCAGGGTGTGCCCTTTCGGATCGGTGAACTGCAGCGTGCTGCGGTTGCCAAGGTCGCCGACCTGCAGTTTATAGTCGCCATTGCGCAAATCAGGATCTTTGGCGCCCAAATCGTCCCAGGTACCGCTGCCCGGCGCGTCATAAGTGACCGAAACGGTACCCAGTGGACGGCTGCTGTCCTTCACCTTCATGCCGATGCGCGACAACGCCGACGGCAGATGCGTCCAGACGGTATTGTAGGACGAGCGCACCACCAGCAGCGGCAGTCCGCTTTCGTCAGCGCCGCTTTGCACGCTCAGATCGGCGGTTTCGCCTTGGGCGATACGGTTGGCGCGATCGTCGTTAAGCTGCTGCAGCCCGCTCGCGACGCTGTTTAGCATCTCAACGGTATAGCGCTGTACCAGCGCAGGATTGGTAACGGGTTTACCCTGCTGCTGCAGACCAAGGGACGTTACCTGCAGCGAGGTTTGGTAGCCCTGGGTCGCCAGGCTTATCTGATAGCGGCCGCTGTACTGTTCATCTTCATCAGCACGAGTCCAGGCGATCCAATCCGTATTCAGGCTCTGCTGTGCGTCCTGACGCGAGGCAATCGGATAGCCTTTGCTCTGCACCACCGCCGCCACCTGCGACCACAGATCACGGCCCTGGGCGCTGTTCTCCAGCTGGATGACGGCGCTATTGCCGGAATATTGCGAACGGGAACCGTTCAGCAGCGCCAGCGGCTGCGCTGGGGGCCGAATGTCCAGCCCTTTGCCCACGGCACCGTTGCGCGGGACAGTGGGAATTTCATAGTCGCCGTTCTGCAGCGGCAAAATCATACCGGATGGGCTGCTAAGCCTGCGCAGCGGGGGCGCTTTCAGGTACTCTTCGTTTCCGTTTACCTGACGTTTATAGCGCTGATCGCTGGTACAGGCCGCGAGCAGCATGATAAGCGAGACGCCGACCACTTTCGCTACCTGCGACTTTTGCATTAAATAAGCCATTAAATCTCCCTAAGAGTTACAGCAAACCCGCATCCGTTAACGCCTGTCTTACCACGCGGCTGCCCGCCTCGGTCAGGGGCGTCATCGGCAGGCGCAGGGTGTCGGTCGCCATTAATCCCAATGCTTTACAAGCCCATTTAACCGGTATGGGGCTGGGTTCAAAAAAGAGTTTCTGATGCAGCGGCATCAGGCGCTGATTAAGACGGCGCGCATCGGCATAATTGCCGCCGGCCGCCAGAGCGCAAAGCTGCGCCATCTCCTTCGCGGCAACGTTCGCCGTCACGGAAATCACCCCTTTGCCGCCCAGTTGCATGAAGTCCAGTGCGCTGGCGTCGTCGCCGCTCAGCAGCAGGAAATCGTCATTGACCAGCTCTTGGATCTGGCTGACACGGCTTAAGTTCCCCGTTGCTTCCTTAATACCGATAATATTTTTGATTTCCGCCAGACGGGCAACGGTCGGCGGCAGCATATCGCAGCCGGTGCGCGCCGGCACATTGTACAGAATTTGCGGCAAATCGCTGCTTTCGGCGATGGCCCTGAAATGCTGAAACAACCCTTCCTGACTCGGCCGATTGTAGTAAGGCGTCACGCTGAGGCACCCCACCACGCCGCTGTCGTTAAAGCGGCGAGTCAGCGACACAGCCTCGGAGGTAGAGTTAGCACCGGTGCCCGCGATAACGGGAACGCGCCCGTCGCTAAGCTCAAGGGTCCACATCACCACATCGCCATGCTCTTCGTGGCTCAGGGTAGACGTTTCGCCGGTCGTTCCCACGGCCACGATCGCGGCGGTACCGCTGGCGACATGATAATCGATTAATTTTTTCAGACTGACCCGGTCGATGGCGCCCTTTTCGTCCATCGGAGTCACCAGTGCAACTATGCTTCCCGTAAACATTGACCATTCCTCCACAAACAGGTTATTCATGGTACTTTTGTCACCTATCCAAAAGCAAGCAAACATCGGCCCGGTAAGCCCTTGGCAGCAGGTTTTTTTTAGGGTTACCATGTAAATCACAACCCGCCGGACAGGAAGCGCCATTTTGCCACCGTTACAGCAACATTATCTGGTTATCACCGCGCTGGGCGCAAACCGGCCTGGTATTGTCAATACCATTACCCGTCACGTCAGCAGCTGCGACTGCAATATTGAAGATAGCCGCCTCGCCATGCTGGGCGAGGAATTTACCTTTATCATGCTGCTCTCCGGCGGCTGGAACGCCATCGCTCAACTGGAATCCACCCTGCCGTTGAAAGGGGTCGAACTGGATTTATTGATTGTGATGAAGCGCACCACGGCCCAGGAGCAGCCGGCCACCCCGACGACGGTGTGGGTGACGGTGGAGGTGGATGATTCACCCCATCTCATTGAGCGCTATACCGATTTATTTGATAGCCATCAGATGACCTTGGCAGAGCTGGCGTCGAAAACGCAGCCGGCGGACGCGCAATCCCCGCCCCGGCTGACGCTCTCGATGACCGCGCACGGTCCGGCCGGGGGTCAGGTTCTGCTGATTGAACAGAGGTTTCATCAACTCTGTACAGAACTGCATGCGCAAGGCAGTATTAGAGTTATCAATCATCCACAGCATCAGGAAAGAGACGGAGTATTGCAATGACGCCACTGAAAGCCGGTGATATAGCACCACAATTTAGCCTGCCCGATCAGGACGGTGAACTCATCAGCCTTACCGACTTCCAGGGACAAAGAGTATTGGTCTACTTTTATCCCAAAGCGATGACGCCAGATACCGTCTTGCTCATCATGATGCAAGAGCTATATTTTCATCGAAGGGTATTCCAGATTTTAAGACACCATAAGCTAATTGGAGTAATTTTCGCATTGCCGCGCAGATGCCTACTTTACCTCCTT
>NZ_FRDB01000281.1 GCF_900143145.1 Candidatus Sodalis sp. SoCistrobi
CATAGGTATCTACACATTTATCGTGATACCTGTTATTACTTTGCAGAATGATTTCAACCTATCTGTTGGCGGGATTGACTCTCGCCTTACCCGCCGATATCAGACGCTGGTTAAACAGCATATGACGCCCGCGGCTCTTCTTGCTTCTGCGGTTAAAGACCTCGCAAGTGCTCAAAAATCAACTTTCGCAACTACCCAAGCTGTCTGGCGTTTTCTGAATAATAAGCGAATTAGCTTCAGTCAACTCAATGAGCCAATTATTTCGCTAGCACTTGAGCAAATTTCGCTTAGCCCGCATCCATACGCTCTCGTTGTTCATGATTGGTCACGTTTACAATTTCTTTACCATCATGCCAAATACGGACGCTTAAAAATGACGCACGGTGGCGATGTTGGATATGAACTTCAAAGCAGCTTGCTGGTTGATGCTGGCACGGGTTTGCCAATAGCGCCTCTATCTCAGACACTTACCGATGCAACCGGTTGTCATTCAACGTTGGCGGAAGGACTGTCCGAACGGCAGACACATATGGACGCCTTGACGACCGATATTGCCCGTGTGGAATCGCTTAATATAGGTAAAAAGCTGATTCATATAATTGATAGAGAGGGTGACTCTATTGGACATATGCGGACGTTGAGTACTCAAGGAATATGCTGGCTTATCCGAGGAAAAGAAGGACATGGTGCAGAGTGGCAAGGTAATTCATTGAAAATTGGTGAGATTGCTGCTCTTCTGCCATACAACGGATGCGGACAGGTAGACTGGAAAGGGAAAAAAGCTGATATGGAAATCAGTGAAACCTCGATAGTCATAACCCGAGCTGCGCAGCAGAAGCGTAAAGATAAAGAAACCGGCCGCCGCATAAAAATCCAACCTGGAGAGCCTCTGACGGTCAGATTGGTTGTTGTTCGGCTTACGGATGATCTCGGTAATGTGGTGGGACGCTGGACGCTGCTTACAAACGTTTGCAGCGAGATCACCTGCGAGGAAGTAGCTCGTTGGTATTACTGGCGCTGGAATATTGAATCATTTTTTAAGTTGCTGAAAGGTGCCGGACATGACGTAGAAACATGGCTTCAGCGCAGCGCGCCAGCCGTACTACGCAGGTTGTTAATAGCCAGTATGGCTGCTGTTCTGGTATGGCGGCTGCAACGCGCTGAAGGAGAAGAAAATGCGGCAGCCCGCCAGCTGATATGTCGCTTGTCAGGACGACAGCAAAAGCGAGGCCGCAGAGAGAGCGCTCCTGCTCTGCTCGCTGGCCTATCCATCTTGTTGAATACACTAAAATTATTATCGGAATATAGTCTGGAAGAACTTACTCATTTAGCGAGAGTTGCTCTTAAGCCTCCTCCCTGATGTGTAGATACCTATGGCTTAAGGGGGCATCATGCTTAACATCGTATTATATGAACCGGAAATTCCGCCCAATACCGGCAATATCATCCGCCTGTGCGCGAACACCGGTTTTCACCTTCATCTTATACAACCGCTGGGATTCACCTGGGATGACAAGCGGCTGCGCCGCGCGGGGCTGGATTATCATGAATTCGCCGCGATCCGCCATCACCACGACTATGCCGCTTTTCTGGCGCAGGAGCAGCCGGCGCGGCTGTTTGCCCTGACCACCAAGGGCCAGCCGGCGCACAGCGCGGTGCGCTACCAGGCCGGGGACTATTTGCTGTTTGGGCCGGAAACCCGCGGGCTGCCGTCGTCAATTCTCGACGCGCTGCCCATGACGCAGAAAATCCGCATCCCGATGCAGCCGGACAGCCGCAGCATGAACCTGTCCAATGCGGTGTCGGTGGTGGTGTATGAAGCCTGGCGCCAGCTGGATTACGTCGGCGCACGAGACTAGCCGTCCTCAGATACCATCGCCGAATTCAAAACCGGGACTGCTAAAAGACTGATCCATCTCTTCCGACGGCCGGTCACTTTCCGGTTTCCCCACCACCCGCGCCGGTACGCCAGCGGCGGTGGTATGGGCCGGTACCGAGCGCAAGACGACGGAACCGGCGCCGATTTTCGCCCCTCTGCCCACCTCGATATTGCCGAGAATGGTAGCGCCGGCGCCGATCATCACCCCTTCGCGGATCTTGGGATGCCGGTCGCCGCTGGTCTTGCCGGTGCCGCCGAGCGTGACGGACTGCAGGATGGAAACGTCATCTTCCACCACCGCGGTTTCGCCAATCACGATACCCGTAGCGTGGTCGAGCATGATACCGCAGCCGATGCGCGCCGCCGGGTGAATGTCCACGCCGAAGGAGACGGAAATTTCATTCTGGAGATAAATCGCCAGCGCCTGGCGATTCTGATACCACAACCAATGGCCAATCCGGTATGCCTGCAGAGCGTGGAACCCCTTGAGATACAGCAGCGGAGTAGAGTATTTATCCACCGCCGGATCGCGCAGTCGCACCGCGTGAATATCACGCGCGGCGGAGAAAATCATGCCCGGATCGGCGCTGTAAGCCTCCTCCACCACTTCACGGATGGCGATAGCAGGCATAATGGGATTGCTGAGTTTATTGGCCAGCATATAGCTCAATGCGCTGCCCAGGTTTTCGTGCTTGAGCAGGGTTGCATGGAAAAAACTGGCCAGCATGAGTTCACAATCGGCCAGCAAGCGCGCTTCAGCTTTGATGTTGTTCCATACAAGTTCCAATTCTTCAGTCGACATACCGCCCGCCTTTTGCTTTGTTGCTGGGTGACCGGCCTCAGCCGCCGGCCCTCTCATCTTTCTGCGCGCGGCCAAGCAGCGTCAGCGCCGCCTGATGCGCGTTCTTGTGCTGGTAAAGCACCTGATAAATCTGCTCGGTGATAGGCATCTCCACCCCGTAGCGGCATAGGTATCTACACATTTATCGTGATACCTGTTATTACTTTGCAGAATGATTTCAACCTATCTGTTGGCGGGATTGACTCTCGCCTTACCCACCGATATCAGACGCTGGTTAAACAGCATATGACGCCCGTGAATCACCCCGGATAAATTAGAGTCTATACTTTAAAAGTGGAGGTCTCTATGACAACGACCAAACGTTACTCTCCGGAAGTCCGTGAACGGGCAGTTAATCTAGTGCTGGAAACTCAGCATGAGCA
>NZ_FRDB01000104.1 GCF_900143145.1 Candidatus Sodalis sp. SoCistrobi
AGATACCGTCTTGCTCATCATGATGCAAGAGCTATATTTTCATCGAAGGGTATTCCAGATTTTAAGACACCATAAGCTAATTGGAGTAATTTTCGCATTGCCGCGCAGATGCCTACTTTACCTCCTTTGTGGCGTGATACGAGCCTCTGCCACTGTGCTTTTATTATCGGGTTACAGGAAATGGCAGCTAAAGCCGGCATGTATAATGCTTTTCTGAGTTCTGAATGACCCCGTTTTGATAGGCGACTACGTCCTTTAAATAAACCAGACTCATGCAGTTTTGGGTTCAGGCCGACATAGGCCACGACTTCTTTACTGTTGCTGAATTTTGACATATTACCGATATAGGCAAGTAGACTCGCACTCAGTATTTCACCAATTCCAGGTATGCTTTCCAGCAACGCTTTGTTTTTCTTTAAATCAAGATCGCTGTCAATATGATGTCTTATTTTTTCTTTTGTAGCCTGGATTTGTTGTTTTAGTGCATCAATGATTTCAATCAGCGAGGGTTCAACGATAGCATCAGCCACTGACTGTCGGTTTTCATGCATTCGCTTCACTTCCTCCAGATTCTTTAGATGGCGCACCAGGGCTGTTAATTGACGTTCACTCAATGGAGGCGGGGTCCAAAGACTTGGCGTATGCAGGGCGCAATAGCGGGCGATCATTTTTGCATCCCCCTTATCCGTTTTGTTCCGACTCAGTTCACTTTCACCAAATGAATGGATACGTGATGGATTTTCTATGCTGACATCAATACCATTATCAACCAGAAACGTAGCCAGTGGAAAACTATAAATTCCCGTAGCCTCAAGACAAATATGGCAATCTCCGTAAACAGATAACCACTTTAGCAACTGGGCAAATCCAGATGAAGTATTTGGAAACACCTTTGTTTTGTATTTTTTTCTCTCAACCCAGACTGCAACGTCGAATTTTAATTTGGCAACATCAATACCCACTGAGGTTTTGAGCATGGTAGATTCTTCCATAAAAAACAGATAATTGAATATATCGCCCTGACCTTCCTTATAAATACGTGCTCGTAGCACAAGATACCGTTCGGTCTTGAAGACGATTATGAATATGTCACCAGGGTTTAATCTGACGTACAAGCTGTAAGCTTAAGGCAGAGTACAAACTCACCAGTAACATCCCAATGATCAGTTGGGGATCATTAACCTTTGAAAGTCAATGATCAAGATATAAGGCTAAGGGCATGAAGGCAGGATCGGGATAGAGATAGTCGAAGCCCAGCTCTTTACCAATCCGGCTGCCGTCAATGATTTTCCCTTCTTCAGCGCCGCTTGCCGCCAGATAAACCGGGGGTGGCACGCCTAAAGCACGGGCCATGGCCGGATAATAGTCCCGCTTGGCGGGGTGCCCCGGCGCACATAAATTATAGCGATGGCCACCGCGCGGCAGCTGGAGCAACAGGGTAATGGCGCTGATCACATCCGCCAGATGGACCAGATTGACTCCCTGCCCGCCGCCCGGCAGGCCTTGTTTCCCCGCCAGGAAGCGCCCCGGGTGGCGGCCCGGCCCTACCAATCCCGCCAAGCGCAGGATATCCACCGAGGTGTGGGGTAATTGATGCAACCAGTTCTCCAGCTCGACCAGACACCTGCCCGCCGGCGAGCACGGCGCGGTCGGACTTTCCTCGCGCTTCACGCCGGGTCCTTCGCCATACACCGATGTCGAACTGGTGAAAATAATGCGCGGCACCGCGGCCGCCAGCGCGCTGTCCACCACCTGCTGGACCGCCAGAAAATAGTTGTCGGCCCCCTCCACCGTGCGGCTGGCGGGCAACGTAATGATAAGCGCATCCGCCTGGAACAGCGCCGCCAGATCGTCCGGATCGGCCTCCGGCAGCGGCGTCAGGTTCAGTTGATAACATTCGATACCGCTCATGCGCGCCGCCTCGACACCGTCCGGCCGCGTCTTGCTGCCCACCACTTGATAGCCGCGGGCCAATAAAGATAGCGCCAACGGCATTCCCAGCCAGCCCAATCCGACAATCGCTACTTTTTTCATTGCGCCCGCTCCCGTTAGTTCTCCCGCTTCCGGTAAGCTTAACGCGAAGCGGTCGCGAAAGCGCCGGGTGTCGACACAAAAAAGTGTTGCACTCTGCATCAAACATAGTTAGGTTATCGGCATTGTTTACTGAAAATTCAGTAATGCGACCTGTGGAACACGCAATGACGAACATTCTGATCAACCACCACCACCATCATCCTGACTAGTCTTTCAGGCGATGAGTGCTGGAAGACGTTTTAATCTTCCAGCGGCGCAGAATGTCAGAGAGAGCCCTCGGAAGATTTCTTCCGAGGGTTTTTTTTTGGCTTGGATAAATAATTTAGTTACGGCAGAGGACATCATGTTGGACAAATCACGGTTACGGATAGCAATGCAGAAATCAGGCCGGTTAAGCAAAGAATCGCAGCAATTGCTGGAGCAATGCGGCATCAAAATCAATCTGCAACAGCAGCGCCTGCTGGCCTTTGCGGAGAATATGCCGATTGATATCATGCGGGTGCGCGACGACGATATCCCGGGTCTGGTAATGGACGGCGTGGTGGACCTCGGCATTATCGGTGAGAACGTCTTGGAAGAGGAATTGCTGACCCGTCGCGCCCAAGGAGAAGATCCCCGTTACTTTACTCTGCGCCGGCTGGACTTCGGCGGGTGTCGATTGTCGATGGCCCTGCCGCTGGACACCCCCTGGACCGGCCCCGAATGCCTGCGCGGCAAACGCATCGCCACCTCCTATCCGCATTTGTTAAAACAGTACCTGGATAAACTCGATATCACCTTCAAGTCCTGTCTGCTGAACGGTTCGGTAGAGGTCGCGCCGCGCGCCGGTCTTGCCGATGCCATCTGCGATTTGGTGTCCACCGGCGCCACCCTTGAGGCCAACGGATTGCGCGAGGTGGAGGTGATTTATCGCTCCAAGGCCTGCCTTATCCAGCGCGACGGCGAGCTGTCGGTGGCGAAACAATCGCTGGTGGATAAGCTGCTGGTCCGTATCCAGGGGGTCATCCAGGCCCGGGAATCGAAATACATCATGCTGCACGCCCCGACCGAACGGCTGGATGACATCATCAGTCTGCTGCCCGGCGCGGAGCGGCCGACCGTCCTGCCGCTGGCGGGGGATCAACACCGTGTGGCGATGCACATGGTCAGCAGCGAAACCCTGTTCTGGGAAACCATGGAAAATCTGAAGGCCCTCGGCGCCAGCTCGATTCTGGTGTTGCCCATTGAAAAGATGATGGAGTGAGAACCATGACCGCCACAGTTTTTTCCCAGCCGGTGCGCTGGCGCGATTGCGACGCGGCCGAACAGGCGCGACTCCTGACCCGTCCGGCGGTGGATGCCCAGGCGGACATCAGCGCCACCGTTAGCGCCATCGTGCAGCAGGTGCGTCAGGAGGGCGACGCTGCGTTGCGTGCCCTGAATGTCCGTTTTGACCGCACCGAGACGCCGCAACTGCGTATTACGGATGCGGCGGTGGCGCAAGCCGCCGAGCGTTTGTCGCCGGCGATCAAACAGGCGATGGCGGCGGCGGTGGCGAATATCGATACCTTTCACCGCGCCCAGCAGTTGCCGGAGGTCGATGTGGAAACCCAGCCCGGCGTGCGCTGTCGCCAAGTGACCCGGCCGGTGGCCGCGGTGGGGCTCTACATACCGGGCGGCTCGGCGCCGCTGCCCTCCACGGTGCTGATGCTGGCGACGCCGGCGCGCATCGCCGGTTGCCGACGGGTGATCCTCTGCTCACCGCCGCCCATCGCCGATGAAATTCTCTACGCCGCATCGCTGTGCGGGGTGCAGGACATTTATCAGGTCGGCGGCGCGCAGGCGATTGCCGCCATGGCGTTTGGCACCGAGACCATCGCCAAGGTCGACAAGATTTTTGGCCCGGGCAATGCCTGGGTGACCGAGGCGAAACGCCAGGTCAGCCAGTGCCTGGACGGGGCCGCTATCGATATGCCCGCCGGGCCGTCTGAAGTGCTCATCATCGCCGATGCGCAGGCCAATCCGGCGTTTGTCGCCGCCGACCTGCTGTCACAGGCGGAACACGGCCCCGACTCGCAGGTGATCCTGCTTACCCCCGACGCCAGTCTGGCGCAGCGGGTGGCCCGGGAAACCGAACGCCAATTGCAATCACTCTCCCGCGCCGCTATCGCCCGCCAGGCGCTGGCCGGCAGCCGTCTTATCATTGCCGCCGATCTGGCCGAGTGCGTCGCCATTAGTAACCGCTACGGGCCGGAGCATCTGATTATCCAAACCCGCGATGCGGGGTGCTGGGTAGAGGACATTACCAGCGCCGGCTCCATTTTCCTCGGCGACTGGTCGCCTGAGTCCGCGGGCGATTACGCCTCCGGCACCAATCACGTCCTACCGACCTATGGCTATACCGCCACCTGTTCCAGCCTGGGGCTGGCGGATTTCCAAAAACGGATGACGGTGCAAGAGCTTACCCCCGCCGGTCTGCTGGCGCTGGCGCCGACGGTTGAAACCCTGGCGCAGGCCGAGCGCCTGACCGCACACAAAAACGCCATCACGCTGCGCGTCGCCGCGCTCAAGGAGCCGCAATGAGCATTAGTCACTTAGCCCGCGCCAACGTGCTGGCGCTGGAGCCTTACCTCTCCGCGCGCCGGCTGGGTGGCCAGGGCGATATTTGGCTGAACGCCAATGAATATCCCCTTCCGCCGGCGTACGGGTTGCGCGGCGGCGATCTCAACCGCTATCCTGCCTGTCAACCGGCCGGCGTGATTAACGGTTATGCCGCCTACGCGGGCGTGCCGCCGGAGCAGGTGGTGGTATGCCGCGGCGCCGATGAGGGCATTGAGTTACTCATCCGCGCCTTTTGCGAGCCGGGCGCCGATGCCATTCTGTTTTGCCCGCCCACCTACGGCATGTATAGCGTCAGCGCCGAAACGTTCGGCATCGCGCGCCGCACGGTTGAGGCACGTCAGGACTGGCAACTGGATCTGCCGGCGATTCGCGCGCGGCTCGACGGCGTGAAGCTTGTGTATATTTGCAGCCCCAACAACCCCACCGGTAACCTGATAGACCCGAAGACGCTGCGCGCGCTGCTGGAAATGACCCGGGGCCGCGCGCTGCTGGTGGTCGATGAAGCCTATATCGATTTTTGCCCGCAGGCGAGCGTGGTGAACTGGCTCGCCGAATACCCGCATCTGGTCATCCTGCGTACCCTGTCCAAGGCTTTCGCCCTGGCCGGTCTGCGCTGCGGTTTTGTCCTGGCGAATGCCGAGGTGATTCAACTATTGTTAAAAGTCATCGCCCCCTACCCGCTGGCGCTACCGGTGGCGGATATCGCCGAACAGGCGCTTTCGGATGAGGGATTGCGGCAAACGCGGACGCGGGTGGCGGAAATCAACGCCAACCGCGAGACGCTGGCGCGCGGGTTGGCGGAGTGCCCTTGTATTTGCGCGGTGTATCCCAGCGTCAGCAATTATTTGCTGGTCCGGTGCGATCCGGCCTATCGGGTGTTCAAAACCCTCTGGGATCAGGGTACGATTTTACGCGATCAAAGCAAACAACCGGGCTTGGCCGACTGTTTGCGTATTACCATCGGCACGCTGGCGGAGTGCCAGAGCGTGATTGCGGCGTTAAAGGCGTTGAAACCCTCTTCCAGCAAGGAGTCCCTGTGAATCAGAAAGTCCTGTTTATCGATCGCGATGGCACGCTCATCAGCGAACCCCCGGCGGATTTCCAGGTGGACCGCATGGATAAGTTGGCGCTGGAGCCCGGCGTCATCCCCGCGCTGCTGGCGCTGCAAAAAGCCGGCTTCCGACTGGTGATGATTACCAACCAGGACGGCCTGGGCACCGCCAGTTTTCCCCAGGCGGATTTCGACGGGCCGCATGATCTGATGATGGCCATCTTCACCTCCCAGGGCATTGTGTTTGATGAGGTGTTGATTTGCCCGCATTTACCCAGCGACGGCTGCGCGTGCCGCAAACCGCAAACGGGGATGGTGACGTCCTGGCTGCAAGAGGGCGCGTTGGATAGCCCCCACAGCTATGTCATCGGCGACCGGGAAACCGACATGGCGCTTGCGGCCAATATGGGAATTACCGGGCTGCGGTATCAGCGCGCGTCGCTCAATTGGCCGGCGATTGCCGAGCAGTTGACCCGCCGCGACCGCCACGCGCGCGTTAATCGCGTCACGCGGGAAACCGCCATTGATGTGGACGTCTGGCTCGACCGGGAAGGCGACAGCCAAATCAATACCGGCATTGGTTTTTTCGATCACATGCTCGATCAGATTGCCACCCACGGCGGTCTGCGCATGAATATCGCGGTAAAGGGGGATCTGCATATCGATGATCACCACACGGTGGAAGATACCGCGCTGGCGCTGGGGGAAGCGCTGAACAAGGCGTTGGGAGACAAACGCGGTATTGGTCGCTTCGGGTTCGTGCTGCCGATGGACGAGTGCCTGGCGCGCTGCGCGCTGGATATTTCCGGCCGACCGCATCTGGAATACAAAGCCGAGTACAGTTTTCAGCGGGTAGGCGATCTCAGCACCGAGATGGTAGAGCATTTCTTTCGTTCACTTTCCTATGCCATGGCCTGCACCCTGCACCTGCGTACCAAAGGCAAGAATGATCATCATCGGGTGGAGAGCCTGTTTAAAGCCTTTGGCCGCACGCTGCGCCAGGCTATCCGCGTGGAAGGCGACACGCTGCCCAGCTCAAAAGGGGTACTGTGATGAACGTGGTTGTGCTGGATACCGGCTGCGCCAATCTGTTCTCGGTCACCGCCGCGGTACGCCGTCTGGGCTATGAACCGGTCGTCAGCCGCGACGCCGACATCGTGTTGCAGGCGGACAAATTATTTCTGCCGGGCGTCGGCACCGCCCAGGCGGCCATGGAACAGTTGCGGCAGCGGGAACTCATTGCGCTGATTAAAGCCTGCACCCAGCCGGTGTTGGGCATTTGCCTCGGCATGCAGTTGCTGGGGTCCGCCAGCGATGAAAATGGCGGCGTCAGCACCCTCGGCATTATCGACGCGCCGGTCACGCGCATGGCGGACGTCGGTCTGCCGCTGCCCCATATGGGCTGGAATCAGGTGACCGCCCAGGCCGGCAATCGCCTGTTCCGCGGCATTGACGACGGCAGTTATTTTTACTTCGTCCACGGTTATGCCATGCCGCTGTGCGCCGCCACCATCGCCCAGGCCAGCTATGGCGCGCCGTTTACCGCCGCGGTGGAACAGGATAATTTCTTCGGCGTGCAGTTTCACCCGGAGCGCTCCGGCGCCGCCGGCCGCCAGCTGCTGAAAAATTTTTTGGAGATGTAACCGGTGATTATACCCGCTTTGGATTTGATTGATGGCGCCGTCGTGCGGCTGCATCAGGGCGATTATCAGACTCAACGCCATTACGGCGTCGATCCGCTGCCGCGGCTGCAAGATTACCTCAGCCAGGGCGTCGAGGTGCTGCATCTGGTGGATTTGACCGGCGCCCGCAGTCCGCAAGCGCGCCAGATCCCGCTGTTGCGCCGGCTGCTGGCCGGGGTGGCGCCGGCGCTGGTGCAGGTCGGCGGCGGTATTCGCAGCGCGGCGGATGTCGAGGCGCTGCTGGAGGCAGGCGCCACCCGTGTGGTGGTCGGCTCCACCGCAGTACGCCAGCCGCAGGAGGTACAGCGCTGGTTTGAACGTTTCGGCCCTGATGCGCTGGTACTGGCGCTGGACGTGCGCATCGACGACGACGGTCGGCGCCGGGTGGCGATAAGCGGCTGGCAGGAAGATTCCGGCGCGACGCTTGAACAGGTGATAGCGCAATATCGCCCGCTCGGGCTGAAGCATGTGCTGTGTACCGATATCTCCCGCGACGGCACGCTGACGGGCAGCAATGTGTCGCTGTATCGCTCGCTGTGCGACGCCTGGCCCGATATTGCTTTTCAATCTTCCGGCGGCATCGGCAGCCTGGCGGACATCGCGGCGCTTCGCCACAGCGGCGTGCAGGGCGTCATCGTCGGCCGCGCGCTGTTGGAAAATAAATTCACCGTGGCGGAGGCGCTGGCATGTTGGCAAAACGCATAATTCCCTGTCTGGATGTCCGGCAGGGCCAGGTGGTAAAAGGGGTGCAATTCCGAAATCACGAAATTATCGGCGATATCGTGCCGCTGGCGCGCCGCTATGCCGAAGAAGGGGCCGATGAGCTGGTATTCTATGATATCACCGCCTCCGCCGACGGCCGGGTGGTGGACAAGCGCTGGATAGCCGACGTCGCCGAGGTCATCGACATTCCCTTCTGCGTAGCCGGCGGTATCCAAAGCGTAGCGCAGGCCGGCGAAATCCTCTCTTACGGCGCCGACAAAATTTCGATTAATTCCCCGGCGCTGGCGGACCCGACACTCATCAGCCGTCTGGCGGATCGCTTTGGCGTCCAATGTATTGTCGTCGGTATCGATACCTGGTTCGACGCCGCGAGCGGGCGTTATCAGGTCAATCAATATACCGGCGACGAAACCCGCACCCGCATCACCACATGGCAAACCCTGGACTGGGTAGAGGAAGTACAGCGGCGCGGCGCGGGGGAGATCGTTTTGAATATGATGAATCAGGACGGCGTGCGGAATGGCTATGATTTGCCGCAGTTGCGGCAGGTCCGGGAACGCTGCCACGTTCCGCTTATCGCTTCCGGCGGCGCTGGCACGATGGCGCATTTTCTCGCGGCGTTTCGCGATGCGCAGGTGGACGGCGCGCTGGCGGCGTCGGTGTTCCATAAGCAGATCATTAATATTGGTGAATTAAAGCAGTTTTTGGCGGCAGAGGGAGTGGAAATCAGATTATGTTAACCGAACAACAGCACCAGCAGCTGGATTGGCAAAAAACCGGCGGTATGCTGCCCGCTATCGTCCAACACGCCGTCTCCGGCGAGGTTTTGATGCTGGGCTATATGAATGCCGACGCGCTGCAGGCGACCGAGCAGTCCGGTCAGGTGACGTTTTACTCGCGCAGTAAGGGCCGGCTGTGGACCAAGGGCGAGAGTTCCGGCAACGTTTTGCGGTTGGTCAGCATTCACCCTGACTGCGACAACGATACGCTACTGATTTTGGCCCATCCTCAAGGGCCAACCTGCCATAACGGCACCAGCAGCTGTTTCCATCCCGCCGCCAGCGATTGGGGGTTCCTTTACACGCTGGAAACGCTGCTTGGCGAGCGTAAAAACGCCGATCCGCAAAGTTCCTACACCGCCAGCCTGTACGCCAGCGGCACAAAACGCATCGCCCAGAAAGTCGGCGAAGAGGGAGTGGAAACCGCGCTGGCCGCTACGGTGCACGACCAGGAGGAGCTGACCAACGAGGCGGCGGATCTGCTTTATCATCTGCTGGTGCTATTGCAGGATCAGGAGTTGGATCTAAGCCGGGTGATCGGCCGCCTGCGCGAACGTCACCGCTAACGGCGCGTTGTGAATAACCCCGAGTTTATTAGAGAGTAATTTTGGCAATACTACGCCGCTTCCTCTGATGCTAATTGCAAAGCGTAATAGTTCATTTCGGCTTCAGTAGGAGGGATGTAACCCAGCCGCCCGAGCAGCCTTCTGTTGTTGTACCAGTCCACCCAGTCCAGCGTGGCCAACTCCACTTCCGTCCGGTTTTTCCAGCTCCCGCGGTGGATAACCTCCGTTTTGTACAACCCGTTGATACTCTCTGCCATCGCATTATCGTAGGAGTCGCCGGTAGTGCCAACTGACGCCAGGATTTCAGCATCCTTCAGACGCTTTGAATACGCTAATGAAACATATTGTGAGCCTCGGTCTGAGTGATGGATCACCCCTTTCCCTGGGCGACGAGCCCAAAGCGCCTGCTCCAGCGCATCCAGCACCAGAGATGTCTCCATCGACGTTGAGACCCGCCAGCCGACGATAACGCCGGCGAACACATCGACGATAAAGGCCACATAAACGAAGCCCTGCGCCGTTCTGACGTAGGTGAAGTCCGCCACCCAAAGCTGATTGGGCCGCTCCGCCATGAA
>NZ_FRDB01000272.1 GCF_900143145.1 Candidatus Sodalis sp. SoCistrobi
TGCTCATGCTGAGTTTCCAGCACTAGATTAACTGCCCGTTCACGGACTTCCGGAGAGTAACGTTTGGTCGTTGTCATAGAGACCTCCACTTTTAAAGTATAGACTCTAATTTATCCGGGGTGATTCATCCGTAATCTAACCTGTGGTCAGGTCAAACACGGAACCGGAGCTGTCAGGACGAAGTTTGGCTAAATCGGGAGCAGAAATCTCTCGCTGCATAACTTAACAGATACGATAGCTACATTGACGTCTACCTTAGCTATAGATTTTGTAACCAATTCCGGACTGTCCAAAATAGCTATTTTTTAGGGTTTAAGGGAGTCCAGAATTGTTTGCAAATTAGTCCAGAATATTTTGCATCGCTACAATTACGTAGCAGCCATCGGATAGCAGCATATTGAATATGCCTTTTTGTCGCAGCGTATCCGCCAACTCGTCGATATAGCGGAACACCGACGGCCAGTGGCGCGGCGTGTGCGGGTAGCGTTCCGCCAGGCGCGCCAATAACCAACAAAACGCCTGCTCGCTGTCCGTTTGCCCCACCGGGCGGAAATTGCCGGTTTGCAGCGTTCGGTAGCCACGCAATTGGCCGTTATGGGCAAAGGTCCAGTGGCGTCCCCAGAGTTCGCGGGTGAAAGGATGGGTGTTTTCCAGCGCCACTCTACCGCGATTGGCCTGACGGATGTGGGAGACCACCGCGCAGGATTTGATCGGATAGTCCTGCACCAGCCGGGCGATGGGCGAGTCGATGCTGGGCAGCGGATCCTTGAACGTGCGACAGCCCAGCCCTTCATAGAAGGTGATTCCCCAGCCGTCTTTGTGCGGTCCGGTTCCACCGCCGCGCTGCACCAGGCCGGAAAAACTAAAACAAATATCCGTAGGTACATTGGCGCTCATGCCGAGTAATTCACACATGCCCCTCTCCTGTCGCTCCCCTGCCGATCCGGGTTATCCCTGCGCCGCCATTTCTTTCTCGATAAGCAGTATCAAGATATGGATAGCCTTGATATGGATTTCCTGAATACGGTCGGCATAGCCGAAATGCGGCACGCGAATTTCCACATCGGCAGTGCCGGCCATTTTGCCGCCCTCTTTGCCGGTAAGGACAATAACCCGCATGCCTTTGGCGCGCGCGGCATCAATGGCGCGGATAATGTTCGCCGAGTTGCCAGAGGTTGAAATGCCGACCAGCACATCGCCCTTGTTGCCCACCGCTTCTACGTAGCGTGAAAAAACCTGCTCATAGCCGAAATCATTGCTCACGCAGGACAGATGGCTGGGATCGGAGATGGCGATAGCGGGATAACCCGGGCGATTCTCGCGATAGCGGCCGGTCAATTCTTCGGCGAAATGCATCGCGTCGCAATGTGAGCCGCCGTTACCGCAGGAGAGCACTTTTCCACCGGCTTTGAAGGTGTCGGCGATAAGTGTGGCCGCGTCTTCGATAGACTGAATATGGCGCTCATCGCTGAGGAAGTTTTGCAGCGTTTGCTGGGCTTCGTTAAGTTCGTTGCGGATCAAATCCTGATACATGGGGTCGTCCCTCAATCAAGGCTGGCGATAAATGATATTTTCCGGCAGCAGTTTACCGGAATGCCCGTACCGCGAGAAGCGCCGGCCCGAGGGCGGTTTGCGCTATCTCATAAAATGGGCATATAATAAGTCTGTTGATAATTTTACAGCATAATGGTGCCGAGAGGACATGGCCGCGGCGCATAAGGCGACAATAACAGGTCGTGCTTCTGGTGCATTCCGTGCCAGAGCGACGGCAGGCGTGGCGGCGGCATTCCGCGCTAAACGCGGCGGCCGGATCCCGCACCGGGCACCGTGGCCCGATTCCACGCTGGCGCGGCGGCAGCATTCTACGCTGGACGCAACTGTACGCTTCAACGCCGGGCGCGGCGGCAAACAACGCTGATGCCAGTATCACCCTAGACGGCAACCCAGCCGGCCGCACCGTTTTGGTCTTTGCCGCAGCCTGGATTGCCCGATTTTCGGCGGGCGACGATGCCCGGGGCTAAGAAAAAAAGCCCCGCGTCACGAGGAGGCAGGGCGGTGGAGAAGCGCCGGACGGGCGGCAGGATCACGCCGGCATGGGCGACAAGGTACCGCCGGCTGAGCGACAAGGTCCCGCCGGCTGAGCGGCAAGGTCCCGCCAGCTGAGCGACAGGGTCCCGCCGGCTGAGCGACAGGGTCCCGCCGGCTGAGCGACAGGGTCCCGCCGGCTGAGCGACAGGGTCCCGCCGGCTGAGCGGCAGGGTCACGCGGGGAATTATTTCGCCAGCGCTTCTGTCGAAATGCTGATGGTGACATCATCGCTCACGTTGGGCACGAACTGCCCCATTTTAAACTCGGAACGTTTGATGGTCGTGGTGGCATTGAAACCCACGGTGGCTTTTTTAGCCATGGGGTGCTCGCCCTGCTTGTTCAGTACCGCATCCAGGATCACCGGGCGGCTGATGCCCTTGATCGTCAGGTTGCCATAAACCTGATAACGCTTATCGCCCTTGCTGACGATTTTGGTGCTATGAAACGTCGCATTGGGGAACTGCTTCTGATCAAAATACTTCTCGCCTTTGAATTCATCCGTTAACGCCTGCACATGGGTATCCACGGTTTTGACCGGAATAGTGACATCCACTTTGGCATTCTCGATTGCCGCATCGTCCAGCACAATGGTACCGGTAATATCAGAGAAATCGGCGGTGGGGTTGGAAAAACCGAAGTGATTCCACGAGAACACCAGCGAAGTATGACTGGGATCCAGATGGTAGGTTTCCGTTTTTGCCTGGGCGAAACCTGAAGCGAGCAGCAGCCCGGTAGCCAGCGGTAACAACGTCTTTTTCATCGTAATCATGCCAATAGTATCCGTCATATTGCCGAAAGGACCATCATCATGAAGGCTTTCGACGGTGATTGTCACTGAATAGTTTTGTTGACGCTCTTCAATAATTTTGACCAAGCGCGCGTTGGGCATTTGGCCGTCTACACGTCTTGATTGTCAATTATAGCCAGCATGTTATATTGGCGCAAAACCCGGCTATCAGGAGTCATATGAGCCATGAGTACCCCGCTTGTCCCACAAAGTAAACTGCCGGCGCTGGGCACCACCATCTTCACCCGGATGAGTGCGCTAGCGCAACGCCACCAGGCGATTAACCTGTCCCAGGGCTTTCCCGATTTCGACGGTCCCGACTATTTGAAATCCCGGCTTGCCTGGCACGTCAGATACCGTCTTGCTCATCATGATGCAAGAGCTATATTTTCATCGAAGGGTATTCCAGATTTTAAGACACCATAAGCTAATTGGAGTAATTTTCGCATTGCCGCGCAGATGCCTACTTTACCTCCTT
>NZ_FRDB01000092.1 GCF_900143145.1 Candidatus Sodalis sp. SoCistrobi
TGCTCATGCTGAGTTTCCAGCACTAGATTAACTGCCCGTTCACGGACTTCCGGAGAGTAACGTTTGGTCGTTGTCATAGAGACCTCCACTTTTAAAGTATAGACTCTAATTTATCCGGGGTGATTCAGATCGACGCAGAGGGATTGCCCGTCCCCGTCATCAACCCATTTGCGCCCCGCACCACTTCTACCCGATCATACAGTGCGGTATCGGTTGAAGAATCACCCAAATTCCAGCGTGACTCGAAATAGGTGGGAATGCCATCGACCATATAGTTGTCGATGAGAAAACCGCGTGAATAATAAAGATCGCGATCCGAGCCAGACAGATTTCTGCTAATTCCGGTGGTGTAGGTCATCACATCACCTAGCGACTGGAGTTGCTGATCCTCCATACGCTGCTGGCTGATAATGCTGACCGATTGCGGGATATCGCGCAACACCATGGGCATTTTCGTGCCGCTGGTGGTGGTGGGCACGCTGTAATCTTGATTCTGGCTGTCCGTCGCCGCACCGGCGTCTGCGGTTCCCTTTACTACGATGGTGTCATCGGTGCTATCGGTCGCAGTGGTGGCGGCAAAGGCGGCGCCAGGCATCAATGCCAAGGCAATGGCGGCGGCCAGGAACGATGGACCGCGCCCCACTGATGAATCATTGGCGGCAAACATTACATCTCCTATCTCATTTGTTATCGTCGTTCGGCATCAAGGTGATACTAAGCCAGAATTATGTGAAATTATTTGGCTTGTAATTAATATTGATAAAATAAATGAGAAATATACTTATTTACATTACCAATGTAAAAATATGTTGCATACATTGACAGAGCTAAACAGGCGCCGCGCTGAGGATAAAAGTGCTGATATAGGTTACTGCCGCAACCGCGTAATAAAGGGCTTTGAGATTAAGAGCCAAAACGGCCAATTGGCTAACAAGACAAGGGATTGGCGGCATTTTAGGGTGACCGCGCGCAGCGTGCCAGCGCGTGGCGTATTGGCAGTCGGGTAGTGTTGCAGGGGTTTTTTGCGTAAAATGACTCCGCTATAATTCGTCATGGGTCTAACGTGCTGACGTTTGGCGACAGTCATATCGTCGCGCCAACTTAACTAAGGTACAAGCATGGGCATTGTTGACGACTGGGCCGAACGTCATATACTGCAAGCGCAGCAGGCGGGACAGTTCACTGCACTGCCCGGCTATGGCAAGCCGCTGCGGCTGGATGACGACAGCGCCGTGCCGGCAGAGCTGCGGACCGGATACCGGCTACTCAAAAACGCAGGCTACCTGCCGGCGGAACTGCAGGATCGTAAAGAAGCCCTGCAACTGGCGGATTTGCTCAAGACGCTGTGCGAGGATGACCCTCGTTTTGCGCCTCTGGACGCCCGGCTACGGCTACGGCTACGGCTACGGCTGCTGGAGCTGAAGCTGCGTCTGGCCGGCGTTAGCACCGACTTTTTACATCAACATTATCAGCAACAACTGCGTGCGCGATTTAGCCGATCTGGGCGCAGATAACGCAAATAACGTTGAATTATTTTTTCTAACTCACAAGAGAATGACGATGGACGATAACTACCGCCACACCAAAGGCACGATTCAAGACAATGCGCTTGCGGCACTGCTGCACGATCCGCTGTTTCGTCAACGGCGGGAAAAAAACAAGAAGGGTAAGGGCAGTTACAGCCGTAAGCAGAAATCAAAAGGGAACTGGGAGGCCAGTGGCAAACGCATCATCGGTACGATTGCCACTGGTTTTCTTTTTCACTTTCGGGCCCTGGCGGATAAAGGTTGCCCGCTAAAAGCCGTTCAATGATTTAAAGTTTAGGCGGCGGCGTCTGGCCGCTTATCGTCGTTGTACCCGGCGCTACAGCATTGTTCTGCTGTTTCAGGAGATCTCGGTAAGCAGTGTCTCTTCCGCACTCGGTTTATCAGGTTGATGATACAGAACACGGCAAAGGCTACGATGATGAAATCAAAGATATTTTGCAGGAAAATCCCGTATTCCATCACCACCGCCGGCGTGTCGCCTTGCGCCGGCTTTAACACCCAACTGAATTGCTTAAAATCAATCCCGCCGATCAGTAACCCCAGCGGCGGCATAATGACGTTGGCCACTAAAGATGAGACGATTTTGCCGAAAGCGGCACCGATGATAATACCGATCGCCAGGTCGACCACATTGCCACGCATCGCGAATTTGCGGAATTCTTGTAAGAAACTCATAGGCTTGCTCCATCATTTTTGAATGAACTAAGTCTAACAAAGGATGAATGATTTACCAGCGGGTATTTTTCCGAATAGGTCGGCTGCTTACTGACGCTTAGAGGAAAAAGGGGCTGGGTTGGAACAGCCTTTCCACATCGCTGACAAACTTTTTGTCGGTCAGGAACATGATCACATGGTCGCCCTGCGCGATGCGGCTGTTGCGGTTAGCGATAATCACTTCGTCGCCGCGCACAATGGCGCCGATAATGGTACCAGGCGGCAGCTTGATGGCATCGATAAGGCGGCCGACCACGCGGGAGGTACTTTCATCGCCGTGGGCGATGGCCTCAATCGCCTCCGCCACCCCGCGCCGCAGCGAGGAAACGCTGACGATATCCGCTTTGCGCACGTGCCCGAGTAGCGCTGAAATCGTGGCCTGTTGCGGGGAAATGGCGATATCAATCACGCTGCCCTGCACTAGATCCACATAGGCGCGCCGTTGGATAAGTACCAACACTTTTTTCGCGCCCATGCGTTTGGCCAGCATGGCGGACATGATATTGGCTTCATCGTCGTTGGTAATGGCGATAAAAACGTCAATCTGCTCTATGTGCTCCTGCGCCAGCAGCTCTTGATCTGAGGCATCGCCGTAAAACACGATGGTGTCATGCAGCCTTTCCGCCAGTTCCGCGGCGCGTTCCTGATCACGCTCTATCAACTTCACGCTGTAATCTTTTTCCAGCCGATAAGCCAGACCGGCGCCGATATTGCCGCCGCCGACGATCATGATGCGCTTATAGGGTTTTTCCAGCCGCTGCATTTCACTCATTACCGCGCGAATATGCTGTGAGGCAACAACAAAAAACACCTCGTCGCCCGCCTCGATAATGGTCGAACCCTGCGGACGAATCGACCGGTCCTGACGAAATATTGCCGCGACACGGGTTTCGATATGCGGCATATGCTCGCGTAGCGAAGAAAGGGCATTACCCACCAGCGGCCCGCCATAATAGGCCTTTACCGCCACCAGACTAACTTTGCTTTCCGCAAAATTGACTACCTGCAGCGCCCCAGGATATTCAATCAGCTTGTAGATGTTGTCGGTGACCAGCTGCTCTGGGGAAATCAAATGATCAATAGGCACCGCTTCGGGGGAAAACAGCCGCTCCGCTTCGCGGACATAATCATGGGAGCGGATGCGGGCGATGCGGTTTGGCGTTTTGAAAAGTGTATAGGCTATCTGACAGGCAATCATATTGGTTTCATCGGAGTTGGTAACCGCCACCAGCATATCGGCATCCTCCGCCCCGGCATCGCGCAGAACCCGCGGATGCGATCCGTGTCCCTGGATCGCTCGCAGGTCGAATTTATCCTGCAGTTGGCGCAACTGGTCAGGATTGGTATCGACGATGGTGATGTCATTATTCTCACCCACCAGGTTTTCCGCCAATGTACCGCCGACCTGCCCTGCACCAAGAATGATGATTTTCATAGAGGACCCGTTGTGTTCAGCCAGGCGCACCCGCAGCGGGTGCGCTTACCGTTTAGTTCTGCGCCGTTAATCGGTGCACTTACGGTTTATTATCTGCGCCGCTAATCGGTTGGCTTACCGTTATCATCTGCGCCGTAATCGGTGCGCTTGCCGTTATCATCTGCGCCGTTAACTGGTGCGCTTGCCGTTATCATCTGCGCCGTTAATCGGTGTGCTTACCGTTTATCATCTGGCATCAGCAGGCCTGTGTCTCTTTTATCATCTTAGCGTAAAAGAAACCATCGCCCGAGGTCGGCGACGGCAAACATTGCAGGCCAGGTGCGGCGGCATCACCTGTTTCCTGCAGCAGGGCGTCGGGGTGGTCGGCGAGGAACGCGGCAATTTGCCCGCGGTTCTCTTCCGGCAAAATCGAACAGGTGGCATACAGCAATGTGCCGCCGGGCTTCAGGACTCGCCAGGCGGCGTACAGGATCTGCCGCTGCAATTCGGCTAGCTCGGCAATGTCGCCGTCGCGGCGCAGCCATTTGATATCTGGATGACGACGTATGACGCCGGTCGCCGAGCAGGGGGCGTCCAGCAGGATGCGATCGAAAAGCGTGCCGTTGCGCCAATCGTCCGGCGTGCGTCCGTCGCCAATCGTCACCTCCGCCTGCATGCCAAGACGCTGTAGATTGTCATGGATGCGAGCCGCGCGCTGCGCATCCACATCCACCGCCATAACCCGCGCCGCGGGCGCGATTTCAAGTATATGGGTGGTCTTGCCGCCGGGCGCGGCGCATAAATCAAGGATAGTCTCGCCGTCCCGGGGCGCAAGCAGCAAGGCGCAGTCCTGTGCCGAAGCATCTTGCACCGTTACCCAGCCCCGATCGAAGCCGGGCAGGCGGCCGACGTTGCACGGCGTTTCCAGCCTGATGGCGTCCGGCAATTGCGGGTGCGCGACGGCGGCGATCTCCGCATCGGCCAGCAGTGCCAGATAGGCGTCACGGCTGTGGTGCAGCCGATTGACTCGCAACCACATCGGCGGCCGTTGATTGTTGGCGTCGATGATCTGTGCATATTGCGCCGGCCAGGCGGCCAGGATCCGTTTTTGCAACCAGGAGGGGTGCAGATGGCGGATATCCTGCCGCTCGGCGTCGGCCAACAAGGCTGGCTGTTGGCGCTGAAACTGGCGCAACACGCCGTTAATCAACCCCTTGAGCTGTGGCCGTTTCATCGCCACCGCGCCCTCAACCGTCTCAGCCAGCGCGGCATGCGGAGGAATGCGGGTGTATATCAACTGATACAGGCCAACCATTAGCAAATAATGTACCGGGCGTTGTTTCCCGGTCAGCGGCTTTGCCATTAATTGACGCAGTAGCCATTCCAACTGCGGCAGGACGCGCATAATGCCGAAGCACAGCTCCTGCAGCAGCGCGCGGTCCTTCTCGCTCAAAGGAGCCTGCAGCGGGGGTAACAGGGCGCCAAGGGACTGACCCTGATCCAACACCTGCGCCACCGCTCTGGCGGCGATAACGCGGAGATTATACTGTGTTTTCATAGCTGACCGGGCCGTGGGGCGCTCGCTTTATAACCGATGGACGAAGCCGCCGGTTCACCCTGCAGGTGAAGATTAATCCAGAAGTGTGCCGGGAATAAACCATTCACGGCGTGAATTGAGCAAATCCTGAACCGACATCGCTTTTTTACCCGCCGGCTGCAACTGCGTCAGCGTCAATACACCGTCGCCGGTGGCGACGTGGATGCCGGCCTTGTCGGCGGCCAGTATCGTACCGGGCGCCTGTGAAGACGTCTGCCCGTCATCAACGCTGGCGGCCCAAACTTTAATCGGCTGTTCCGCCAGCGGAAAATAGCTGATGGGCCAGGGATTGAAGGCACGGATGCAACGCTCAAGCTGCGCCGCGGGAAGACGCCAGTCGAGCCGGGCTTCTTCCTTGCTGAGTTTTTCCGCGTAGGTGGCGAGCGCGTTATCTTGCGGCACTGCTGCGGCGCGGCCTGCAGCGATCTGGGTCAGCGTCGACAAGAGAGCATCGGGCCCGATTTGCGCCAGTTTGTCATACAACGAGGCGCTGGTATCGTCAGGCTGGATAGCGCACACGGCCTTATGCAGCATGGCGCCGGTATCGAGGCCGGCATCCATCTGCATAATCGTCACGCCTGTGCGATCGTCGCCGGCCCATAATGCTCGCTGGATCGGCGCTGCTCCACGCCAGCGCGGCAGCAGCGAACCATGCACATTGATACAGCCGAGCCGCGGCAGGTCCAACACGACCTGGGGGAGGATCAGGCCGTAGGCCACGACCACCATGATATCCGCCTTCAGCGCCGCCACGCTCCGTTGACCCTCGGGTTTGCGCAGCGAAACGGGCTGAAACACCGGCAGATCATGCCGCTCAGCCAATTGCTTCACCGGACTGGGGGTCAGGCGGTTGCCACGGCCTGCGGGCCGATCCGGCTGGGTGAACACACCGACCACCTGCTGTTTGGCACTAATCAATGCGTCCAGATGACGCGCGGCAAAATCCGGCGTACCGGCGAACAGGATTCGTAAAGAGTCGGACACGATATTTCCTATGGCGATGGGTTACTTTTCCGCCCGCGCGGTCATGCGCGCCAGTTTTTCCATTTTTTGACGAATGCGCTGACGTTTTAGCGGCGAGAGGTAATCGACAAACAGCTTGCCAACCAGATGATCCATCTCATGCTGAATACAGATCGCCAGCAGATCATCCGCCTCAAGCTCGAAACGGGTACCGTCGCGATCCAGCGCCCGCACCTTCACCTTTTCGGCCCGAGGAACAAAGCCACGTTGATCGGGGATCGACAGGCAGCCTTCATCAATGCCTGCCTCGCCGCTTTGCTCCAGGAGTTCGGGATTAATCAGCACCAGGCGCTGATCGCGGCTTTCAGAGACATCGATCACGATGATCCGCTGGTGGATATCGACCTGGGTGGCGGCCAGGCCGATACCTTCTTCGGCGTACATAGTTTCAAACATATCATCCACGATGCGGCGGACGGCGTCATTAACATCAACGACGGGTTTGGCGACTTTGCGCAGTCGCCCATCGGGATAATGTAATACCTGCAATAATGACATAGTGGTTTGAATCTGCATCTGAGTATGAAATCGATATTTACCCTTATTCTAGACATTTCCGGGACTGATTGACAGCATTGGACAGGAAATGTCCCGGCGCCGGCCGTTCGCCAGGGAAGGGAAGGAGGGGAAATGCCATCAAACGAAATGTGGCTGCGCATGGCGGCGGTAAAGGGGGTGAACGGGGCCCGGATCAAGGCATATTTAACCAAAACGGCGGATTCGGCCCCCTCGGACACGCAAACGTTATTAAAGGCGGTTCTAACCCCGCGACAGCACCAGCGTTACCAACATTGCCCGTCGGGGGAATTGGCGGCCGCGCGCCGCTGGCTGGCACAACCGGGCCATCATGTGCTTGCCATCACCGATCCGCGCTATCCATGTCGGCTAGCCACTCTCGACTGCCCGCCGCCGGCGCTTTTTGTCGCCGGGGATCCGGCCTGCCTGGAAACGCGGCAACTGGCAATGGTCGGCAGTCGGCAATACAGTCTGTACGGTAAACAATGGGGCGACTGCTTCGCCGGCCAACTGTCGGCTGCCGGGCTGACCATCACCAGCGGTCTGGCGCTGGGTATTGATGGCGTTTGTCACCGTGCGGCGCTGGCCGCCGGCGGAAAGACCGTGGCGGTCCTGGGCTGTGGGATCGGTTACGGCTATCCCCGCCAGCACCGTCGGTTGGCCGCCGATATTGTCGTGCAACACGGTGCGCTGGTTTCGGAATTTTTGCCTTTTGCGCCGCCGCTGGCGATGCATTTTCCTTTTCGTAATCGTTTGATTAGCGGTTTGAGCCTGGGTGTGCTGGTGGTCGAGGCGGCAATGAAAAGCGGTTCGCTGGTCACGGCGCGTTGTGCGCTGGATCAGGGACGGGAGGTGTTCGCTTTGCCCGGCCCGCTGGGCAGCCCTTCCAGTGACGGCACCCACTGGCTTATCCGTCAGGGCGCGACACTTATTACCCGACCGGAGGAGATATTCGAGCAGCTATGCGGTGACTTGAAATGGTTGGCGCCGAACAAGACGGAAATTATTTCTGCACCAGAATGCGAAGTTAAATTGCCATTTGCCGATGTGTTGGCTAACGTAGGGGATGAGGTTACACCTGTTGACGTCGTCGCTGAACGTGCCGGCCAACCTGTGCCAGAGGTGGTGGTGAAACTGCTCGAACTGGAGTTAGCAGGATGGATCGCAGTTGTACCCGGCGGCTATGTCCGATTAAGGAGGGCAGGCCATGTTCGACGTACTAATGTATTTGTTTGAAACCTACATCCACAATGAAGTCGAAATGCGCGTGGATCAGGATAAATTGACCGATGACCTTACCCGGGTGGGCTTTCATCAGGACGATATTTATAATGCGTTAAACTGGCTGGAGAAATTGGCTGATTTGCAGGATGGAACGGGCAGAGCTTATGCGCTGAATGCCGATCCGCTTGCCATGCGAATCTATACTGATGAAGAAAGTCAGTTCCTGGATACCGACTGTCGCGGTTTCTTGTTATTTCTCGAACAGATTCAGGTGTTAAACCTTGAAACCCGTGAGATGGTCATCGATCGTGTGATGGCACTGGACGCGGCGGAATTTGATCTGGAAGATCTGAAGTGGGTTATTCTTATGGTGCTGTTCAATATTCCCGGTTGCGAAAATGCCTATCAGCAAATGGAAGATTTGGTTTTTGAAGAAGACGAACAGCGTCTGCATTGATGCTTTAAAGATGAATTAACGTTATGACCAAAGCTGCGCTTTTTGCCGCGAAGCACACGGAGTCCTGCCCCGAATGCGGGGCAGAGCTTGTTATTCGCTCCGGCCAGCACGGCCCCTTTCTGGGCTGCTCTCATTACCCGCAATGTGTCTATATTCGTCCGCTGAAGTCCCACGGCGACGGACATGTGGTAAAAGTGCTTGAAGGGCAGCTTTGCCCGGCCTGTCAGTCTACGTTGGTTTTGCGCCAGGGGCGCTTTGGTATGTTTATCGGCTGCTCTAATTATCCCCAATGCGATTACATTGCACCTACGGCGGTGGCCGACACCACGGCATTTACCTGTCCCGAGTGCCGTTCCGGTAAACTGGTGCAGCGCACCTCACGTTTTGGCAAAAGTTTTTACGCTTGCGATCGGTATCCCGCCTGTAAATATGCCTTGAATAATCAACCTGTGGCGGGAGAATGCGAGTATTGCCATTTCCCGTTATTGATGGCGAAAAACACCGCCCGCGGCATCAAGCGGTTTTGCGCTGATAAGAATTGCGGCCGGGCGGTAGCGACAAACGACGATGATGAATGAATCCCGCTCGCCGGACCTGACGAGTCTGGTCAAGGCGCTGCGTCAGCAGCAGGTTATTGCTTATCCGACGGAGGCCGTTTTCGGGTTGGGCTGCGACCCGGACAGCGAAAGCGCGGTCCAGGCGCTATTGGCGTTAAAACAGCGCCCGTGGCAAAAAGGGTTGATTCTGGTCGCTGCTGATTATGCCCAGTTAATGGATTATATCGACGACGACGCATTAAACGATGCTGCACGGGCGCGGATCTTCGCCAGCTGGCCCGGTCCCGTGACGTGGGTGATACCGGCACGTCCGGCTACCCCGCGCTGGCTTACAGGGCAATATGCATACCTGGCGGTGCGTGTCTGCGCCTTTGAACCCGTACGACGGCTTTGTCTTGCGTTCGGTAAGCCTCTGGTGTCCACCAGCGCTAATCTGACCGGTCAACCGCCGGCGCGTAGCGCCAATGAAGTGCGTGAGCAATTGGGCGCCGCTTTCCCGGTATTGGACGAGGCGGTGGAAGGACGACTCAACCCCTCCGAAATTCGCGATGCTCTGAGCGGCGAATTGATTCGTCAGGGCTGATTACAACCGGAGTGACACCATGGAGACCTTTGCCGTTTTTGGTAATCCGATTAACCATAGTCGTTCGCCGCGCATCCATGCGCTATTTGCCGCCGAAACCGGTATTACCCATCCCTATGGCCGGGTACTGGCGCCGCTGGAGGGCTTTGAGCAAACGCTGCGGCAGTTTTTCGACACGGGCGGTTTGGGGGCGAATATCACCCTGCCGTTTAAAGAGCGTGCCTTCTCGCTGTGCGATCAACTCACCGAGCGGGGTGCTATGGCCGGGGCGGTGAATACCATCAAGCAACAGCCGGACGGCTCTTTGCTGGGGGACAACACCGACGGCATTGGTCTGGTCAGCGATTTACAGCGTCTCAACCTACTGCGCCAGGATAGCCGTGTTCTGTTAGTAGGGGCCGGCGGCGCGGCGCGGGGGGTGATCCTGCCGCTGCTGGCCTACGGCTGCAAAGTGGTGCTGACTAACCGCACTTTCCCGCGCGCGCAGGAGCTGGTCGGGTTTTACCACTCTATGGGCGATATTAGCGCGCTGCCGCTAGAGCGCCTGGACACGCCGGATTACGATCTGATTATTAATGCGACATCCACGGGTGTGCAAGGTAGTATCCCGCCGCTGCCGGCATCGCTCATTACATCATCGGTCTGTTGTTACGACATGTATTATCAACAAGGCGACACGCCGTTCATTACCTGGGGCCGCCGGCATGGCGCGCTGAGCTGCGCCGATGGGCTCGGTATGCTGGTGGGCCAGGCGGCCTCGTCTTTCTTACTGTGGCATGGCGTTCTACCCTCGGTGTTGCCAGTGCTGGAAACGTTGCGCGCGGAGCTGAGTGCATGAACCAGGCGATCCATTTTCCCGATTTGGAGCAATGGGATGACGAGCGTCAAAGCGTGTGTTTTCCGGCTTTGGTGAGCGGCATGCGCGTAGAGTGAATAACCCCGAGTTTATTAGAGAGTAATTTTGGCAATACTACGCCGCTTCCTCTGATGCTAATTGCAAAGCGTAATAGTTCATTTCGGCTTCAGTAGGAGGGATGTAACCCAGCCGCCCGAGCAGCCTTCTGTTGTTGTACCAGTCCACCCAGTCCAGCGTGGCCAACTCCACTTCCGTCCGGTTTTTCCAGCTCCCGCGGTGGATAACCTCCGTTTTGTACAACCCGTTGATACTCTCTGCCATCGCATTATCGTAGGAGTCGCCG
>NZ_FRDB01000128.1 GCF_900143145.1 Candidatus Sodalis sp. SoCistrobi
GTCATATGCTGTTTAACCAGCGTCTGATATCGGCGGGTAAGGCGAGAGTCAATCCCGCCAACAGATAGGTTGAAATCATTCTGCAAAGTAATAACAGGTATCACGATAAATGTGTAGATACCTATGCAGATAAGGGGCGGTCGGGGCTGTGCCGTTTGGCGCCGGCGGCCCGGCGATGCCGTTGGCGGCAGAGGGTGCGCTTGCCGGGGGCGCAGGGGAAGCGCTGTGGCTGGCGTCTGTGGCGGGCGGCGCAGCGCTACCGCTGGCGGCCGGGGGCGGCGCGCTGGCAGCCGCAACGGGGGGATGGCGATGCACTGCAGCAGGCGCCTCTCCCCCGTGGGCGGTGGGGACGATGGCCATCGCGCACAGCAGCGCCAGCCGCCAGGCGGACCGGCGGGACCGCGGCCTGCAGGCCTTTATCTCCGTCGCCACCATTACCAGTAATGCTCGCTGGTCATATGGCCCGGCTTGCGCTTGAAATGTTTGCGCATGCCGCGGCTGTCTTTCAACAGCTGCTGCGTGTCGCGCACCATTTGCGGGTTACCGCACAGCATGACGTGGCTGTTTTCGGCTTCCAGCCGCAGGTCCACCGCCGCTTCCAGCGAGCCGTCGGCGATAAGGGCAGGAACGCGTCCGGTGAGCGACCCGGGAACCTGTTCGCGGCTGACCACCGTTTGGACGCGCAGCTTACCGTTATAGCGCTGCTGCAGTTCCAGCATCTGCGGCAGATAACTCAGATCCTGAGCAAAGCGCGCCGCGTGCACCAGAATAATCTTGTTAAAACGTTCAAGCCCTTCGCCTTGCTCAAGAATCGATAAATAGGGACCTAATGCGGTACCCGTCGCCAGCATCCACAAATTGTCACAAGGCGGGATCTCGTCCAGCACGAAGAAACCCGCCGCTTCCTTGGTCACCATCAGATTATCGCCGGGTTGCAGCCTATGCAGCGGCGGGCTAAGTTTACCCTCCGGTACGGTCACCAGGTAAAACTCCAGGTTGTTATTTCGCGGCGCGTTGACATAGGAATAGGCGCGCTGAACCTTTTCGCCGTTGATTTCCAGACCCAGCTTGGCGAATTGTCCGGCGGTAAAAGGGTCGACAGGCGCATGGACGATGAGACTAAAGAGACTGTCCGTCCAGTGCTTCACCTGCACCACGTTACCCGTTACCCATTCAGCCATAGTAGTTAACTCCCCTTGATCCTGCCGGTCATTCCCCGGTCGACATGCGTTTATCCACTCTGTCACAGCGGCTGAAAATTGTCCTTCAGAACACGTCGGCGTTCAACCCCCCTCTGCGGACGTGCCATTATCAGCTAATTTCGGTAACGCATCCAGTCCGCGGCGAGGTAAACGCTCCACAGGGAGCGCGTACAGAATAATTTACCTTCCGTTCACCGGACATTACAGTGCAATGGTCGGGATAATGAAGATATTAACTGGACTTACAACTTGAGTGTGGTATTTATGTCTGAAAATCCACCATTATTCTGTATATATCACTATCAACAAGCAATGCACAGAATTAATAAGCTATCTAAGTAATATCTATGATGAACCCGCGTGCGTTGTCCGTGTTGATGTTATTAATTACCCTGGTGGCCGTCGGACAGATGGCGCAAACCATTTATGTACCCGGCATTCCTCTTATCGCCCGCGATCTCATGGTGCGCGAAGGGGCGATACAGGGGCTGATGGCCGCCTACCTCCTGTGCTATGGCGGTTCGCAGCTTGTTTACGGTCCGCTTTCCGATCAGGTGGGGCGCCGGCCGGTCATCTTGAGCGGAATGGCGATCTTCTGCCTGGGAACGATGCTGGCCATGCTAAGCCAATCGCTGTCGATGATGACAATTGCCTGTGGTATCCAGGGCATCGGCACCGGCGTTGGCGGCGTGATGGCGCGCACGCTGCCGCGGGACATCTGCGATGGCCGCTCGCTGCGGCGGGCTAACGGGCTGCTCAATATGGGCATTTTGATAAGCCCCCTGCTAGCGCCGCTGATAGGCGGCGTTCTTGCCGACTGGCTGGGTTGGCGCGCGTGCTTCGCGTTCCTGCTGCTGCTGAGCTGCAGCGTCAGTCTGCTGGTCTGGGGGCGTTTACCGGAGACGCGTCCGCTGCGCCCGGTCGGCAGCGGTCGAAGTCTCGGTTTTAAGCGCCTGTTAAGCGAAAAGGTATTCAATCACTATCTGCTGATGCTGGTCGGCGGACTGTCGGGAATTGTCGCGTTCGAGGCCAGCAGCGGCGTGCTGTTGGGCAGCATGGGGCTGACGGGCCGGGAGGTCAGCCTGTTATTCATCCTGCCGCTGCCGGGCACGTTTCTGGGCGCCTGGTATGCGGGGCGCGCAATCAAGCCGTTCAGCGCGCTGATGTGGCGGGCGGTAATGAGCTGCCTGCTGGCGGGGGTATTGATGTGGCTGCCGGCCTGGTTCGGCATCATGACGCTCTGGACGCTGCTTTTGCCCGCCGGTCTGTTCTTCTTCGGCGCCGGCATGCTGTTTCCGCTAGCCACCACCGGCGCGATGGAGCCTTATCCCTATCTGGCCGGCACCGCGGGCGCGCTGGTCGGCGGCCTGCAAAATATAGGCTCAGGCGCCGTTGCCGGCTTTTCTTCGCTGCTGCCGCAGCAAGGCCAGTTCAGCCTGGGGATGATCACTTTCGCCATGGGGATGCTGATCCTGCTGTGCTGGCTGCCGCTGGCGCAAACCCTGCACCGCCAGGGGCCGGAAGTTGTCTAGAGGGGCGCGGCCTACGCCCCGTGGGCGTTCAGAGAATGAAGGGATGCAGCGCGGCATCCTTGCGATCGAGATAGTGAATCGACGTAATGCGGCGAATGGTGCGGCTCTTGCCGCGGATAAGCAGGGTTTCGGTGGTGGCAATATTGCCTTTGCGCGTGATGCCGTTCAGCAAGTCCCCTGTGGTAATGCCGGTGGCGGAGAAAATGACGTTATCGTTATGTGCCATCTCTTCCAGTCGTAGCACCTGATTCGCCACAATACCCATCTCCGCGCAGCGGGCGAGTTCATCCGCGCCTATCAGGCGGTTCTCTTTGCTGTCGCCTTTCACCTGATGACGCGCTAGCAGGCGGCCCTGCATATCGCCATCCATGGCGCGGATTACCGCAGCGGAGATCACCCCTTCCGGCGCGCCGCCGATGCCATACATCACGTCGACTTCGCTATCGGGCATGCAGGTGAGGATTGACGCCGCAACGTCGCCATCGGGGAAGGTGAAGACCCGCACTCCAAGCCGCTGCAGGGATTGTATGCAGGCCTCATGACGCGGTTTGGCCAGCAGCGACACCGTTAATTCCGACAGGGTTTTACCCAGACGGCTGGCGACCGCGCGCAAATTATCCTCCAGCGGGGCGGCGAGATCGATAGCGCCCCGGGCCGCCGGGCCGACCACCAATTTTTCCATGTACATATCCGGCGCATGCAAAAACGCGCCTTTCTCGGCCACGGCCAGCACTGTCAAAGCGTTGGCCTGCCCCAGCGCGGTCATGCGGGTGCCCTCGATAGGATCGACGGCAATATCTACCGCCTCGCCGGCGCCGGTCCCGACCGCTTCACCGATGTACAACATAGGCGCTTCATCGATCTCGCCTTCGCCTATCACAATACGGCCATTGATAGGCACCTGATTCAGAACAATGCGCATGGCCTGAACCGCGGCGTTATCCGCGGCGTTTTTGTCACCGCGGCCCAGCCAGCTATACCCGGCCAGGGCGGCGGCTTCGGTGACGCGGGAAAATTCAATGGCTAATTCACGTTTCATGACGGTTTCCTGACGGCCTGAGATGCAATGGCCGCCAGTTTACCACACTCCGCCGTCGCCGCCGGGGGGCGACGCTTCGGTGGCGGCCGTTACTCTTTGTCCTGCTCTTCCCAGGCCCGCGCGCGCGCCACCGCTTTTTTCCAGCCCTCATAGCGATAATTACGCTCCGTGGTTTCAATTCCGGGGCGGAACTCGCGTTCGATGACCGCTTTACTGCGCACCTCCTCCAGATCGCTCCAGAAACCGACCGCCAGGCCCGCCAGATAAGCGGCGCCGAGGGCGGTGACTTCCCGGACCTCCGGGCGTTCGACGCGGGTCCCCAAAATATCGGACTGGAACTGCATCAGGAAATTATTGGCCACCGCGCCGCCATCTACCCGTAACGCTTTCAGCCGCTCGCCGGAATCCGCCTGCATGGACTCGATAAGATCGCGGGTTTGGAAGGCGATAGACTCAAGCGTCGCGCGGATGATGTGGTTGGCGTTAACGCCGCGCGTAATGCCGAAGATGGCGCCGCGGGCGTAGGGATCCCAATACGGGGCGCCGAGGCCGGTAAAGGCCGGCACCACGTAAACGCCGTTGGTGTCTTTCACCTTGCTGGCGAAATATTCCGAGTCGGTGGCGTCGTTAATCAGCTTCATCTCATCGCGCAGCCATTGAATGGCGGCGCCGGCGACGAAGACCGCCCCCTCCAGCGCATAATTCACTTCGCCGCGCGGGCCGCAGGCGATGGTGGTCAGCAGGCCGTGGCGCGACTGTACCGCTTCGGTGCCGGTATTCATTAGCAAAAAGCAACCGGTGCCGTAGGTATTCTTCGCCATGCCGGGGGAGACGCACAGCTGGCCGTACAGCGCCGCCTGCTGATCGCCCGCAATACCGGCGATGGGAATACGGGTACCGCCTTTGCCGCCGATATTGGTCTGGCCATAAATTTCCGACGAAGGCCGCACTTTGGGCAGCATGGCGCGCGGAATATCGAGGATATCCAGCAGGCGGTCGTCCCATTCCAGTTCATGGATATTGAACAGCATCGTGCGCGAGGCGTTGGTGTAATCGGTTACATGCACCCGTCCCTGGGTCATTTTCCAGATGAGCCAGCTGTCGACGGTGCCGCACAGCAATTCGCCGCGCTTGGCGCGCTCGCGAGCGCCGTCCACATGGTCAAGGATCCATTTGACTTTGGTCCCGGCAAAATAGGGGTCGATAACCAGGCCCGTGGTGTGGCGCACATACTCTTCGAGCCCGTCGCGTTTCAGCTTCTCGCAGATGTCCGCGGTACGGCGGCACTGCCACACGATGGCGTTGTAGATAGGTTTCCCGCTCTCTTTATCCCATACCACCGCGGTTTCGCGCTGGTTGGTGATGCCGATGCCGGCAATTTGATCGGAGCGGATATCCGCTTTCGCCAGCACCTCCACCAGCGTCGAGCTTTGGCTGGCCCAAATTTCCATCGGATCATGTTCCACCCAGCCCGGCTTGGGATAAATTTGAGTAAATTCCCGCTGAGAGACGCTGACAATGTTGGCGTCGTGATCGAGCACGATCGCGCGCGAGCTGGTGGTTCCCTGGTCGAGCGCGACGATATATTTTTTTTCTGATGGCATAAGAATTTCTCGCTATTTTAGACGTTCAACAAAGGAAATCAGGCTTTGGGCTCGGAACGCGTGGCGCGGCTCTGGGCGACGGCGACGTCATCGGCCTCTGCACCGCTCAGTTGACCGGGCAGATGTGGCCCTATCAATGCGCGATAACCGAAGGCGCCCAAACAGGCTCCGACCACCGGCGCAATCAGCGGCACCAGGAAGTAAGGGATCTCCCGGCCGCCGGTATAAGCAACTTTGCCCCAGCCGGCCAGGAAGGCGAAGGTTTTCGGGCCGAAATCACGCGCGGGATTCAGGGCGAAGCCGGTCAGCGGTCCCATCGAGGCGCCTATCACCGCAATCAGAATCCCGATCAGCAGCGGCGCCAGGGGCCCGCGCGGTATGCCATTGCCGTCATCCGTCAGCGCCAGAATCAAGCACAGCAGAATGGCGGTAATGACCATTTCGACCAGAAACGCCTGAGCCACCGAAATATGCGGATTAGGGTAGGTCGAGAAAATGCCGGCGAGATCCAGACTTTCGACGCTGCCGCGAACCATATGATGTTCCTGATCATAATAAAAAAACAAATTATAGTAAAGGCCATACACCAGCGCCGCAGCGCAGAAAGCACCCAGCATTTGCGCCACGATGTAGGGCAGGACTTTGCGCCGCTCGAAGCTGGCGAACAGCCACAGCGCGATAGTAACGGCCGGGCTGAGGTGCGCACCGGAAACGGCCGCGGTGAGGTACACCGCCATCGCCACGCCCATACCCCAGATGATGCTGATCTCCCATTGGCCGAACGACGCGCCGGCCAGTTTCATGGCGGCGACGCAGCCGGCACCGAAGAAAATCAGTAGTCCTGTACCGAGGAATTCGGCGATGCATTGCCCTTTGATTGTCGGTGATGTTAATTGGCTCATAAAAGGTTCCTGTGGCTGAGCGGTATTGGACCTGGCTGATGCAACACCGCTGTCACTGATTGAGAATAGGGTAATAACTTATGTAGTTATAATGTGAATTTATCGTTAACGAGCAAAAACGAGAAATATCGAACGTTAAATGTGTGGGCCGTGTCATAAAAATGCGCGTACTCGCTTAATAATTGGTTCCTAAACACCCATTTCTTACGCCGCTAAGTACCCAATTTGCACCCGGCGTGCATTATAAAGGGAAACGGAAGCGCCGCCGCCGCCGGCCGGAAAACAAGCCGCCGCCGGCCGGAAAACAAGCCACCGCCGCCGGCCGGAAAAAAGCCACCGTCGCCGGCCGGAATAAAAGCCCCCGTCGTCGGCCGGAATGAAAGCCGCCGGCGACGCGAAATCCCGCCATGGGGGCGAACCGGCGGCGTTGGCGGGGGTCTAATGTCCTAATTGAGACAATGTGTATGGACACGGGCAGGCAGGCTACTTAAAATCCGGGTTAAGTCACAGCATAGGGCAGCGGCAACACGCCTGGGCGGTCGGCTTTTTCGAGTTACACAAGGGTGTGTAGCGACCACTGACCAAGACGCCTTGTGTCTTTAAGGGGAAACAAATGGCATTTGAAGTATTTGAGAAACTGGAAGCGAAAGTCCAGCAGGCGATCGATACCATCACGCTTTTGCAAATGGAAATCGAAGAGCTGAAAGAAAAGAACAACAGCCTGAGCCAGGAAGTGCAGCAGGCGCAGGGCAACCGGGAGTCATTGGTGAACGAAAACGAGCAGCTCAGACAGGAACAGAGTGTATGGCAAGAGCGTCTGCGCGGCCTGTTGAGCAAGATGGATGAAGTCTGACGTCTTGACGTTCTCCCTGCGGGCGGTGCGCGCATCGCCTTGTGTGTCAGGCAAGTCGCGTTAAGCTGCCTTATCTGCACCACCCCGGCGGCGCTTGCCGCCTGGCATCCCGTCACTGCGGGCGCTGCCGCCTGAGCTCGCCGCCTGGCATCCCGTCACTGCGGGTGCTGCCGCCTGAGCTCGCCGCCTGGCATCCCGTCACTGCGGGTGCTGCCGCCTGAGCTCGCCGCCTGGCATCCCGTCACTGCGGGTGCTGCCGCCTGAGCTCGCCGCCTGTCATCCCGTCGCTGCGGGTGCTGCCACCAGAGCTCGGCGCCTGGCATTCCGTCACTGCGGGTGCTGCCGCCTGAGCTCGCGTACCGGGCAGCCACGGGACGCCGCCGTCGCCATGGTAGCGTTGCGTCCACGGCGGCGCTGGCGCTTATTCCAGATCGAGCGCGTCTTCGGACAGGATAACGCCGGTGTTATCAGCATACAGATGATCGCCGGAAAAGAAGGTGACGCCGCCGAAATTGACGCGGGTATCGCTCTCGCCAATGCCTTCGCTGGCGGCGCCGGCCGGGGTGGCGGCCATGGCTTGAATGCCCAGATCCAGCTCTTCCAGGTCATCTACCTGGCGCACCACGCCGTAAACCACGATCCCTTCCCACTCATTCTGCACGGCGAGATTGCCCAGTTCGGCATCAATAAGCGCCCGCCGTACCGATCCGCCGCCGTCCACCAGCAGGACGCGGCCGCGGCCGTTTTCTTGCAGCAGATCGTAAAGCAAACCGTTATCCTCAAAACACTTCACGGTCGTGATCTGACCGCCGAAGGAGGTTCTGCCGCCAAAATTAGTGAAAAGAGGCTCAACAACGTTCACGTCTTCCTGATAGATGTCACATAATTCTGAGGTATCGTATTTCATAGGATTTACGTCGGTTTGCCACTGGAGACGCAAGTATATCGCGTTCTCAGCAGAGTTGCCAAAGTCATCAAAGGCGAACTTGATGCGCGTCAGAAAAGCAGCCGCGTCAGGCCAGCAGCAGGCCCAGCGCGAACAGAATATTGACAATCAGCACGCATTTGACGGTTTTCTCCAGCATCGGTCTGATGCCGGAGGGGTCTGTCTCGTGCAGGACATAGCGCGCCTGCATATACAGCGCCGGCACCGCCAATAAAAACAGCCAGCCGGTAAGATTATGCAGCTCCAGCAGGGCAAAAATTGCCAGGCACTGAATAACCCCGAGTTTATTAGAGAGTAATTTTGGCAATACTACGCCGCTTCCTCTGATGCTAATTGCAAAGCGTAATAGTTCATTTCGGCTTCAGTAGGAGGGATGTAACCCAGCCGCCCGAGCAGCCTTCTGTTGTTGTACCAGTCCACCCAGTCCAGCGTGGCCAACTCCACTTCCGTCCGGTTTTTCCAGCTCCCGCGGTGGATAACCTCCGTTTTGTACAACCCGTTGATACTCTCTGCCATCGCATTATCGTAGGAGTCGCCG
>NZ_FRDB01000105.1 GCF_900143145.1 Candidatus Sodalis sp. SoCistrobi
CATAGGTATCTACACATTTATCGTGATACCTGTTATTACTTTGCAGAATGATTTCAACCTATCTGTTGGCGGGATTGACTCTCGCCTTACCCGCCGATATCAGACGCTGGTTAAACAGCATATGACGCCCGCGGCTCTTCTTGCTTCTGCGGTTAAAGACCTCGCAAGTGCTCAAAAATCAACTTTCGCAACTACCCAAGCTGTCTGGCGTTTTCTGAATAATAAGCGAATTAGCTTCAGTCAACTCAATGAGCCAATTATTTCGCTAGCACTTGAGCAAATTTCGCTTAGCCCGCATCCATACGCTCTCGTTGTTCATGATTGGTCACGTTTACAATTTCTTTACCATCATGCCAAATACGGACGCTTAAAAATGACGCACGGTGGCGATGTTGGATATGAACTTCAAAGCAGCTTGCTGGTTGATGCTGGCACGGGTTTGCCAATAGCGCCTCTATCTCAGACACTTACCGATGCAACCGGTTGTCATTCAACGTTGGCGGAAGGACTGTCCGAACGGCAGACACATATGGACGCCTTGACGACCGATATTGCCCGTGTGGAATCGCTTAATATAGGTAAAAAGCTGATTCATATAATTGATAGAGAGGGTGACTCTATTGGACATATGCGGACGTTGAGTACTCAAGGAATATGCTGGCTTATCCGAGGAAAAGAAGGACATGGTGCAGAGTGGCAAGGTAATTCATTGAAAATTGGTGAGATTGCTGCTCTTCTGCCATACAACGGATGCGGACAGGTAGACTGGAAAGGGAAAAAAGCTGATATGGAAATCAGTGAAACCTCGATAGTCATAACCCGAGCTGCGCAGCAGAAGCGTAAAGATAAAGAAACCGGCCGCCGCATAAAAATCCAACCTGGAGAGCCTCTGACGGTCAGATTGGTTGTTGTTCGGCTTACGGATGATCTCGGTAATGTGGTGGGACGCTGGACGCTGCTTACAAACGTTTGCAGCGAGATCACCTGCGAGGAAGTAGCTCGTTGGTATTACTGGCGCTGGAATATTGAATCATTTTTTAAGTTGCTGAAAGGTGCCGGACATGACGTAGAAACATGGCTTCAGCGCAGCGCGCCAGCCGTACTACGCAGGTTGTTAATAGCCAGTATGGCTGCTGTTCTGGTATGGCGGCTGCAACGCGCTGAAGGAGAAGAAAATGCGGCAGCCCGCCAGCTGATATGTCGCTTGTCAGGACGACAGCAAAAGCGAGGCCGCAGAGAGAGCGCTCCTGCTCTGCTCGCTGGCCTATCCATCTTGTTGAATACACTAAAATTATTATCGGAATATAGTCTGGAAGAACTTACTCATTTAGCGAGAGTTGCTCTTAAGCCTCCTCCCTGATGTGTAGATACCTATGCCGTCAGGGGCGGTAACGGGCGATATGTTAACCAGTGTGGGGTGTGGAGTTGCCAGGTTCACTGTCGCGGCAACGGCGGGACGGTCATTAATCCCGCCGTCCGCTGCGCCGGGCACGGTGGGTCGGTGCGGGTGAACCCTGCGCCGCGTCGCCGGGTGAAACGGGCGACGCAGCGCACTGGTCGGCCATCGCCCTCAGGCGGGGCCGGGAGCAACACTGCGCAAGCCGGGGCTGCGAGGCATAGGGGTCACTGTCGGGCAACACCGCGTACGCCGGGCTGCGTGGCATAGCGACCCCTTTCGGGCAATACCGCGTAAGCCGGGCTGCGTGGCATAGCGACCCCTTTCGGGCAACACCGCGTAAGCCGGGGCTGCTTGGTATAGGGCCTTCTGTCATGCAACACCGCGCCTGTCGGAACTGCGCGGCTCAGGGGTGCCGTCGGGCATACCGCGCAAGCCCAAGCTTGGCGACAGACCGGTCACAGTTGGGCAAAACTCTGTGCCGCGGCCTCCACCGTGTGGCGAATCTCGGCGTCGCCGTGCGCCAGGGACATGAAACCGGCCTCAAACGCCGACGGCGCCAGATAAACCCCCGCCGCCAGCATTAGATGAAAGAACCGTTTAAAACAGTCCACGTCACACGCCTGGACGTCCTGGAAGCAGGTTACCGTCGGCGACTCGGTAAAGAACAGGCCGAACATACCGCCGACGCGGTTGACCACCAGCGGCACGCCCGCCGCTTCCGCCGCCGCCAGCAGCCCCTGCGCCAGACGTTCGGTCTGCTGTGTTAGCTGCTGATGTACGCCCGGCCGGGCGACCTCGCGCAGGCAGGCGTAGCCCGCTGCCATGGCGACCGGATTGCCCGACAGGGTACCGGCCTGATACACCGGCCCCGTCGGCGCCAGCGCCGCCATCACCTCACGGCGTCCGCCAAAGGCACCCACCGGCATGCCGCCGCCGATGATCTTGCCCAGGCAGGTCAAATCCGGCTTCACCTCATAATAAGCCTGGGCCCCGCCCAGCGCGACACGAAAACCGGTCATCACCTCATCGATAATCAACAGCGCGCCAAACTCGTCGCACAGCGCCCGCAGGCCGGGTAAAAAATCCGGCAGCGGCGGCACGCAGTTCATATTTCCCGCCACCGGTTCAACGATGACGCAGGCGATCTCGCGCGGGTACAGCGTAAACGCCTCGCGCACCGACTGTAGATCGTTATAGCTGCAGGTGAGGGTATACTTGGCGTAATCCGCCGGGACGCCGGGAGAACTGGGCTGCCCCAGAGTGAGCGCCCCGGATCCGGCCTTGACCAGCAGCCCGTCGGCGTGGCCGTGATAGCAGCCTTCAAATTTAATCACCCTATCGCGGCCGGTATAGCCCCGCGCCAGCCGGATGGCGCTCATGGTGGCTTCGGTGCCGGAGTTGACCATGCGCACACTCTCGATAGAAGGCACCAGCTCGGTCACCAGCCGCGCCATTTTCACCTCGATTTCCGTGGGCGCACCGAAGCTCAGGCCGCGCTGCACGGCGTCCAGCACCGCCTGGCGAACCGCCGGATGATTATGGCCCAGCACCATGGGGCCCCAAGAGCCGACATAGTCGATATAACTGTTACCGTCGGCGTCGGTCAAACGGGCGCCGTCGGCGCTGGCGATAAACAGCGGCGTGCCGCCAACGCCGTTGAATGCACGCACCGGTGAATTGACCCCGCCGGGGATCAGCTGCTGCGCCTCGGCGTACAACCTTGCGGAATGACTCATCAATCGACTCCTGAATGGCAAAATTAACCTGACCGCTGTAGTGTAATCAACTGGCGGCCATTGTGAAATCACCGCGTCGATGCGCATTCGCGCTGCCAGGGGCAACGGCGGCATCACCGCGCCTGGCATTTAACAGCAAAGGACAGTGTCAAACTAACGAGTGTTATGAATAAATCCAATCCTTCTTATACGTCGGTGCCGCAGGAGCGGCAGGCGCGCCGGCATATGTTCCGCCGGCTGCTTTATCGCGATAAAACGCCGGTGCTTGTTTTGTTAATGGCCGCGTTGGTGGGCACGCTGGTGGGGTTGGTGGGCGTGTTGTTCGAGAAAGCGGTCAATGGCGTGCAGGCATTGCGTCTCGCTGCGCTGGCGGCACTGCCGCAGCATGCCTGGCTGTTAGTGCCGGCGGCGTTCGTGCTCTCGGCGCTGCTGGCGATGGTCGGCTATTTTCTGGTGCGCCGCTACGCCCCGGAAGCTGGCGGCTCCGGCATCCCGGAAATCGAAGGCGCGCTGGAAGAACTGCGGCCGGTCCGCTGGTGGCGGGTCATCCCGGTGAAATTTATCGGCGGCATGGGTACGCTTGGCGCCGGTATGGTGTTGGGGCGTGAAGGCCCGACGGTGCAGTTAGGGGGCAACCTTGGCCGTATGGTGCTGGATGTGTGCAAGTTGCGCGGTGCGGAAGCGCGCCACACGTTACTGACGACCGGCGCGGCTGCCGGATTGACCGCGGCCTTTAATGCGCCGTTAGCAGGGATTCTGTTTATCATCGAAGAGATGCGGCCGCAATTTCGCTACAATCTGATTTCGATTAAAGCGGTATTTATCGGCGTCATTATGGCCAGTATCGTGTTTCGGCTGTTCAATGGCGAACGGGCGGTCATCGCGGTAGGGAAACTGGCCTTCGCGCCGGTTAATACCTTGTGGCTCTATTTGCTGCTGGGCGCCCTTTTTGGCGCGGTGGGCGTCTTGTTCAACGCCCTGATCTTTCGCGTACAGGACGTTTTTCAACGCCTGCACGGCGGCGATTGGCGCAAGATAGTCGCCATTGGCGGTCTGCTGGGGGGCGGTTGCGGCGTTCTGGTACTGGTTGGTCCGTATGCCGCCGGCGGTGGTTTCAGCCTGATCCCGCTGGCCGCGGCCGGGCACTATACCTTTGGCATGCTGTTATTCATTTTTCTCGCGCGCATGCTTACCACGCTATTGTGCTTTTGTTCGGGGGCGCCCGGGGGCATTTTCGCGCCAATGCTGGCCTTGGGCACGCTGCTGGGTACCGCTTTCGGCGTGGCCGCCATGGCGTTATTTCCCCAGGACGGCCTGCAGGCGGGCACCTTTGCCATCGCCGGCATGGGCGCGCTGTTCGCCGCCTCGGTCAGAGCACCCCTGACCGGTATTGTGCTGGTGCTGGAGATGACCGATAATTATCAGCTTATCTTGCCGATGATCATCACCTGTCTGGGCGCGACGCTGGTGGCGCAGTTTCTGGGCGGCAAGCCACTCTATTCTTCTTTGTTGGCGCGCACCTTACAACGTCTGCAGCAGGAAAAAGAGGCCCGGCAAGCGCACGTTGCGGCAAACGCGATTTCCCCGATGCGCAATACTTGAACGTTAACGACGCCTAACGGATAATAGCCTTAGCGATCGGGTTGACATGCCTTCAGCCCGACGATGGCCCCGGAGTAGAATTATGAGTGAGACGGCAGCTTTGCCATTACAGTTTACCGATTCAGCGGCAAGCAAGGTCAAAAACCTTATCGCGGACGAAGAGAATCCGAATCTGAAATTGCGGGTTTACATCACCGGCGGCGGCTGCAGCGGCTTCCAGTATGGCTTCACCTTTGACGATAAAGTCAATGAAGACGACTTTACCATTGAGAAACAGGGTGTTGCACTGGTCGTTGACCCCATGAGCCTGCAATATCTGGTGGGTGGGTCCGTTGACTACAGTGAAGGGCTGGAAGGGTCGCGCTTTATCGTCACCAACCCCAACGCCAAGACCACCTGCGGCTGCGGGTCGTCGTTCAGCATCTGACGCGCCGCACGCTACACCGCATGACATCGAGACCGGGACGCGGCGCGTGCCGGTTTTTTTCTGCCCGCGATAGCGGCAAGATATCAACATCAGGACGCTAGGCGTGCCGATTTTCTTGCCCGCAGCACGGCCCTGTGCCGGGTCCGCCGGGGCGGCGGCCGGCGCTAGTCGCGGCTGTGAAATTCAAATACCGGCAGTTTCAGGTGCCAGCGGATGGCCGCCAGCCGGATGAGCAGCGTCGTCGCCATCCCCAGCATGGCGGCGTGCTGAAGCGTGAAATGCCACTCACTGTAGGTCACGGTGTGCACAATACCGCCGGCGATACAGGCGGTGGCGTAAATCTCGGTGCGCAGGATAAGCGGGATTTCCCGCGCCAGCACATCCCGCAGCATGCCCCCTCCCACGCCGGTAATAACCCCCATACACACGGCGATAAGCGGCACCGCGCCTCTGGCGAACGCTTTATTAACGCCGATACCGACAAACACCGCCAGTCCGATAGCATCCAGCACCGGCAGGATCCATTTGGGCAGGTGGCGCGGCTGGCCGATGACCAACAGGGTGACGAAACAGGTGATGATCGCCACCACCAAATCGGTGGGATCGCGCACCCAGAAAACCGGTCCGTTAGCCAGCGCCATATCGCGGATGGTGCCGCCACCGACCGCGGTCACCACGCCGAGCACCAGCACGCCGAAGGGATCCATGCGCAATTTGCCGGCCAGTAAAACGCCGGAAATGGCAAACACCGCGGTACCGAGAATATCCAGCCAGTACAGCATCAGGGCGCCTTTGCCGGAAGGGCGGCGCGGATGGGCGCCAGTTGCGTACAGAGCTGCTGCGCCGCCAGCAGGATACGCGGGCCCGGGCGGGTAAAACTGTCTTCATTGAGGGCAAGCACCGGCACCGTCAACTGCGGCCGCCAAAAGTCGCCGATCTGCCGTGCGGCGGCGGTGTCTCCCGGCACAATAATCACCTGCGGATGCCGGATCAGCACCTGCTCGCGGCTGACCTGCGGCCAGGGGACCCGGCTATCGGCGAAAATATTGCGCGCGCCGCACAAGGCGAGGATCTGGTTTTGCAGCGTGGCGGCGCCGGCGGTAAACAGCGGCCGGCTGCCGAACTGCAAAAACACCCGCAGCGTCGCGCCGCCGGCATAACGTTGCCGCAGCGTCGCCTGTTAGTCTTCCAGCGCGCGGGCCGCTTGCCGCGCCTGTTGCGGATGCGGGCTATAGGCGGCCAGCTGATTAAGCGCATCGGCCATCTCGTCGATGCTTTGCGGATCCAGGGCGACGACCGGAATACCGAAGCCGGCCAACGTCTCCAAGGCACGCTGCGGATTGCCGCCGCGCCACGCCAGCACCAGATCCGGTTTCAGCGCCAAAATGCGCTCGATATTGACGCCCTGCCACGAGGCGACCCGCTCAAGACGCCGCGCCGCTGGCGGATAATCCGACCAGTCGCTGGCGGCCACCATCACCGACCCCATGCCGGCGGCGTAGGCCAACTCCGTCGTATGGGGCGCGAGGCTGACCACGCGCTGCGCCGCCAGCTCCGGCCAAACCAGCAGCAGGCAGAGTAACGCGGCCGGCGCCGCGCGGCGGTAACGCATTTACCGCCGGCCGGCCAGCGCTTGCACCATTTCCTCCACCAGGCGGGAGGAACTTTGCGCCGCCACGGTGAGGAATTCTTCAAAGCTCAGATGGGATGCTTGATCCGCGACATCGGAAATCGCGCGCACCACCACGAAGGGGACGGCGAACTGATGGCACACATGGGCGATGGCGGTTGCCTCCATTTCCACGGCGATCGCCTGCGGGAAGGTCTGACGGATACGGGCCAGGCCGTCGGCGCCGTTGATAAAGGCATCGCCGCTGACCACCAGACCGCGCACCGCATGCATCCCCAAACGATCGACGATCTCCTCCGCCAGTGCTACCAGCGACGGGGCGGCATTGAACGACGCCGGACACTGCGCCATCTGGCCGGGCTCGTAACCGAAAGCGGTCACATCGACATCGTGATAGCGCACTTCATGGGACACCACGATATCGCCGACCTTCAACGACGGCGCCAAACCGCCGGCGGAGCCGGTATTGATGACCAGTTCCGGTTTAAAATGATCCAGCAACAGCGTGGTGCCCAGCGCGGCGGAAACCTTGCCGATGCCGGATTTCACCAACGCGACCTCAACGCCGTGTAGCTGACCCGTATAAATTTCACATCCCGCCTGCTGCCAGAGGGTAGAGTTGTCTAAGCGATCGCGCAGCAGCGCGACTTCCTGTTCCATTGCGCCGATAATGCCGATTTTCATACAAAGCGTTCCTGTTAAAAACTTGCGTATTGAAATGATAGAGGGCGTTCATAGGCTGCATTCTAGCATGCCTGGCTCGGGGAAATAACGGCCGGTGGGCTTGCGTTTGCCGACGGGCATTGGTATCACGGTAGGGTGCGGCTTTCACGCGGGGAAAAAGATGTCCGAAATCGACTTCAGTCAGAAAATCAGTTTTCAACGTCCCTTTAGTCCGGCGATCAGCGCCCAGGATGATTATGCGATTATTCGCCAATTTGAAAGCGACCGCGGGCGCATCATCAATTCCGCCGCCATACGCCGGCTGCAGCAAAAAACCCAGGTTTTTCCGCTGGAGCGCAATGCCGCGGTGCGCTCGCGCCTGACGCATTCGCTGGAAGTACAGCAGGTCGGCCGCCACATCGTGAAAGAGATATTTCATCATCTCAAAACGAGCGGCCGCATTGGCGCATTGGGTTTAACCCAATGGGAAGCGCCCTGCGAGAGCATGGTGGAGATGGCCTGCCTGATGCACGATATCGGCAATCCGCCGTTCGGCCATTTTGGCGAAGCGGCGATTAACGACTGGTTTCGCCGCCGGCTGGACATTGCCGGCCTGGAACAGGACGCGCTCGGCAACGACCGCTGCCAGGTTGCCAGTCTGCGCCAGCGCCCCGGCGACGAAGACAACAATGCGCTGCGCAGCCGTATCCGTCTCGATCTGTGCCATTTTGAAGGCAACGCTCAAGCCATTCGTATGGTACATAGCCTGCTGAAGCTTAATTTAACCTATGCGCAGGTCGGCTGCATTCTCAAATACACCCGGCCGGCCTACTGGCAAGGGCCGGCCCCGTTCAGCTATCTGATGAAGAAGCCCGGCTTTTATCTGGCGGAAGAGGAGTATGTCCAAACGCTGCGCCAAGAATTATCTCTGGGTGAATTTCACCGTTTTCCGCTGACCTACATTATGGAAGCCGCCGACGATATTTCTTACTGCATTGCCGATTTGGAAGACGCGGTGGAGAAGAAAATTTTTACCGTAGAACAATTGTACCTTTTCCTGCAAAAAGAATGGGGCAGTGTCGTCAAAGGCGATTTGTTCGATAAAGTCATTGGCCAGGCGTTCAATAAAATAAGGCGTTATCAAGGGCTGCGCAGCGGCGATCAGTTCTTTATGTATTTACGGGTCAATACCGTGGCGCGGTTAGTGCCCCACGCGGCGCAACGCTTCCTGGACAATCTGGCGCCTATTTACGACGGCAGTTTCAATCAGGCGCTGCTGGAGGACTCGAGTCCGGCGTTCCGGTTGTTAAAGATATTTAAAAGTGTTGCTTTCAAGCATGTATTTAATCATCCAGAAGTGGAGCAACTGGAATTGCAGGGCTACCGGGTGATAAGCGGCCTGCTGGAAATTTATAATCCCCTGCTTGACATGTCACAGGCGGATTTTCAACGCATGGTGACGGAGGACTACCACCCCGCGCATCCCATCGCCAGCCGGCTGTATCATAAACTGTCCGCCAAGCATCGTCTGGCCTATGGCGAAGCCATGGAAACGGTCAACCGCTATCCTTCCGGCCAGCAATCGATGATGGAATTTTATTATCGTGCGCGATTAATTCAGGATTATATTAGCGGAATGACCGATCTTTATGCCTGGGATGAATATCGTCGGTTAATGGCCGCGGAGTAGCCGCGCTAACGGTGGTCATTTGTAAAGCGGATCAATATTTATTTACCTTTGCCGCTTTCTTTGCGCTGAACTACGGGGTATTTCATAACTCTTATGGAGAACCGCAGCGCGTTCTGCATCATGATCCCTTAATTTTAGTCGAGATAATCACAGATGAAAAAATCCACGTTGGCCCTGACGGCGCTTGCTCTGAGTCTGGGCATGGCGCTTAGTCCCGTCTCTGTCTTTGCGGCAGAAACCGCCTCGACCAATCAGCAATTGCCCAGCCTGGAGCCGATGCTGGAAAAGGTCATGCCCTCCGTGGTAAGTATCAGCGTCGAGGGCAGTACGCCGGTCACATCGCGGCAAATGCCCGATCAATTAAAACAATTCTTCGGCCAGAATTCGCCGCTGTGCCAGGACGGCTCGCCGTTCCAGGCATCGCCGCTGTGCCAGGGCGGCGGCGATGAGGGAAGTGATGAAGGCGGGGATGGCGGTAGCGCGCCGGCTCAGGAAAAATTCCAGGCGCTGGGTGCCGGGGTGATTATCGATGCCGCGAAGGGCTATGTGGTGACCAACAATCATGTGGTCAATGACGCCTCGAAAATACAGGTACAGCTTAACGATGGACGCAGATTTGACGCCAAACTTATCGGCAAGGATCCGCGCTCAGATATCGCACTGGTGCAGCTGATTGATTTCAAAAATCTGACCGCCATCAAAATGGCGGACTCGGATCAGCTGCGCGTTGAATCACCCCGGATAAATTAGAGTCTATACTTTAAAAGTGGAGGTCTCTATGACAACGACCAAACGTTACTCTCCGGAAGTCCGTGAACGGGCAGTTAATCTAGTGCTGGAAACTCAGCATGAGCA
>NZ_FRDB01000357.1 GCF_900143145.1 Candidatus Sodalis sp. SoCistrobi
TCAACGATCTGCTCTTTAACTCCCGGCTTTCGCGCTTCATAGCGGTAGGTAAGCTGGAATACACGGTGACAGCACTGACACCGGAAGCGTTCGCGCTTAGTTGGACTAAGGCCATGTCGATAAATTTCATCTGAATGGCAGCGAGGACAATGAACAGAAACTGTAACCACGTGGAAACCTCAAATAGAGGCAGAATATCACAAAAGTCAACTATTTGAAGGCATTACCAGCGCACGCTTATCACCTCATGCCGCACCAACTGCTCAATTAGCAAATCGTCGCTGGTGCCGATAGCGTCTACCAGCCCCAAATGCTGCGCCTGTTCGCCATACCAATGTTCGCCGGTGGCGACGGCGTCAATATCCAGCGTGGGCCGCATACGCTGAACGAAGGATTTAAACAGCTGATGAGTCTCATTGAGTTCTTGCTGGAATTTCTCGCGTCCGGCGGGTGAATTTTCACCAAACAGCGTCAGCGTCCGCTTATAGGCGCCGGCGGTATGCAGTTCCATATCGATATCGTTACGTTTCAACAGGCGATGGAAGTTGGGGATCTGCGCGACCACGCCGATGGAGCCAATAATAGCAAAGGGCGCGGCGACAATGCGGTCCGCGACACACGCAATCATATAGCCGCCGCTGGCGGCGACCTTATCCACCGCGACGGTGAGCGGGATACCTTTTTCCCGCAACCGCTGCAATTGCGATGCCGCCAGCCCGTAGCCGTGCACCACGCCGCCGGGGCTTTCAAGCCGCAGCAACACTTCATCGCCCGATTTGGCGACCGACAGCACGGCGGAGATTTCCTCGCGCAGGGAGCTTACTTCGCCCGCGTCCATACTGCCGGTAAAGTCCAGCACGTAAAGACAAGAACGCGCCGCCCGATCATCGCCCCGTTTTGCCAGCAGTTTGGCCCGTTTGGCTTCGGCCTTATCCTGCTTTTTGTGCCGCTTGTGCCACACGCCTTTCTCGGCTTCGCCTAACCTGGCCAATTGCATCTCCCGCTGTCTCTCGCGGTAGTGCTTGCCCAAATCCTCGATTTGGATCTGTCCTTTACGCTGGCGCGAGCGCATGCGTAAACCAAACACCAGCAATAATAGCGCGCCGATCGCCAGCACTACGGTGAGGGTTTTGGCCAGAAAAAGTCCGTACAACGCAATATATTCCACAAAACCGCCTTGCTAATAATGAGAACAGTTGCCAACTATTCTAGCCAAGGGTCTGCGCCGCGTCGCCTGAAAAATCAGAATATTGCCGGCAAAGAGACTACCCCGCTCCCAGCCACGGCGGGTCAGACCTAAAAAGGTGTCCCGCATCGTCTGAAAGCAGCCACCCGCCGTCCCAGCGGCAACCTGCGGGCGTTCGGCGCATCCGTAACGCCTTTTCGTGGCTGTGGCGCTCAGGAGTCGGACTGCAGGCGATTGAAATACCCTCCTGGATCAGGCATAAAAAGAGACAAGTCTGTTCCTACGGTTTGAATCACCCCGGATAAATTAGAGTCTATACTTTAAAAGTGGAGGTCTCTATGACAACGACCAAACGTTACTCTCCGGAAGTCCGTGAACGGGCAGTTAATCTAGTGCTGGAAACTCAGCATGAGCA
>NZ_FRDB01000161.1 GCF_900143145.1 Candidatus Sodalis sp. SoCistrobi
CATAGGTATCTACACATTTATCGTGATACCTGTTATTACTTTGCAGAATGATTTCAACCTATCTGTTGGCGGGATTGACTCTCGCCTTACCCGCCGATATCAGACGCTGGTTAAACAGCATATGACGCCCGCGGCTCTTCTTGCTTCTGCGGTTAAAGACCTCGCAAGTGCTCAAAAATCAACTTTCGCAACTACCCAAGCTGTCTGGCGTTTTCTGAATAATAAGCGAATTAGCTTCAGTCAACTCAATGAGCCAATTATTTCGCTAGCACTTGAGCAAATTTCGCTTAGCCCGCATCCATACGCTCTCGTTGTTCATGATTGGTCACGTTTACAATTTCTTTACCATCATGCCAAATACGGACGCTTAAAAATGACGCACGGTGGCGATGTTGGATATGAACTTCAAAGCAGCTTGCTGGTTGATGCTGGCACGGGTTTGCCAATAGCGCCTCTATCTCAGACACTTACCGATGCAACCGGTTGTCATTCAACGTTGGCGGAAGGACTGTCCGAACGGCAGACACATATGGACGCCTTGACGACCGATATTGCCCGTGTGGAATCGCTTAATATAGGTAAAAAGCTGATTCATATAATTGATAGAGAGGGTGACTCTATTGGACATATGCGGACGTTGAGTACTCAAGGAATATGCTGGCTTATCCGAGGAAAAGAAGGACATGGTGCAGAGTGGCAAGGTAATTCATTGAAAATTGGTGAGATTGCTGCTCTTCTGCCATACAACGGATGCGGACAGGTAGACTGGAAAGGGAAAAAAGCTGATATGGAAATCAGTGAAACCTCGATAGTCATAACCCGAGCTGCGCAGCAGAAGCGTAAAGATAAAGAAACCGGCCGCCGCATAAAAATCCAACCTGGAGAGCCTCTGACGGTCAGATTGGTTGTTGTTCGGCTTACGGATGATCTCGGTAATGTGGTGGGACGCTGGACGCTGCTTACAAACGTTTGCAGCGAGATCACCTGCGAGGAAGTAGCTCGTTGGTATTACTGGCGCTGGAATATTGAATCATTTTTTAAGTTGCTGAAAGGTGCCGGACATGACGTAGAAACATGGCTTCAGCGCAGCGCGCCAGCCGTACTACGCAGGTTGTTAATAGCCAGTATGGCTGCTGTTCTGGTATGGCGGCTGCAACGCGCTGAAGGAGAAGAAAATGCGGCAGCCCGCCAGCTGATATGTCGCTTGTCAGGACGACAGCAAAAGCGAGGCCGCAGAGAGAGCGCTCCTGCTCTGCTCGCTGGCCTATCCATCTTGTTGAATACACTAAAATTATTATCGGAATATAGTCTGGAAGAACTTACTCATTTAGCGAGAGTTGCTCTTAAGCCTCCTCCCTGATGTGTAGATACCTATGCACTAAAAGGGCGGCGCTAACGGGGCCGCCATACGCTGAGCCGCTTTGCCGCCGCCGTCAGGGGTGTAGCCGCGCGCGAACCTCTTTGGCGATGGGCGCGGGCAAAAAGTGGTCCACATCGCCGCCGTGCAGCGCCACCTCTTTCACCAGCGTGGAGGAGATATAGGACCAGGCCTCGGCGGGTAGCATAAACACCGTTTCCAGCGCCGGCATCAGATGACGGTTCATTTTTGCCAGCTGCATCTCATAATCAACATCCGTCATGGCGCGCACGCCGCGGATGAGGATATTCGCCTGCTGCTGGCGGGCGAAATCGGCCATCAGATCGCTAAAGCCTGTGACGTTCACATTGGGCAGGTGGGCGGTTACCTGGGTTGCCAGCGCGACACGTTCATCCAAATCAAACAGCGGACGTTTGCTGGGGCTGGCGGCAATCGCCAGCACGACGACATCAAACATTTTTGCGGCGCGGGTCACCAAATCCAGATGGCCATTGGTCAGCGGGTCGAAGGTGCCGGGATAGATGGCTTTGTTGGTCATTGGTCATTTCCCCTCACGGCGTGGCTTAAGGCCCACAGGGTGGCGTATTTGTTGAAAGTATATTGCGCGTTCACCATGGCGAGCAACCAGCCCTGTTTACCGTCCAGAAAACCGGCGCGCAGCAGCCAGGTTTTGAAAAAAGCGCCGCTGGTGTGGCTGATAATGGCGAACATGCCGCATCTGCGCCCCTGGCGATGGCGCTCCCGCGCCCAGGCTTCCGCGTATTGAAGCTGTTTACGCTGAAAAGCCGGCAAATCGCGGCAGGTCAGATGCTGTAAATCCCCCGTCAGGGCAACGACATCGGCGCCGCCCGTCGCCAGTGATTCATGGACCGGCAGGGCGTTGTAACGATAGCGCTCGCGCGCATACAGCCGCACCACCCGATCCGGGTACCAGCCGCTGTGGCGCATGAAGCGGCCGAGAAACAGATTACGCCGCGCGCAGCTGTAAACCGCGTTGGCAGCGGGGTGTTGTAGCACGTCTTGAATCGCCTGGCGTAGCGGCGGCGTGACGCGTTCATCAGCGTCAAGCATCAGGATATAATCGCCGCTGGCATACGCCTGCGCCCGCTGACGCTGGATGCCGAAACCCGGCCAGTCCGTAGACTGGAAGACGCGTGCGCCCGCCTGGGCGGCGATATGGCGCGTTTCGTCAACGCTGCCGGCATCCAGCACCACGATTTCATCCGCCCAGCTGACCGACGCCAGACAATCCGGCAGCAGCTCAGCCTCATTGCGGGTAATGAGCACCACCGACAGACGCTTTCTATGCGACATTTACTGACTCCGTTGCGGCAGATAGGGCTCCAGCAAATTCAACAGGCGCTGGAGCGCGCCCTGATTCTGATGCAGCACCTCGACGGCGTGACGGCCGTAGTACAAACGGTAATCCTCGTCGGTCAACAGGGTGGAGACCGACGTGACCAACGACGCTACGTCGGTCACGGTAATCAAACCGCCGGCTTCATCCAGTTTGCTGCAAATATCGCGGAAATTCAAAGTATGCGGCCCCATCAGCACCGGGATTGCGTGCGCTGCCGCTTCCAGAGGGTTATGGCCGCCGCGCGCCACCAGGCTGCCACCAACAAACGCCAGATCGGCAATGCCGTACAGCAGCATCAGCTCGCCCATGGTATCCCCCACCACCACCTGTGTATCGGCGGATGGAATTTCGCCGCTGCTGCGCATGATGTAATGGAAGCCCGCCTTCATGGTCATTTCCCGCGCCGCCGGAAACCGTTCCGGGTGGCGCGGGACCAGGATCAGCAGCAGATCGGGAAAGTGGGTCAGCAGCTGGCGATGGGCCTGTAATAACAGCGTCTCTTCGCCCTCATGGGTGCTGGTGGCTATCCATACCGGGCGCCGGGATGCCCACTGGCGCCGCAGCGTAAGCGCCCGCGCCGCCAGCTCGGGCGTCACGGAAATATCGAATTTCAGGCTGCCGGTGACCGCCAGCTGATTCTTCTTTAGCCCGAGCTCAAGGAAGCGGGCGCCGTCCTCATCATTTTGCGCCGCGATGAGCGTAATACGGCGCATGATGCCGGCGACGAAGCCGCTAAACCTCTTATAACCGGCGGCGGAGCGGGCTGACAGACGCGCATTGGCGACCACCAGCGGGATGCCGCGGTGGTGCAGCGCCTTGATAAGGTTAGGCCACAGCTCCGTTTCCATGATGATAACCAGCTTGGGATTCACGTGATCGAGAAAACGGCTCATCGCCCCCGGCAGATCATAGGGTAGGTAGACATGATGGACATCTTTACCGAACGCCGACTGTACCCGCTCCGAGCCGGTGGGGGTCATCGTCGTGACGGTAATGGGCAGCAGCGGATAGCGGTGGCGCAGTGCACGCACCAACGGGATGGCCGCGAGCGTCTCGCCGACCGACACGGAATGCAGCATGATGCCGCCAGGTTTTACTTTGCCCCGACAAAAGCCGTAACGTTCGGCCCAGCGCCGGCGGTAGGTAGGCGCTTTTCTGCTGCGCCACAATAATCGTATCCATACCAGCGGCTGGATTAAAACTATGATTATGTTGTAGATCATTATAATTAACTATTGTAAGGCACAGCGACTCATGTGCTGAGTGAGTTTTTAACCAGATAATGTGAATATCCCTAAACCGGGGACATGCTAGCAGATAAGTCATTATCCCTCATTAGCGGTGAGGCATTTATCTGATTAGTGTTGAAAGCCGGCTGTGCCGCAAGCCAGCAAAACCGGCGTCAGGGTTATGATAGCAGTTGCCGGTACAGCGTCGTAAGCTGACGCGATAGATGCGCGGGCGTACAAAAACTCACCCGTTGACGCGCGGCCTCCCCCATCGTGGCGTCCTGCTCCCGGGAGGGGACCTCGGCGGCAAACGTGCGCAGGCTGGCGGTATCCAGCGCGTCGCAGATAAAGCCCTCGCGTCCCTGCTCGATAAACTCCGCACCGCCGCAGCGCTGGCTGGTAATCACCGGCAGGCCGCAGGACATGGCCTCGAGAATTACATTGGGAAACGGATCGTACAGCGTCGGCAGGATCAGCGCATCGGCGGCGTGGTAATAGGGCAACACATCTTGACGGACGCCGGCGAAGCGCACGCGCGACAGGCAGCCCAGGCTTCGCGCCAGCGCCTGATGGCGGCGCTGATGTTTGTCTTGTCCGACGATAATCAGATAGCGATCGGTGGCCGCCACTGCCTCGAGGGCTTGGCGTAGTCCTTTGCGTGCAAAACCGGAACCGACGAAAATCAGCGCGCAGGCCTGCTCGGGAATCGACAGCGCTTCCCGGGCCGCCCGGCGTTGCGCCCCGTCGGCGGGGGCGAATCGCTGGGGATCAATGGCGTTATAAATCAAGGCGAACTTATCCTCCGCCACGCCGTAGTAACGCATGATGTCGTTTTGCACCATCGCCGAATTGCAGATGATTTTCTTAAGCTTGGGCGAATGAAACATTTCGCGCTCTGCCGACAGGACATAACGGTGATAGCGGCTGATGTGCGTCAGCCAACGCTGGTGGGCGGGGATGATACGCGCGCGCTGCTCCAGCCACGCCTGGTGGACGCCATCGCCGGCGCGAAAGACATCGCAGCCGGCGATGCGCTCATGGCTTTGCACCAGACTGAACTGATGCTGTTGCCAGTACTGCCGGGCGGCCGCGGCAAAACCGCGCTCACGCGCGATGCGGCCGCTGCCGCCCGGGTTACAAATGTGCACATGCCAGTCGGGTTTGGGCTCCCCTGACCACTGGCGGGTGATGATGTTCAGCTCCAACCCGCTGTTATCAAGCGCCTCCAGGGCGCGGGAGATAAAACGTTCCGCGCCGCCGTCGGGACGGTATTTTTGCCGTACTATCGCCAGGCGGATAGTTGTCATGTCGGATTTTCCCTTACCGCCGCGGTCCACGGGCGGCCGTTTACAATAACCTAAATACCCTTGTCGGTCCCGTACCCTGTGCAGACGGCGATTTTTTACCGGCGCCGTAACGGTTCAGGGCGCAGACTTCCTTAGCGCCGACGGCATCGGTGCCGAAAGATAGCTCATAGCCGCCGCCAGTACCGGCTCAAGCGGTATGGCGCTCAGATAGCGCTGCCGGGTCTGAGTATCAATGGTATCTGGATCCGGCAGTTCAGCATAATCTCCTGCCCACAGCACGGTACTTTTTTCGCTCCATGGCCGCCAGCGCTGCAGTTTCGTCGGGCCGAACAGCGCCACACAAGGGGTATTCAGCGCCGCCGCCATATGCATTGGCGCTGAATCGACGCCAATGAACAGACGCGCGCCATCAATGACCGCTGCCAACTGGGCAAGCGAGAGCTGTCCCGCCAGATTGACGGGCTTCACCCCGCGGCAAAGGGAAATGATATGCGCCACCATCTCTTGTTCATGCTTATCCGGTCCGGCGGTCAGCACCACCGGCAACCGGCTTGATGCCAAACCATCAATCAGCTGCGCCATTTTGGCGTCGTCCCAGCATTTATACAACCAGCGCGACGTGGGCTGGATGACAATATAGTCGCCCGTCACCTGTTGTTCGCGCAGTAACGCTTCGCCGCGGGCTTTATCCGCCGCGGCATAATACATGCTGCTGCGGCGGTCGGTAATCGCCAGGTTGAGCGGGTCCAGGATACTGAGGTTTTGCTCCACGGTGTGCAACCGGGCGTGATTGGCGGTGGTGACTAAATGATTGTGGGCCAGGCGCCAGAGGAAAGAGCGCCGTTTGGTATAGTTAAAACCGATCCGCTGCGCTGCGCCGCTGAGCAGGGCGACTATCGCGCTGCGCCATTGATCGGCGAGGTTGATGACCAGATCATAATGGCGAGCGCGCAACGTTTGCGCGAGGGCGTATTCTTGCTCCAGCTGACGCTTCAGGCCCTGCTTTTTCCATTGACGATCGATGACATGAATGTGGGCGATGGCCGGGTGATGCGCCAGAATCGGCGCCGTCTCTTTGTACAAAAGCACGTCAATTTCCGCCGCCGGGTAATGCTGGCGCAGATTATTGATAACCGGTGTGGTTAAAATCATATCGCCGTGGTGGCGCAATTTAATCAACAGGATCTTGCGGGGCACGGCGGGCGTAACGTCATGACACGTGGGCATGTTGGCGCGGACCTGTAATGAACAGTGAATTACTGAGCAGGACCGGCCAGGAAATGCAACTTGACAAGGGTGAACGCCTGCTTTATCCGGTAAATTCCAGCATGGAATACCATTATTAGATAATTATATGTATCGCATATGGTAACGACAACCTCTAATCATGCAGAGAGCGTCAGCTAGAGAACGGCGTCGTCGCGGCAGCGGTAACGATTCAAGCCCCGCTCCGCGCCCGGGGCAGATCCCGTATGGCCGGGGGCGGTTTGGCAATGTCTTATTAACTACCCCGGACGGTAGCGCCAGGCTCGGCGCAGGGATAACGGACCTGCTCATGCGACGTCAGATACCGTCTTGCTCATCATGATGCAAGAGCTATATTTTCATCGAAGGGTATTCCAGATTTTAAGACACCATAAGCTAATTGGAGTAATTTTCGCATTGCCGCGCAGATGCCTACTTTACCTCCTT
>NZ_FRDB01000073.1 GCF_900143145.1 Candidatus Sodalis sp. SoCistrobi
AAGGAGGTAAAGTAGGCATCTGCGCGGCAATGCGAAAATTACTCCAATTAGCTTATGGTGTCTTAAAATCTGGAATACCCTTCGATGAAAATATAGCTCTTGCATCATGATGAGCAAGACGGTATCTGATGTGTAGATACCTATGCCCTTAGCGGACAAAAAAAGACCCGCCGTAGCGGGTCTGAGAGAGGAATTTTACAGCGGGTCCGGCGTGTCTGGACGCGTTGCCGGCGCGGTCGCCTGCTTGTGCGCAGCGTGACCGCCGGCGCTACCGCGACCGTCGAAGCGGTAATCCGACCGTTGCCAGTCGCTGACCGGCTGCGGCGAAGGCGTGTAAGCCGGCGCCGGCGCTTTGGTCATCGGCGCGCTGGCATGATGCTTGACGTGCGCTGCAGGAGTCTCGGGTGTCGCCGGCAACGGCCGTCCGTCCTGCGCCAGTGGCGTGCTGACGGGCGGCGGGGTATGACGGGCGGCATCTTCGTTTGCGGCGGAAGGCGTCGCTTGCGCCGAGCCAATATCCTCGCTGTCCGCCGCCGGTACCTCGGTGGTCAGTGCGGTGTCAGAGGACGGCTCAGATGCTGCGGCGGCATCTGTCGCGACGATAGCGTTGTCCGCCGCGTAGGGATGCTGCACATCGCCCGTCGCGGCAGGCGGCAACAGATCGGCGTGAGGTTCTTCATCGCGCGCTGCGGCAGGCTGGAGCACCGGCGTTGTAGCGGCGGGGTGTTCTCCCGCGCCCGGCACGATCGGCGGTTGCGGGGTTTCGGCGCCGTGGACGGCGTTGCTTTGGGGCTCGACGACCGGCGTGGACGACTCGGCAGTAGGCTGCGCCGGCGTTTGCGGCAATTCGGTGACCGTGGGTGCCACGGCGCTGCCGGCGGCCGGCTCGGCCTGCGCAGTCTGCCATTGCGCTATTTGCCGATCCTCGGGGGCGATCACCGGCGGTACCTCATCAGCGGCAGCTTCCTGCGCCGGCGAAGGATCCTGCGGGACCAGCGTTGATGGCGGCAGTTCATTGCCTTGCAGCGCGTCACTGACGATCACGGCTTCGCCTGCCGATGCGGCGGCAAACGTCGCCTGCGCCTGTTGGCTTGCCGCATCAGTCACCTCTACCGTCTGGGAATCTCCCGCTACATCGGCAACCGCGTCTTGTTCCGGCTGCTCGATGGGGGTGACGGGGTAGCTGACCCACACTTTACCCGAGGCCATCTCCGGCGACACGACCGCGCTGGTAAGCGGTACCGGCGACGAGAGCGGATAACGTTCATCACGGTAGCGGCGGCGGCGCTGACCGCTGACGCGCAGATGACGAGGTGAGCGTCGTGAACGGCGCGGCAGCCCGGCTTCGTTACCGTTACGTGCACTGTCGACATTGCCGGCATCGAGCGCGGCGTCATTCTCGCCTTGCTGCGTGTCGTTACCATCAGGGTCGTCCTGGATTTCTACCGCCGCATTAAATGCGGCGGTGGCGCTTTCCGCAGCGGCGGTCGGCGCGGCGACAGGAGTGGCGGCACGATCGCCGACGCGGATTTTGCGATTCAGTGCGCGACGCTGACGGCGCGGCTGAGCCTGAACCGGCTTATCGTCTTCATCGACGGCGTCGCCGCTGTCTGGCTCTACTGCGGCGACCGGCAGCGCTTTGATCTCCTGCTCGGCCGTTGGCGTTTTCGGCTCTTGCTGGCGACGGCGCTGACGATCCTGGCGCGGTTCGCGGCGCGGTTGAACCTGCTCTTCCTGCGGCATTTCATCAATAATGTCGCTGGCGGTTTCTGTCTCATTAAGAGGCTGCGGACGCTTGCGGCGCGGATCGTCCCGGCCATCGCGGCGCTCGCGCGGCTGACGGCTTTCCTGACCGGCGCGGGCCGGTTCGCCACTGCGATCGCGGCGACCACTCTGCCGGCGTTGACCGCGGCGATCCTGACGGCGCGGCGTTTCCGCCTCGGCCGGTGCCTCGACCACCACCGCGTCAGCGGCGCCGGCATCTTGCTGTTGCGCCGGTGACCCGATGAGTGATTTAAAGCCGTCGACCAAACGGCCAAACAAGCCGCGAGAGGGGCTGGTGCCCGCCGCGCTGACGGCAGGGGCCGCCTGCACGGTGGTTTCAGCCCCAGCCGATTTCTCGCTGACCAGCGGCGGATCGGGCATCACAAATGCCGCCAGCGCCGGTTGCTCGGGGCGCTTGCGCTCTGCGGCGGGCTCCTCGGACGGCTGGATCATCTCCGCTTCATGCAACTGCGGCAGCAGATAGCTCAGGGTAGGAGCTTCTTCGCCCTTACGCACGCGCAGTACGGCGTAATGCGGGGTCTGCATTTGATCGTTCGGCACAATAACCGCCCGCACGCCGCCCTGACGTTTTTCAATAGCGTTAACGGCTTCGCGTTTCTCGTTCAGCAGATAAGACGCGATAGGTACCGGCACGATGGCATGCACTTCGTGGGTATTCTCTTTCAGCGCCTCTTCTTCGATAAGTCGCAATATGGAAAGGGAAAGGGATTCGTTATCGCGGATGGTGCCGGTGCCGCCGCAGCGGGGGCAAACGTGATGGCTCGATTCTCCCAACGACGGGCTCAACCGCTGACGGGATAGCTCCAGCAGGCCAAAGCGGGAAATGCGCCCGATTTGGATGCGGGCACGGTCCTGTCGGACCGATTCGCGCAGACAATTTTCCACTTCGCGCTGGTGGCGCACCGGTGTCATATCGATAAAGTCGATGACTATCAGGCCGCCCAAGTCGCGCAGACGCAGCTGGCGGGCAATTTCATCCGCCGCCTCAAGGTTGGTATTGAAAGCGGTTTCTTCAATATCGCCGCCGCGGGTTGAGCGCGCGGAGTTGATATCGATGGCGGTCAATGCCTCGGTGGTATCAATGACAATAGAGCCACCGGAGGGCAGCCGCACTTCACGCTGAAAAGCCGATTCAATCTGTGATTCGATCTGGTAGTGGCTGAACAGCGGAATTTCACCACTGTAGAGTTTAATCTTACTGGTAAAATCCGGGCGGCCCAGCGAGGCAATATGCTCTTTCGCCAGATCCAGCACCTTGGGATTGTCGATCAGAATTTCGCCGATATCCGGGCGCAAATAATCGCGGAAGGCGCGGACGATAACATTGCTTTCCTGGTGGATCAAAAACGGCGCCTGACGACCTTCGGCGGCTTTTTTTATCGCCTGCCAGTGTTTGAGGCGAAAAGCCAGATCCCATTGCAGCGCATCGGCCGACTTGCCGACGCCGGCGGTGCGGACGATAAGGCCCATGCCGTCGGGAAGCTCAAGGGAGGATAAGGCTTCTTTCAGCTCGGTGCGGTCATCGCCTTCGATGCGGCGCGAAATGCCCCCCGCGCGGGGATTGTTCGGCATCAGCACCAGATAACTGCCGGCCAGGCTGATAAAGGTGGTCAGCGCTGCGCCTTTATTACCCCGTTCCTCTTTATCGACCTGGACGATGACTTCCTGTCCTTCACGCAGCACATCCTTGATATTAGGTCTGCCGTGAGAAGAATATTGAGGAGGAAAATACTCGCGAGAAATTTCTTTCAGGGGAAGGAAACCGTGGCGCTCGGCGCCATAATCCACAAACGCTGCTTCCAGGCTGGGTTCAATACGGGTGATTTTACCCTTGTAGATATTGGCTTTTTTCTGCTCATGCCCGGGGCTTTCAATATCCAGGTCATACAGCCGCTGGCCATCTACCAGAGCGACGCGCAACTCTTCCTGTTGAGTTGCGTTAATTAACATTCTTTTCATCGTAACTTACTCATTTTTTATGCATTGGCATCAGAGCTGCGGGCAAAAAACCGCATGGCCGGGTAATCACCGACGGCCCCGTGACTTGGCGCAAAGCCGTCAACCTCACGGTTGTCGCTTGCTAAGGAGCGCATTATTTCGGTAGCCTGTTTCCCATAACGGAAAACAGCACTTTTACAGGGGAATAACGTCTGATGGTTATTGCCAGAACGCATTCCTTTTGCCGGCCAAGCTGCAATCCGCAGCCCGCTAACTGCCCGATTAGCCATTACGTCTTACGCCATTGCTGCGTTTAGGCTGAACCAGACAAATTCAAAATTCCTCGATCACTCGTCCAAGACGCGAAAACGTGGAAAGTAAATGCATTATTCCACTGCTGACACGCATATAGCAAGACGACTTTAGCCATCGATGACAAGTTTCAGACCCATCCTGATGGCTTCTCAAAGAATAGCGTAACGAGTCCACCGGACCAGAAAAAACCTTTTACCGATGAAACCACAGTTAAGCACATAAAAAGAAGTGGCGCTATGGTGTCGGTATATTTAGAATCCCGGCCCATGAATGAGAATAATCCCGGCGTACATTTTATCACCATCTCCGCAGACGAAGCCGGTCAGCGGATAGACAATTTTTTGCGTACGCACCTCAAAGGGGTGCCGAAAAGCATGATTTACCGCATCGTGCGTAAAGGTGAAGTACGCGTCAATAAAAAAAGGGTAAAACCGGAATACAAACTGCAAAATGATGATGAAGTGCGTATTCCGCCGGTGCGACGCTCGGATGAAGAGCAGGCGCCCGTTTCCACCGGGCTGGATAAAGTGGCTGCGTTAAATGATGCCGTGCTCTACGAAGACGACCATTTGCTGATCCTTAACAAGCCGGCCGGCACCGCGGTGCATGGCGGCAGCGGTCTGAGTTTTGGCGTCATCGAGGGCCTGCGCGCGCTGCGGCCCGACGCGCGTTTTTTGGAATTGGTTCATCGCCTGGATAGGGACACCTCCGGGGTACTCTTGGTGGCCAAGAAACGTTCCGCACTGCGGGCGCTGCATGAGCAGTTGCGCGCTAAAGGAATGCAAAAGGATTATTTGGCGCTGGTGCGCGGCCAGTGGCAGTCCCATGTCAAAACGGTTGCGGCGCCGCTGTTGAAAAATATTCTCGCCAGCGGGGAGCGCATCGTGCGGGTCAACAGCGAAGGTAAACCATCAGAAACCCGTTTCAAGGTCGAGGAGCGGTTTACGCTGGCCACCCTGGTCCGGGCCAGCCCGGTCACCGGACGTACCCATCAGATTCGTGTGCATGCCCAATACGCCGGCCACCCGATTGCGTTTGACGATCGCTACGGCGACGGCGCGTTTGATCAGCAGCTGAAAGGCTGTGGTCTGAACCGGCTGTTTCTGCATGCCGCCGCGCTGCGCTTCGACCATCCCGGCAGCGGCGAAACGCTGCGGATAGAAGCGCCGCTGGATACACCGTTGCGTCAGTGCCTGCTGTATCTGCGCGGCAATCACAAATAGCCGGCCGCGTGCCGGCTGTTAACGGTTACCCCGCAGCGGGTTAACCCCCTCCCGGCGCAGCATGTCGGCGAGGGCCAGCAGCGGCAGCCCGATAAGCGTGTTGGGATCCCGCCCCTCAAGCGCCTCAAACAGCGCAATCCCCAGCCCTTCGCATTGAAAGCTGCCCGCACAGTGCAGGGGTTGTTCCAAATGCACATAGCCGGCGATTTCGGCGTCCTCCAGTGCCCGGAAATGGACGACAAAGGGTTCCGTACAGGCCTGCAGCCGCCCGCTGGCGCTATTTAGCAGCGCCAGGCCGGTATAGAACGTTACGGCTTTGCCACGGGCACGGGTCAACTGTGCGATAGCGTTGGCCTCCGTCAGCGGCTTACCCGCGATCTGGCCATCAAGCACGCAGCATTGATCGGCGCCGATGATCATGATGCCGGGGATAACGCTCGGCCAGCGCCTGGGCTTTCGCGATGGCCAGACGCTGTACCATTTGCGCCGCGTCTTCCCCGGCGAGGGGCGTTTCATCGATATCCGGCGCGTGAAAAGCAAACGGTTATGCTCAACTTCTCCAACAGCGCGCGGCGGTAAGGCGAAGAGGAAGCCAAAACGAGTTTATTCATCACAATGTTATCCGCAGCAGGGTCAAATTCATCGCCGCATTCTAAACTGTCCGGCGTCAAGAAGGCGAATATGGGTGAAAAGCGGTGCAAAACACCCTTTTTCTTTGACTCCCGCGCGTTACAAAGTTAATATGCGCGCCCTATGCAAAAGGTAAAATTACCCTTGACCATTGATGCGGCCCGTACCGCTCAGAAACGCCTGGACTATGCTGGTGTCTATGCGCCTGAGCGGGTGACGCGTGTTGCCGAATCCGTGGTGAGTGTGGAGAGTGATGTCGAGGCCGCGTTATCGTTCGCCATTGATAACCAGCGCCTGGCGGTGATTAGCGGTCATGCTGACGTAGAGGTGACTCTGCGCTGTCAGCGCTGCAATCAGCCGTTCGCGCATCAGGTCCACACGACATTTTGTTTCAGCCCGGTCGTCAGCGACGAACAGGCTGAGGCGTTGCCGGAAGCGTACGAAGCGGTCTACGTCGATGAATTTGGCGAGGTGGATTTGTTGGCAATGATAGAAGATGAAATTATTCTTTCATTGCCTATCGCGCCGGTGCATGATCCTGAACACTGTGAAGTGTCCGCAACGGAACAGGTATTTGGTAAACTACCCGCCGAGGCGGAAAAACCTAATCCATTTTCCGTATTAGCCAGTTTAAAGCATAAGTAATCGAGGAGTAAGGTCCATGGCCGTACAACAAAACAAACCCACCCGTTCCAAACGTGGTATGCGCCGTTCTCATGACGCGCTGACCACCTCCACTGTATCAGTGGACAAAGCTTCCGGTGAAACCCACCTGCGCCACCACATCACCGCCGACGGTTTCTACCGCGGTCGTAAAGTTATCGCCAAGTAATTCCTAAAGGCGATACATTGAGACGTCTAACCCTGGCGTTAGATGCAATGGGTGGTGACTTTGGTCCTGCTGTGACGGTGCCTGCAGCTTTGCAGGCACTGGTCTCATATCCGCAACTTGAGCTGCTGCTTGTCGGCAATCCCGCAGCACTGAATCCTTTACTGGTAAAAACCGATTCCGTTCTGCTCGAGCGATTGACGGTCATTCCCGCTGAATCGGTTATTACTAGTGACGCCAAACCGTCGCAGGCCATACGGGCAAGCCGCGGCACCTCCATGCGCGTTGCGCTGGAGCTTATCAAGGATGGACGTGCCCAGGCCTGCGTTAGCGCCGGCAATACCGGCGCATTGATGGGGCTGGCAAAGTTGGTGCTAAAACCCCTGGACGGTATTGAGCGGCCGGCGCTGATGGTGGTGTTGCCCCATCAAAAACAAGGGAAAACCGTCGTGCTGGATTTGGGCGCCAATGTCGCCTGCGATGGGGCGATGCTGGCGCAATTCGCCGTGATGGGGGCGGTGATGGCGGAGCATATCGTGGGGGTGACTAACCCTAGCGTGGCGTTGCTGAACATCGGCGAGGAGGAAACCAAGGGCCTCGATCCGATTCAGCAAGCGGCGGCACTGTTACGGGATGTTCCGTCAATCAATTATATCGGCTATCTTGAAGCTAATGAATTATTGACGGGGAAAACCGATGTCCTGGTCTGTGACGGTTTTGTAGGTAACGTCACATTAAAGACTATGGAAGGGGTGATAAGAGTTTTTCTGTCATTGCTGAAATCCTCTGGGGAAAGCGGCAAGCAGGGTTGGCTGATGCAATGGGTCAAGCGCTGGATGAAACGTCGCCTGATGCGTCAATTCGGTCAACTGAATCCCGACCAATACAATGGCGCTTGCCTGATAGGTTTGCGCGGTACCGTTATCAAAAGTCACGGTGCGGCCAACCAGCGCGCGTTTACCGCCGCTATCGAACAGGCAATGCAAGCGGTGGAGCGGCAAATCCCGGAGCGGATAGCCGCACGCCTGGATGCGGTACTACCCAAGAGTGATTAAGCGTACATGTTTACAAAGATTCTCGGTACCGGGAGCTATCTCCCGGCGCAGATCCGGTCCAATACTGACCTGGAAAAAATGGTGGACACGTCGGATGAGTGGATTGTCACCCGCACCGGCATCCGCGAACGCCGTATCGCCAGGGCGGATGAAACCGTCTCCAGCATGGGACGTGAGGCGGCTGAACACGCGCTGACCATGGCCGGCATTGCGGCGGAGCACGTCGGCATGATTATTGTCGCCACCACGTCGTCCAGCCATGCTTTTCCCAGTTCAGCCTGTCAGATCCAGCGCGACTTGGGTATCAATGACTGCATCGCCTTCGATTTGGCGGCGGCCTGCGCCGGCTTTGCCTATGCGCTGAGCGTGGCGGACAACTACATCAAGAACGGCGCGGTCGATTACGCGCTGGTGGTGGGCTCCGATACCTTAAGCCACACCCTGGATCCTGAGGATCGCGGCACGTTGATTCTGTTCGGCGATGGCGCGGGCGCGGTGGTGCTCGGGCGTTCCGCCGAGCCGGGCATCATCTCCACACATCTGCACGCCGATGGTCGCTATGGCGATTTGCTGACGCTCCCATACCATAATCGTCTCGATCCGGCCGCGTCCGCTTACCTGACGATGTCGGGTAACGAAGTGTTCAAGGTGGCGGTGACCGAACTGGCGCATATCGTCGACGAAACGCTCAGCGCCAACGGGCTCGACCGCAGTGAGCTGGACTGGCTGGTGCCTCATCAGGCCAACCTGCGCATTATTACCGCCACCGCCAAACGGCTGGGCATGGGCATGGAAAAAGTGGTCGTCACGCTTGACAGGCACGGGAACACCTCTGCCGCTTCCGTGCCGCTGGCGCTGGACGAAGCGGTGCGCGACGGCCGCATTCAGCCGGGGCACCTGGTGCTGCTTGAAGCGTTTGGAGGCGGTTTCACCTGGGGTTCGGCGCTGTTACGGTTTTAATCTACAGGAAGCATAAGAATGACTGTTTTTGCCATGGTATTTCCAGGACAGGGCTCCCAGACGGTAGGTATGTTGGCGGAGCTGGCGGTTGACCACGCGGTGGTCGAGGCGACGTTTGCCGAAGCTTCCGCCGTCCTGGGTTATGATTTATGGCAGCGGGTGCAGCAAGGCCCGGCTGAAGAGCTGAACAAAACCTGGGTGACCCAGCCGGCTTTATTGACGGCGTCGGTCGCGCTATGGCGCGTCTGGCAGCAGCAGGGCGGACCGGCGCCGGCGCTTCTGGCCGGCCACAGTCTGGGTGAGTATTCGGCGCTGGTGTGCGCCGGCAGTCTGGATTTCGCCGCGGCAGTCGCGTTGGTGGCGCTGCGCGGCAAGCTGATGCAGGACGCGGTGCCGGCCGGTACCGGCGCAATGTCCGCTATTATCGGTCTGGATAACGATGCTATCGCCGCCGCCTGTGAACGGGCGGCACAAGGGCAGGTGGTGTCGCCGGTCAACTTTAATTCCCCGGGCCAGGTGGTTATCGCCGGGCATAAAGAAGCGGTGGAGCGGGCCGGTCTGGCCTGTAAAGAAGCCGGCGCCAAGCGCGCGCTGCCGCTGCCGGTCAGCGTGCCGTCCCATTGTGCCTTGATGAAGCCCGCGGCGGAAAAACTGGCGCAGGCACTGGAAGCGGTAACATTTGCCGCGCCGCAGATCCCGGTGATCAACAATGTGGATGTGCGCGCGGAGCAGAGTCCGGCGGCTATCCGCCAGGCGCTGGTGCGCCAGCTTTACAGCCCGGTGCGCTGGACCGAAACCGTGGAATACCTTGCGGCCCAGGGCGTGGAGGTGTTGCTGGAGGTCGGCCCTGGTAAAGTCCTTACCGGTTTGACCAAACGAATTGACGGCAACCTGTCGGGCGCGGCGGTGAATGATCCCGCCTCGCTGGCCGCAGCGATCGAACACTAAAATTGGGGTTTCAGATGAGCTTAGAAGGTAAAATCGCGCTGGTGACCGGCGCCAGCCGCGGTATCGGCCGCGCGATAGCGGAAATGCTCGCGGCGCGCGGCGCAACGGTGATTGGTACCGCTACCAGTGAATCGGGCGCTGCCGCCATCAGCGCCTATCTGGGCGCCAGCGGCAAAGGAATGGAATTGGACGTTTCCAACAACGCCTCCATCGATATTTTTTTAGAGAAAATGCGCGCGGAGTTTGGCGACGCGGATATTTTAGTGAATAATGCAGGCATTACGCGTGATAATCTGCTGATGCGCATGAAAGAAGATGAATGGCAGTCTATTCTTGATACTAATCTGACGTCCGTATTCCGCATGTCAAAAGCGGTAATGCGGGCCATGATGAAAAAGCGCTACGGCAGAATTATTACCATCGGTTCTGTTGTAGGCTCCATGGGTAATGCCGGGCAGGCAAATTATGCTGCCGCCAAGGCGGGCCTGATAGGGTTTAGTAAATCGTTGGCTCGTGAGGTCGCCTCGCGCGGCATTACGGTCAACGTGGTGGCGCCGGGATTTATCGCGACCGATATGACCGAAGCGTTGACAGATGAGCACCGTGCGGGCATTTTGTCCCAGATTCCGGCAAACCGTCTTGGCTATCCGAAAGAAATCGCCAGTGCTGTCGCTTTTTTCGCCTCTGAGGAGGCAGCATACATTACCGGCGAAACGATACATGTCAATGGCGGCATGTATATGCTGTGAAAAGCACGAAAATCATTTGCGTTATTTGTGGTAAAAACCGCAAAATAGCATAAAATCGTGGTTCGACCAGCCGGGATTGAGTTGCATCTTTTTCAACATTTTATACACTACGAAAACCATCGCGTAAGCGAGTTTTGATAGGAAATTTAAGAGTATGAGCACTATCGAAGAAAGCGTTAAGGCAATCATCGCTGAGCAACTGGGCGTTAAGAAAGAAGAAGTCGTAAATAATGCTTCTTTCGTTGACGACCTCGGCGCTGACTCTCTTGACACCGTTGAGCTGGTAATGGCGCTGGAAGAAGAGTTCGATACCGAAATTCCGGACGAGGAAGCTGAAAAAATCACTACTGTTCAGGCAGCAATTGATTTTATTCAGGCAAGCCAGCAGTAAGCGAACATCCCTAGGCGGTCACTCGACCGCCTAAGTTTTTTTTAGTCCCACAGTAAACTATTTTCCCTCCCTGGAGGACAAACGTGTCTAAGCGTCGAGTAGTTGTGACCGGACTTGGCATGTTGTCTCCTGTCGGCAATACCGTAGAATCTACTTGGAGCGCGCTCCTTGCCGGACAGAGTGGCATCGGCCTGATCGACCATTTTGATACTACTGCCTATGCAACACGTTTTGCAGGCTTAGTTAAAAATTTTAATTCTGAAGATTATCTGTCGCGTAAAGAAGCCCGCAAGATGGATGCCTTCATCCAGTATGGCGTTGCTGCAGGCCTCCAGGCAATGCAGGACTCCGGCCTGGTCGTGACTGAAGACAATGCCGATCGTATCGGTGCGGCCATCGGTTCGGGTATTGGCGGCCTCGGGTTGATTGAAGAGAATCATACCGCGCTGGTGAACGGCGGACCGCGTAAAATCAGTCCCTTCTTTGTGCCTTCAACCATCGTCAATATGGTGGCCGGCCATTTGTCCATCATGTGCGGCCTGCGCGGCCCCAGCATTTCCATTGCCACCGCCTGTACTACCGGGGTGCATAATATCGGGCATGCGGCGCGCATTATCGCTTACGACGACGCGGACGTGATGCTGGCGGGGGGCGCCGAAAAAGGCAGTACCCCGCTGGGCGTGGGCGGCTTTGGCGCGGCGCGGGCGCTGTCGACCCGCAACGAGAGTCCTGAGACCGCGAGTCGCCCCTGGGATCGCGATCGTGACGGTTTTGTGCTGGGCGACGGCGCGGGCGTCATGGTGCTGGAGGAGTATGAGCATGCCAAACGGCGCGGGGCGAAAATTTACGCCGAAGTGGTCGGGTTTGGCATGAGCAGCGATGCTTACCATATGACGTCACCGCCGGACGACGGCGCTGGCGCCGCGCGCTCAATGATCAACGCGCTGCGTGATGCGGGCATTACGCCGGCACAGGTGGCCTACATTAACGCGCACGGGACCTCTACCCCCGCCGGCGATAAAGCGGAAACCCAGGCGGTGAAAGCGGTCTTCGCCGAGTATGCCGGCAAAGTGATGGTAAGCTCGACCAAGTCGATGACGGGCCATCTGCTGGGAGCGGCTGGCGCTATCGAGGCTATTTTCAGCGTATTGGCGTTGCGCGATCAGGCGATTCCACCGACCATTAACCTGGATAATCCCGACGAGGGCTGCGATCTGGACTATGTGCCGAAAGAGGCCCGCCAGGTGAAGGGAATGGATTATACCCTGTGTAACTCGTTCGGCTTCGGCGGCACCAACGGCTCGCTGGTGTTCCGCGCGATATAATCGTAACATGTTGCTCAATGGCCCGTTAACGGGCCATTTTTTTTACTGTCCTGCGTCCGGCCCACAGGAGGCGAAATGTATTGGATCAACGGTATCCCGCAGGCACAATTGCCGCTCACCGATCGCGCAATACATTTTGGTGATGGTTTCTTCACTACCGCCCGGGCGCTGGATGGGGAGATCCCTTTGCTGGCGTGGCATCTCGAACGGCTGGCGCTGGCGGGGCAGCGGTTGCTGTTTGCGCCGTTCGATGCCGACGCCCTGCGCCGTGAAATGCTGGCGGCGGCCAAAGGGCATAGGTATCTACACATTTATCGTGATACCTGTTATTACTTTGCAGAATGATTTCAACCTATCTGTTGGCGGGATTGACTCTCGCCTTACCCGCCGATATCAGACGCTGGTTAAACAGCATATGA
>NZ_FRDB01000011.1 GCF_900143145.1 Candidatus Sodalis sp. SoCistrobi
AATATGTCACCAGGGTTTAATCTGACGTACAAGCTGTAAGCTTAAGGCAGAGTACAAACTCACCGGTAACATCCCAATGATCAGTTGGGGATCATTAACCTTTGAAAGTCAATGATCAAGATATAAGGAAGAGTCTTAATTTATTCTGTCATGGCGTATTAGCCACCGTTTATTGCCGCGATAACCTGCATTATTCTTTGCTTGCCTCTTAAGGCGTCATGCAGGCTCAACGCTGCCCCTAAAAAAAGACCGCCCTGTTGGACGGTCAACATGCAGACAGCGGAATCCCCGGCTATGCCGGGTATGGGTTTAGTTATAGATGACGCCGGTACCATGCATATTGCGCTGTCCCGACAAGGATGTCGGTGGGTAGCTCGGGGAACGATCGCCGTTCACTTTATCTCCCGGCTCGCCAGAATTCAGGGCAATAACGTTAGGGCTCGATGCCGCAACAAGCGTACCAGGCAACGCCTTTGCCAGAGAGGGCAGGCCGACGGCCAGCGCCTGTGAAGACAGCAGGCTGAGGGCGACGGTAAAAATAACTAATTTCATGTTTTTCATGGATTTATCTCACGACTTCACCGTCAGAAGGATGGCGGTTGGATAAATAATTAACATTTGATAACTAAATGATAGACCGCAACGGCCGTCCAGGCAAGACAATATTTTAATGAGCGTTAATATAATCTTGCGCGCAGCGCACATATTGCAAAAAGCCCCTCGACATGGGGGTGAGTATTTTTTATAATGACCATTAATTTAGTGCATTTTTTCACCCATTCGGCAAGAGAGGATCTATGAGCGACCATCAAGCCGCCTGTGTCAAAAAGGGGCGCGGGCGTCCGAAACAATTCGACCGTGAAGCTGCCCTGGACCAGGCGTTGCAATTGTTTTGGCGTCATGGCTATGAAGCGACATCCCTTGCCGATCTTGTCGAAGCCACCGGCGCCAAGGCGCCTACGCTTTATGCGGAATTTGGTAATAAAGAAGGGCTGTTCCGCGCCGCGGCGGAACGTTATGTGACCAAGTTCGCCGAGAAGGGTAAGGCCCTGCTGGCGCGTCCCGGTTTTACCGTCACCCAGGCCATCGAGGATTTTTACCGCGCCGCCGCCGGTATGTTTACCGATAAGAGCCTGCCGTCCGGCTGCTTCATTATTTGTACCTCGGCGGCGTTGGCCGCGTCGTCAGACGAAGTGGCGCAGATCCTGAGTTCGCGTCATCATTTGCAAGAGCATACGCTGCTGGATTTCTTGCAGGCGCGGCAACAGCAGGGGGAACTGCCGGCCGGCACCGACTGTGCCGTACTGGCGAAATACCTCGCCTGCACGCTGCAGGGGATGTCGGTCCAGGCGCGTGACGGCGCCAGCGAGGAGGATCTCAACGGCATTGTCACCACCCTGATGGCCGTCTGGCCGACGTTAACCCAAACCTGCCGCCAGATGAGCGGTGCGCAGGCCACCGAACACGCCTGATAGCGACTGGTTAAGGCAGGGGCCTGCTTGTTCTGGGCCCTAGCAACCGGCGCGCTATGACCCGAGCCATTGGCCTGCACCCTGACGAGGCGACTCGCTACTGCGCGGCGAATTCCTCCGGCGCCTGCCAGCCACCGCCGAGGGCGACGATCAGCTGGACGCTGGCCACCCATTGCGTGCTTTGCAGCGATAGCACACTCTGCTGCTGGGAAAGGCTGGTATTTTGCGTGGTGGCTACATCGAGGTAATCAATCATCCCCGCTTCGTACTGATTGTAGGTCACCCGCGCCGACTCTTGCGCCGCCTGCGCCGCCCGCTGCTGGGCCGCGATTTCGCTCTCCAGCGTCTGCAACTGCACCAAATAATCTTCTACTTCCTGGAACCCTGCCAGCACCTTTTGGCGATAGTTGGCGACGCTTGCATCGTAGCTGGCCTCCGCCTGTTCTACCTGCGCTTTGGTGGCGCCGAAGTCCAGCAGGGTACCGCTCAATTCCGGCCCCAGCGACCAGGTCCGGTTGGGCAACGACAACAGATTGTGCAACGCCGAGCTGGTAAAGCCGCCGCTGGCGCTCAGGGTTAAATCGGGATAATAGGCCGCTTTGGCGACGCCTATCGCGGCGTTGGCGGCCACCACGCTGCGTTCGGCATAGGCAATATCGGGGCGGGGCGGCGCTGCAATAATTGCGACGGCAACGCTTGCGGGATTGGGGGCAGGGTGGCGATAAGCGGTGCGGCGGGCAGGCTGAACGCCGAAGGCGGTTTGCCCATCAAGACCGCAATCGCATGCTCAAGCTGGGCGCGCTGCCATTGCACACCCAACGCGGAGGCGCGGGCGCTCTCAAGGGTAGTTTGCGCCTGCGCCAGCGTATCGCGCCCTTCGCTGCCGGCCTGATATTTATTGCCGATGATGCGCACATAACGCTCATAAGCGGTAATACTTTGCTGATAAAGCGCCAACTGCTGATCCAGCACCCGCAGTTGGAAATAGTCCTGCGCCAGCGTTGATTGCGCGCTGAGGGTGATATTAGCCAGCTCCGCCTCGCTCGCCTGGGCGCTGGCCCGGTTTTCTTCCAGCGTGCGGCGCAGCTTGCCCCACAAATCCAGCTCCCAGCTGGCGCTGGCGGTGGCGCTATGACTCGTGCTGGTCGCGCTGCTGTTGCCCGAACGGGTGCTGGACGCCGTGCCGGTGACGCTGGGGTAGAGACCGGCGCGGGATTGCCGCGCCAACGCCAGCGCCTGACGATACAGCGCCTCATATTGCGCGACGTTCTGGTTGGAAATCTGCACCTGACGTAACAGGTCGGACAGGACCGGATCGCGGTAAACCGCCCACCATTCGCCCTTGCTAAGTTGATCGAGCGGCGTCGCCCGGGTCCAACCCTTGGCTTCTTTGTACTGCAGCGGCACCTCCGTCGCGGGTCGGTGATAGTCCGGTCCCACGCTACAGCCCGCCAGCGTCAAGGCCAGCGCCAGGGGAAGCAACTTCAGTGCGCGGTGTGTATCTTTCATTGTCATGTTTCACTCTTCAAGCGGCGTCATGCCGTGCCGGTTTTCCGTAAGCGATGCCAGGCGCGCTGGCTTTTGCGGCTAAGTCTGTCAAGATAGAGATAAACCACTGGTGTGGTAAACACGGTCAACAGCTGGCTCAGGGCCAACCCGCCGGCGATGGCCATACCCAGCGGGCTGCGCAGATCCGCGTCACCACCGCTGCCGAGCGCCAGCGGCAACGCGCCAAAAAAGGCCGCCAGCGTGGTCATCATTATCGGCCGGAATCGCATCAGGCAGGCCTGGGTGATGGCCTGCTGCGGCGTCAACCCCTGAGTGCGTTCGGCCGCCAGGGCAAAATCGATCATCATGATCGCGTTCTTCTTCACAATCCCTATCAACAGCAAGATACCGATCAAGGCGATTACCGTCAGTTGGGTACCCGTTGCCAGCATCAGCAGCAATGCGCCCAGGCCCGCCGAAGGCAAGGTGGATAATATCGTCAGCGGATGTATATAGCTCTCATACAGGACGCCGAGCACGATATAGACCGCCGCCAGCGCCGCCAGGATCAACCACGGCATGGACGCGGCGAGCGCGGCGAACGCTTTGGCGGTCCCCTGGAAACCGGCCTGAATGGTGCTGGGCAGGGCAATTTTTACCATTGCGTCCTTGATGGCCGTCTGCGCTTGTTTCAGCGACACGCCATCGGCCAGATTAAAGGCGACGGTACTGGTGGCGGACTGCCCCTGATGCGCCACCGACAGCGCCGCGTTGGCGCTGCTGAAGGTAACGAACGCCGACAGGGGTATAGTTTCACCGTTATCGTTGACCACAAACAGTTTTTTCAGTACTTCGGCATCGCCGGTATAAGCTTCGTTTAATCCCATAATCACATGATATTGATTCAGGGTTTTATAGATTGTCGCCACCTGGCGCTGGCTGAATGAATTATTGAGCATCGCGTCGAGCATATCGGCGTTCACCCCCAGCCGGGTGGCTTTATCGCGATCGATGTTCAACATGATCTCTTGACCGCCGTTTTCACTGTCGGCGTCCACGCTGGTCAGCTCGGGCAGTTTTTCCAGCGCCGCCTTCACCTTGGGCGTCCAGACGCGCAACAGATTGAGATCATCGGCCTGCAGGCTGTATTGATATGAGGCGTTGGCGCTGCGTCCGCCGATATGGATATCCTGCGCCGCCATCAAAAACAGCTGCATACCCGCCTCGTTGCGAAACTTATTGGTCAGCCGGTTCGCGACTTCGGTGGCGCTATCGCTGCGCTTGTCATAATCCTTCAGACGCACAAAGAAGGTGCCGCTGTTGCGCGACCCGAAGGCGCCGCCGCCGATGGACGACATCACGCCATCCACCGCCGGGTCCTGCTGGATAAGCTTGGCTATCGCTTCCACTTTGGGTTTCATCGCCTGGAACGAAATATTTTGATCGGCGCGCACCATCCCCATTAGCAGGCCGGTATCCTGGTTGGGAAAGAACCCTTTTTGCACCACGCCGTATAAAAAAAGGTTGAGCATGATGGTCAGCACCAGGCTGAAGAGCGTAAGCCTTTGATGGCGCATCACCCAGCCCAGCGCCAGCGCATATCCCGCCAGCAGCCGGGCCAGACCGCGCTCAATCAGCAAATAGACCCGGTTGGGGCGTTTGCTCACCGGCGGTTTGCGCCGCAGCAGCCGTGAGCACAGCATCGGCGTCAGGCTAAGCGACACGACCATCGAAATTAACAGCGAAACGGTGAGCGTGACGGCGAATTCCCGAAACAGCCGACCGACAATACTGCCCATCAGCAGAATGGGAATGAACACCGCCACCAGCGACAGCGTCATCGCCAGGACGGTGAAACCGACTTCCTGCGCGCCCTTGATCGAGGCGCGTACCGGTCCAAGGCCTTCTTCGATATAGCGGGTGATGTTTTCCAATACCACAATGGCGTCATCGACCACAAAGCCGGTGCAGATGATAAGCGCCATCAAGGACAGGTTATCCAAACTGTAATCGAGCAGGTACATCACCGCGCAGGTGCCGATAAGCGATACCGGCAACGCCAGCGCCGGAATGATTACCGCCTGCAGGTTGCGCAGAAAGACAAACACCACGGCGATCACCAGGAAAATCGCAATCAGCAGCGTCTCTTCGGTGTCGTACAGCGAGGCGCGAATGGTGGGCGAACGATCCACCACCTTATGTAGCTCGACATCGCCGGGCAATTCCGCCTGTAGCGCCGGTAGCGCGGCGTTGATGGCGTCGATGGTTTCCAGCATATTCGCGCCGGCCTGGCGGGTGACGCCAATCATCACCGACGGGTTCTGATTGTAATAGCCGATGTTGTATTTATCTTCCACCGAGTCGATGACGGTGGCGACATCGCTAAGGCGGATGGCGGTACCATTGATATAGGTAATAATCAGCGAACGATAATCCCGCGCTTTGTCTAACTGCCCGTTGCTGTCCACCAGAAACGAGGTCCGTTCGCCCTGCAACATTCCTTTGGGCAGATTGGTGGTGCTATTGGCAATGGCGCTGCGTACCGTGTCCAGCGAAATCCCCAAATGGTTCAGCATTTGCGGCTGCAGATCGATGCGCACCGCAGGCAGCGCGCTTCCGAGCAGCGACACCTGACCGACCCCCTGCACCTGAGCGATCTTTTGCTGGATGGTGCTGGATGCCAGATCGTATAACTCGCCGCTGGCGCGGGTGTTGGAAGTCAGCGCCAACATAACAATAGGCGCATCGGACGGATTGGCTTTGCGATAGGTGGGTAACGACGGCATGCTGCTTGGCAGCAAACTGCGTGCGGCATTGATGGCCGCCTGCACATCGCGGGCGGCGCCATTGATATCGCGGTCGAGCTCGAATTGCAAAATAATCCGCGTCGACCCCGTACTGCTGCTGGAGGTCATTTCGGTGACACCGGCTATCTGGCCCAGCGAACGCTCAAGCGGGGTGGCCACGGTCGCCGCCATGGTTTCTGGGCTGGCGCCCGACAGGCTGGCGCTGACCATAATGATAGGAAAATCAACCTGCGGCAGCGGCGCCACCGGCAGCAGCCGGTAGCCCAACAAGCCGAGCAACAAAATGGCAAGCGTGAGCAGCAGCGTCGCCACCGGCCGAAAGATAAACAGCCGTGAGATATTCATTGCGATGCTTGCCTGCTTTTGGAGCGCATGTAACGCTGTCCGCGCTGCGCCAGGCCGTCAAACCACAGATAAATCACCGGTGTTGAGAACAACGTCAGCACCTGGCTGAAAATAAGACCGCCGACAATCACCAGCCCGAGCGGCTGGCGCAGCTCGGCGCCGGAGCCGTGCGCCAGCATTAACGGCAGCGCCCCGAGCAAGGCGGCCATCGTGGTCATCAGAATTGGCCGGAAACGCAGCAGGCAGGCCTGATGAATGGCCTCGCGCGGCGTCATGTGATGCTTATTTTCCGCCTCCAGCGCGAAGTCGATCATCATGATGGCATTCTTTTTCACTATGCCTATTAACAGGATGACGCCTATCAGGGCGATCAGGCTGAATTCGGTGTCGGCGAGCAGCAACGTCAACAGCGCGCCGACCGCGGCCGAAGGCAAGGTGGAAAGAATGGTGACCGGATGAATAAAGCTCTCATACAGGATACCAAGCACCACGTACATGGTGAGCAACGCCGCCAGGATAAGCCACAGCGTATTGCCGGTGGCGCTCTGGAACGCCGAGGTTTCCCCCTGATAGCGCAGGGTAATGCTCGCAGGTTGCTCAAGGGACTGACTCACTTTGGCAATCGCCTGTTGCGCGTCTTCAATTGTGTAGCCGTCATTCAAGTTGAAGGATACGGTGACCGCAGGAAACTGATTTAGCCTGACATGAACCAGGGAACCCGTGCGGCGGTGGACAGTGGCGATGGAAGTCAGTTTGACCATCGCCGTCGTGCTGCTGGCGCTTGAGCTTGAGCTGGCACTGGCACTGGCACTGGCACTGGCACTGGCACTGGCACTGGCACTGGCACTGGCACTGGAGCTGGAACTGGAGCTGGAGCTGGAGCTGGAGCTGGAGCTGGAGCTGGAGCTGGAGCTGGAGCTGGAGCTGGAGCTGGAGCTGGAGCTGGAACTGGAACTGGAACTGGAACTGGAACTGGAACTGGAACTGGAACTGGAACTGGAACTGGAACTGGAACTGGAACTGGCGGCGAGATAGATATCATCCAGCGAGGCCGGCGATTGCTGGTACTTGGGCTGGACCTCCAGCACCACCCGGTACTGGTTGGACTGGGTGAAAATGGTCGACACCAGCCGCTGACCGAAAGCGTTGTAAAGCGCGGTATCGACATCCGCGGCGGTGATGCCGTAGCGCGTCGCGGTTGAGCTCCACATACACCGTTTGCCCCTGATCCTGCAAATTGCTGACCACATCGCTGAATTCCGGCTCCTGCTGCAGGCGCGCAATCAGTTTCGGCGTCCAGTTCACCAGATTTTCGCTATCGGCATCGTCGAGCGTGAATTGGTATTGGCTGGGCGTCACCTGATCGTTAACCGTCAGATCCTGTGAGGATTGCAGATATAGCGTGATGCCGGCGACCTGTTGGGTGGCCTCTTTCAGCTGTTTGATAATCACATCGGCGCGATCCGCAAAGGGTTTCAGGTTGATTTGCAGGCGGCCGCTATTCAGGCTGGTATTGTTGCCGTCGATGCCGACGGTGGAGGAGACGCTTTCCACCTGTGGATTCTTGAGGATATCATCCACCAGCGCCTGCTGGCGTCGGGTCATTTCGCCGAAAGACACATCCTGCGAGGCGACCGTCACCCCCTGAATCAGACCGGTATCTTGCTGTGGGAAGAAACCTTTTGGTACCACCAGATAAAGCAGCGCGGTCAACGCCAGGGTCGCCAGCAGGGTGAGGCGCTGATGATCAAGCACGATTATCAGCAGCCGATCATAGCCGGCGATAAGCCGGTCGAAAATCTCGCCGCCCTTGCGGTAAAAACGGCTTTGCTCCGCCTCGGGGATATGGCGCAGCAGATAGGCGCAAAGCATCGGCGTCAGCGTGAGCGACACCAACATCGACACCAGAATCGACACCGCCAGGGTAATGGCGAACTCCCGGAACAGCCGTCCGACCACATCGCCCATGAATAACAGCGGAATTAATACCGCGATGAGTGAAAAGGTCAGCGAGATGATGGTAAAGCCTATCTGTCTGGAGCCATTAAGCGCCGCCTGCATCGGCGTTTCGCCCTCTTCCAGCCGGCGCGAGATATTTTCCACCACCACGATGGCGTCATCAATGACAAAACCGGTGGCGATGGTTAACGCCATCAACGACAGGTTATTCAGACTGAAACCGGCCAGATACATGACGCCGAAGGTGCCCACCAGCGACAGCGGAACCGCCACGCTGGGAATCAGGGTCGCGGCGATGTTACGCAGGAAAAGAAAGGTCACCATCACCACCAGCGCAATGGACAGCATCAGCTCAAACTGCACGTCGCTGATAGAGGCGCGAATGGTTTGGGTACGATCGGAGAGGATCTGTATTTTGACGCCGTCCGGCAGCGCCGCCTGCAGCGTGGGGAGCTGCGCTTTGATATTATCCACCACCTGGATAACATTGGCGCCCGGCTGGCGCTGGACGCTGATGACAATCGCCGGATTCCGGTTGGCCCAGGCGGATTGGAAGGTGTTTTCCTCCGCCTCCTCGATTTGGGCGATATCTTTCAGCCGCAGCGCGGCGCCGTCCTGATACGTCAGGATCAAATTACCGTATTCGGCGGCGGTACGCAGCTGATCGTTGGCGTCGATGGTAATCGAGTGATAGCGGCCGTCAAAGCCGCCTTTAGCGGTATTGACGTTGCTGTTGCTGATAAGCGTGTTGACATCTTCCAGCGTCAGGTGGTGAGCCGCGAGCGCGCGGGGATCCACCCGTACCCGAATCGCCGCCTGATGGCCGCCGGCCAGGGTGACCATGCCGACGCCGGTTTCAGCGCCAGGCGAGTATTGACCAGATCCTGCACCTGAATCAGCGGCAGCGTATCCGAGCTCGCCGCCAGGGTGATTACGGCGGTATCCGCCGGGTTAACCTTTTATAGGTAGGCGGATTAGGCAGATCGTTCGGCAGCAGGCTGTTGGCGGCATTGATTGCCGCCTGCACTTCTTGCTCCGCCACATCCAGCGACAAATCGAGAGAGAATTTCAGGGTAATGACCGATGCCCCGCCTGAACTGGTGGAATACATCTGGCTCAGACCGGCCATCTGGCCGAGCTGCCGTTCCAGCGGCGCGGTGACCGACGACGCCATCACATCAGGACTGGCGCCCGGGTACAGTGTGGTGACCTGGATCGTGGGATAATCCACCTGGGGCAGCGCCGAGGTGGAAAGCATTTTGTAGGCGAACAGCCCGGAAATCAGCACCGCAATCATCAGCAAAATGGTAGCGACCGGGCGCTCGATAAAGAGTCTGGAAGGATTCATTGTGCGGCGCCGTCGTTACCGCCGGTGGTCGAGGCGCGCTGCGTCGCCGCGCTGCCGGTAGAGTGGCTGCTACCGCCTTGCGCCGTGCCGTTCTCGCCGGTCGTGCCGTCAGCCGGACCTGCATTACCGTTACCGCCCGTGGCGCCGCTATTCGTTGTGCCGGCGCTGCCTTTGACACGGGTGGCGCTACCGGGCGCGCCGCTCTCGACGGCACTGCCGCCGCCGCTATCATTGTCGCTGACAATCGTCACTTTTGCGCCATTGCTCAACCGGTCGATGCCTTCGGTAACCACCCGTTCCCCCGGCGAGACACCCGTTAGAACGGCCTGCAGAGAGGTGCCGAAGCTTGGCCCCGCCTTGACCTGACGGCGTTCGACGCTATTATCCGGCTTGATGACGTAGACGAAATCCCCATCGCTGCTCAACTGCAACGCCTGGGCGGGGATAACCGTCGCATCCTTGAGGACGTTGGTTTGCAAGCGCACATTGACAAATTGGTTGGGGTAGAGTTTTTCATCGTTATTGGCGAACATGGCCTTAAGCTTGATACTGCCGGTGTCGCTGTCGATTTCGTTGCTGATAAAATTCAGCTCTCCCTCTGCCAACACCGTTGTACCATCCTGATCTAACGCGGTGGCGGGCAAGGTTTGGCCGTGATGCAGCGCCTGCAACAGCGTGGGTAAATTAGCCTGCGGGACGCTAAAGGTGACGGCGATAGGCTGGGTCTGGGTAATCGTCACGATGCCGGTGGTGTCGCTACTGTGCACCATATTGCCGGGATCCACCAGCCGCAGCCCGACCCGGCCGCTGACCGGCGCGGTGATCCGCGCATATTCCAGATCCAATTTTGCGGCGTCGATTTGCGCCTGATAGGATTTGATTGCTCCGGCGTATTGCCCCACGGTAGCGGTCTGGCTTTCCAGATCCTGACGCGATAGCGAGTCTTGCGCATAAAGTTTCTGGTAACGCGCCAGCGTCAGCTGGGCGCTTTTCAACAGCGCCTGGTTTTGCGCCAGACTGCCCTGATATTGCGCCAGACTGGCCTGATAGCTGCGCGGGTCGATTTGCGCCAGCAACTGCCCCTGCTCGACCTTTTGCCCCTCGGTAAAATAGACTTTGAGCAACTGGCCATCCACCCGGCTGGTGACGGTGACGCTGGCGTTTGCCACCACCGTCCCCAGGGCCGACAAGGTGACGGGAACGTCCGCCTGTCTGGCAACACCGCCGTGTACCGCTGTCGGACCGCCCATACCCATTCTCATGCCGCCCGCTCTGCCGGCTGGGGCCGCGTCGCCACCGCCGCGGTGAGCGAAAAGGTAGTAACCTAGGCCGGCAACTATTAACAGTACAAAAACCACCACTAAAACATTACGCCATTTAATCGTCTGCTTTGAATATCTTCTCATGGGATGGGGCTGGCCAGTTCCGGTTAAAATCGTGTTATCTTAACAGATTAAAGTAATTCGGATGCTTATTCTGTAAGCGTTTCGTCAAAAAGCGTTTCATTTGCCGTACCGCGCCCGCCGCCGCGTAACGTGGTGCTAAGGCTCCTCAGCCGCAGGGATTTCAACCTGCCAGACGCGGCAACAAGAGAAACATCCTGCTGCGCCTTTTAGCGCGCTAACGCCCGGCGGCCCGCGCCGGAGCACCTGGGCATGCCAAGTATAGCGGCTCGGGGCATAATGGTCAGACGCGGCAACCTGGCGCTCGTCAAACGGAGCAGGGGGTTGGTGTAAGACAGCGTCGTAAACGCATCGCACTGAGCGCTTGCCCATGCCGGCGGCAAGGACCTGCGCAACGTCCTGAACACCTTGATACGCACCCGGCGACCCGAGCGTAAGTTACGCGGCGACCATTGCCAGCGCGGCCTTGGACATCACTTCTCGCCCGCCGTTCGTGCAGATCCACTCAGGGGTAAGGCCCCCCCGCGGATTACCTTGGTGGATAACACACCTGCCGGTCGCCGAAAATAAATAATTATATTAAAATAGATTATTTTATTTGCATAAAGTAAATGGGTAATGTTTCTGAGTAGGTTTAATTGCATCATCCATTCACAGAAATACCGGGTTAATTACTTTTTAATTTCTCGATTCTCCGGCGGGTTATAGGCCGGGATGTTTATCTTTGGTTTAAGTCATTACTATAACCTTTAATAATTAGATGAGGGTTTATTCGTTAAGTCCCAAGATTAATAATCATTATTTTTAGTGGCGAATTAAGGGTCGCATTGAAGAATGATGCATTTGCCATGAGCTACGCTGGACACTATTCCGTGATGAAATAATGAAATAGAAGTTTATCGGGCAACAGGAGATATTAAAGGATGGATATAGCTCTGAAAAAAGATCAGGCGTCTTACGCATGCACGCCCTTAGCGCCCATCGGCCCGGCTGGCGGAGGCAAAAATTCTCTGCCGCCCGTCCAATACGCTTTTGGCGATTTTCTGCTGAACTCCTCCCGTGTGTTGTTTCATAAAGACAAACGGCTCAGCATATCCCCCAAGGAACTCGGGGTGCTGAGTTTATTGCTGGAATCCGCCGGCGAGCTGGTGACTAAGGCGCAGATTATTCATGAGGTTTGGTATGGTGGCAATGTCGGTGAAGAGTCGTTGACGCGTTGTATATACGTATTACGACGTATTTTGCAAGAAGAGAAGGATCGCCGCTATATCGATACCGTCTATGGTAAAGGCTATCGGTTTACCTTACCGGTGACGCGCATTTTGCCCGCCCGGCCCGGTATGCCGGCACGCTGCGTGCTGGCGGTATTTCCCTTCCGGCTGGCCGGGGATATCGACACAGTCGGTCTGCAGGATGCCATCGTACAGCAGCTTGCTCCGTGCTCGCCGCTGGGGCTGCATGTACTGCCGACCTCACTGACCATGAACTGCCGCACGACGGATGCCACGCTGCAATTGCTGGATAAAATCCGGCCCGACTATTACCTCACCGGTTACGAACTAAACCTGGGTGGCGCACCCTCGCTGCGTATCGAGCTGATGCGCGCCGAAGATCATCTGGTACTGCTGCGCGAACGGGTGGCCAAAGTGCATTTGGGAAGCGATGGCCGCTTTTTGCAAACGCTGAAGCCCATGATTTTAGGGGCATTGCCAGGTATGAAAGCGATGGGACTGGCGGTGGGGAACACGACGGAGACGGAGTCCGGTGGGGCATATAGGCCGGGTCAGGACGAAATAAGAAAATGAACCGGCTGCGTCGGCGAAGCCGGCACGGTGCCGGGCAAGGCATCCTGGGGGCGGGCGCATTATTTCGCAGCACAATCCAAGTAGCCCTCACGGAACGTCCTGTTCGCCAATGCCGGCAATGAGAGAGAGCGTTTATCACGCGTCAGGCATGCTGTGAAGCGCTTTGACATTGAGAGACTTTTGCAATTCTTTCCCACCGTGAGTCATATTTTCATCATGATTTCTTCAGAAGAGATAGGCAATGTATGACTATGAATATTAAGCAAAAGCGAACTGAGATAATGATGAGCAAAGAAATCATTGTCTCTCCCGCTTCGCTGCTGAACGAACACCATCAGCAGGATATTTCGGAGCCCAAATGCTGGTTGCTGGAAATTCCCGACGGTGATTGCGATATTCATGTTCGCTGGGCGAATGAATCGACGCGTCTGACATTATCCGCCGGCTGGCGCGGCATGCTATTAATGCAGCGCCTGAATCTGGCGCTGCGCGCCGGCACGGCGCGGCACCAGGAATTGCCGCTGTTCGCGCTGGCGAAACTGCAGGTATTTATCGACGAGTCCCGTGGCGTCCAGGTCGATTACGCCCAGCAGCAGTGGGCGCAGGTCGAATTGGACGATTACCCGAATATTGGCACCTGTGCCGATATAGAGCAGTGGATGCTGGGGAATTACCAGAGCTCGCCGTCCCAGATGAACGCGCTAGCGGTATTTTTACGCCAGACGGAATGCTATTGGCTAATACGGTTTTTATTAAATGAATCGGTCAATAACGGGAAGTTAAACGTTCTGGGTGCGCGTTACGGCTTGTCTTATTCCCATTTCCGCCGCTTGTGTCGCAATGCGCTGGGAAACTCGGCTAAAAATGAGCTGCGCGGCTGGCGTATCGCCAGGGCGCTGCTGGATATGGTCGAAGAGCGGCAAAGCCTTACCGAGGTCGCCATGCGCTATGGCTATGCCTCGTCCTCGCACCTCTCCAACGATGTCAGGGACGCCTTTGGGGTCTCCCCCCGCGGGATATGGAATATGATCAACAAGAAAGCGGAACAATGAATAACATCGCTCTGATAGGCCGCGGCTTGCTCTGCGTAATATTACTGGCTGGTGCCGGCCAGCCCGCTGGCGCGCGGGCGGCGGAGTTACCCCGACAAGGCGACGGCTATGTGGCAAACAAAGACGGCGTAAAAGTATTTTTCGACGCGTTGTCGGCGCGCCTCAACCAGCCGGTCATTGTCAGCAAGCTGGCGGCGCGTAAACAGATTAGCGGCGAGTTCGATCTGGCCGATCCGCGGGCGTTACTGGCGCGCATTACCCAACAGATGGGGCTGATGTGGTACAGCGACGGTCAGGCTATCTACATTTATGACGCCAGCGAAATGCGTCATGCGGTGGTGGCGTTGCGCACCATTTCGCCGGCGGTGCTGCGCCATTTTCTCCAGCAGGCCCAGTTGCACGACCCGCGCTATCCGCTGCGGGGAGAGTCTGGCGGACGGATCCTTTATCTTTCGGGACCGCCGGTGTATATCGAACTGGTGGAAAATGCGGCCCGCTTGCTGGATAAGGAGCCGGACGGGATTCACGAGCGCGAGCAGGCCGAAGTCATCCCCCTAAGTTATACCTTTGTCGGCGATCGCTATTATGCCCTGCGCGGCGAGAAGGTGATCATTCCCGGTATCGCCACGGTGATCGAACGACTAATGAGACGGGAGGGGCGGTTGGCTGTGGCTGACGCTCCAGTTCCATTAATGCCGGCGGAGGTCCCGCTGCCTGCGGCGGAGGCGCGGGCGGAACAAGACGCGGAGCCGCTGTCGTCATGGCCGGTGCAGGTCATTGCCAATCCCAGCAATAACAGCCTGCTGGTCAAAGGCAGCGGTCGTCAGGTCCAATTCGTACGCAATCTGGTGCGATCACTGGATATTCCGAAGCGCCATGTGGAGTTATCGTTATGGATAATTGATCTGGAGAAAAGCGATCTCGATCAGTTCGGCATCGATTGGCAGGGCGGTGCCCGCATTGGCCAGCGGGGTGGCGTCACGCTCAATCAGGGATCCTATAGCGCCTTGGACGGCACCCGGTTTGTCGCATCGATATTGGCGCTGGCGCGGAAACACCGCGCCAACATCGTGTCGCGGCCGATTATCCTGACCCAGGAGAATGTACCGGCGATTTTCGACAACAATCGGACGTTTTATACGCGGCTGCTGGGAGAACGCAGCGTTGAGCTGCGCGAAGTCACCTACGGTACCATGATAAGCGTTCTGCCGCGGTTTTCCGGCGACGATCAGATTGAGATGGTGTTGACCATCGAAGACGGCGGCGAGGTCGCACGGCAGCAGCGTAATGCCGGGCCTGACGACCTGCCGGAAGTGGGACGGCCCCATATCAGCACTGTCGCGCGCGTGCCGCGGGGAAAAAGCCTGCTGATTGGTGGCTATACCCGCGACGAGATCAGGAATAACCGCGACCGGTTGCCCGGTTTGGGGTCGCTACCGCTGATTGGCGGGTTGTTTCGCCATCGCATCGATAAACAAGCCAATATGGTCAGAATTTTTCTCATCCAGCCGCGGGAAATTTCTGAGCCGCTGCAGCAAGACGCCGACGCGTTTGCCCGTTCCATTGCCGCGCGCAGCCAGGCGGGAATACTCAAGGACTGGGCCGATAATTACCTCGCCAGCCAGCACTGACTGGCGAAATAACGCGACGGTTGGCGGATAACGCGACGGTGAAAACTCTTATTAGCTGAGAATGTGGGCGCCGGTTTACCCGGCGGTGAGTAAATATGGTTAATGTGAGCAAGGCATATCCTATGCGGTAACCCAATATTGTCGCGCGACCCGATAAAGACCGTGCCGCGGTAGGGATAAAGACCGCTGCCCTTTATTTATTTCGTGATCGCATTTAATATTAATCATGCATATTATTTATTAAAAAAATATAAATGCTGTTGGGGTTGCGCGGGTGGCCTGCCGGCAATGCGGATAACGCGCTTGCCGGTCGAGGGGAATAACGGACGGCAGTCGTCGTGTCTTTGCTTGATGTCTATCTGGCTGAACGAAATGGATCATTCACGTGCTTAATAGATTTTTAAACCACATTCATTCCCGTCCCGAATTGTTGATTCTGGTGCTGGTCATTACAATAATAGCAATGCCAATAATTCCACTGCCGACTTATCTGGTGGATTTTCTTATTGGCCTGAATATTGTGATCGCCATGCTGGTCTTCATGGGGGCGTTTTATATTGATCGCATCCTGAGTTTCTCGACCTTTCCCGCCGTACTGCTCATAACAACCCTGTTCAGGCTGGCGCTGACCATAAGCACCAGCCGGCTTATCCTGACCGACGCCGATGCCGGTGAGATCATTGCCACCTTCGGCCAGTTTGTGATCGGCGATAATTTGGTGGTGGGGTTTGTCATTTTTGCCATCGTGACCGTGGTGCAGTTCATTGTCATCACCAAAGGCTCGGAGCGCGTCGCCGAGGTGGCCGCGCGCTTCTGCCTGGACGGCATGCCCGGCAAGCAGATGAGCATTGACGCCGACCTGCGCGGCGGCGTTATCGACGCCGAAGGGGCCCGGCAGCTGCGCAGTGTGCTGGAACGTGAAAGCCAGCTCTACGGCGCCTTCGACGGCGCAATGAAATTTATCAAAGGCGACGCGATTGCCAGCATTATCGTCGCCTTCGTCAACTTTATCGGCGGTATCGCGGTAGGCATGAATCAACATCAGATGGATCTGTCGCAGGCGCTGTCCACCTTCACCCTGCTAACCATCGGCGATGGTCTGGTCGGCCAAATTCCGGCGCTGCTGATTTCGATTAGCGCAGGCCTCATCGTCACCCGGGTCAACGGTGATGGCGACAATCTGGGCCGCAATATCATGCAGCAATTGCTGGGAAATCCCTTCGTGCTGCTGGTTACCGCCGTACTGGCGTTATTTATCGGCATGCTGCCCGGCTTCCCGCTGCCGGTGTTTGTCATGCTGGCCATGGCGCTCGGCACCTTGCTGCTGATGCGTCAGTGGCAAACCCGCGTCGTCCCGCTGCCGGCGACGGCAGATTACGCCGGCGGCATGACGCTGCACGCCGGAACAGGGGACGGTCAGCTGGCCGGCGGCTATCCAGAACGGATGATGCCCGAGGCGCTGGCCGTAATCCTGCAGGTGTCGCGCACCAATTATGCACGGTTGGAAAAAGAGCAGTTATGCGAACGGCTGCGTGGGCAGTTCCTTATCGACTTCGGCGTCGCTCTGCCGCCCCTGATGCTGCGCCCCTGTGAACATACGGACGATCGGACGGTGGTGGTACTGCTCAATGAAATCCGCGCTGATGCATTTACCGTCCATCTCGATAGGTTGCGCCGCGTGATACCCGGCGAACGTCCCTGTCCGCCCAGTGTGGTTTTACACCAGGAGCAGGACGCGGTGTGGGCGGCGCTTGACGACCGGGAGAAGCTGCTTGCCGCCGGCTGCGTGCTGCGGCCGGCGGTAGATGAACTTTATCACTGCTTCGCGGTGATGCTGACTCACCACGTCAACGAATTTTTCGGCGTGCAGGAAACCAAGCATCTGTTGGACAAAATGGAAAACCATGCGCCCGATCTGCTTAAAGAAGTATTGCGCCACGCGACGGTGCAGCGCATTGCCGAACTGCTGCAGCGGCTGTTGATGGAGCGCATTTCCATCCGTCATTTGAAACTTATTATGGAAGCGATGGCCCTGTGGGCGCCGCGGGAAAAAGACGTATCCGCGTTGGTGGAGCACGTACGCTGCGCGCTCGCGCGCTATATCTGCCACCAATTCGCCGTCGATAACCTGCTGCGGGTAATCATGTTGTCGCCGGAGGTGGAGGAAACGCTCCGCGACAGCCTCCATACCACTTCGGCGGGCACCTTTCTCAATCTCGGGCCGCAAGTGTCGGAAGAATTGATGGAGCTGTTTACCAACGCCCTGGAAAGCCTGCCCATCGCCCAACGCGATATTGTCCTGCTGGCGGCAGCGGATATTCGACGTTTTATCAAGTCACTTATTCAACATCGTTTTCGCGATCTTGAAGTGCTGTCATTCGGTGAATTAACGGACAGCATTACCGTAAATGTCATCAAAACAATTTAAACCAAGAGGAAAACGACATGTACGTTGATATTGCGGCATTGGTGCGTGAGGCGCTGCTGGACAGCGGCTGCGATCCCAGCTTACTGGGAAGTTTCGATAGCCACTCTACGATTGCGCTGGATTTTAATGACATGCCAAGTATTTATATCAGCAGCAGCGATGACGATATCTGGCTGTGGTCGCGCATTGCGGAATACCAGGATCCCCTCCTTGAACAATGCTCGTACGGGTTGTTAAAAGAGTTGCTCGAAGGTGCGGAGTATATTCGCGGCGGCCATTTTTCTCTGGCCGAAAACGAAAATTATTTGGAGCTTAAGGCGCTTTTGCTGCCGTGGTGTCTGGAGAACAAGCAAAATTTTGCCAGTGCCCTTAGCGGCTTCTTTGAGCGTTTGGAACGCTTCACCAAGGCGTTGCGCTGAATGGAGCGGCCGCTGCGCATGCTGCGACGACAGGCGCTTCCCCTGCGTTTGTCGGGGCCTATTATTGAGGCGGCGCTGCCGGAGGTGGCGGTGGGCGAAATCTGTGAGATCCGCCGTCATTGGCGTTCGCGCGAGGTCATCGCCTACGCGCAGGTGCTGGGGTTTCACCGTGAGCGGACGGTGCTTAGCCTTATCGGCGCCGCGCAAGGCCTTTCGCGGGAGATGCTGCTCCATCCCACCGGCGGCCCATTGCGGGTAGCGGTCGGCGACGCGTTGCTCGGCGCCATCATTCAGCCCTCGGGACAGCTCAGCGAGCGCCTGGCGCCGGCGCCGGTCGGCTGCAGCACTGAACTGCGCGCGATCGACGCGCCCGCGCCGGACTATCGCCAGCGTGCGGGGGTACGGCAGCCATTTATCACCGGTATCCGCGCGCTTGACGGGCTGCTGACCTGTGGCATCGGCCAGCGCGTGGGTATTTTCTCCTCCGCCGGCTGCGGCAAAACGCTGCTTATGCATCAGCTGATAGCCCAGGCTGACGCCGAAGTGTTCGTTATCGGACTGGTAGGAGAGCGGGGCCGCGAGGTGACCGAATTCGTTGAGGCGTTGCGGCTTTCCCCCCGCCGGCATCAATGCGTATTGATCTATGCCACCTCCAACTACTCCTCGCTGGAACGGTGCAACGCCGCGCTGGTGGCGACAACGGTGGCGGAATATTTTCGCGATCAAGGCAGGCGGGTCGTACTGTTTCTCGATTCCCTCACCCGCTTTGCCCGCGCGCTGCGGGATGTGGCCCTGGCCGCGGGGGAAGCGCCGGCCAGGAGAGGCTACCCCGCGTCGGTATTTGACGCGTTGCCCCGTCTTCTGGAGCGGCCGGGCAACAGCCCTGCCGGCAGTATCACCGCATTTTATACGGTGCTGCTGGAGGGCGATGACGAACCGGACCCCATCGCTGACGAAATCCGCTCGATTCTCGATGGCCATATCTATCTCAGCCGCAAGTTGGCTGCGGCGAATCACTTTCCCGCTATCGATATCCTGCGCAGCACCAGCCGCGTGGCAGGGCAGGTGACGGACGCCCGTCAACAGGCGCTGGCCGGCGCCATGCGCGGTCTGCTGACCCGGCTGGAAGAGATGCAGACCCTGATTGATTTAGGCGAATACCGCCCTGGCGATAATGCGGAAAATGACCGTGCGCAGGCGAAAAAACAGCTGCTCTGGGACTATCTGCGTCAGGACGCCGACCAGGCGGAGGAGTACGGCCAGACGCTGAGGTTAATGCATGCGTTTGAGGCGTGATATCGAACGGCTCCGCGCGCGCTGCGAGCAGCGCCGGCAGACATTTGCCGCGACCCTTGCGGCACTGGCGCGGCAAAGGGAGACGCTTATCGCACGGCTCAGGACGCTGGCGGAGCAGCAGCAGGCACTGGTGCGGCAAATGGCACTGACGTGGCCGCAAGGGGTGGTGGATCACCGCGCCCTGATGCTACATCAGCGGCGGTTGATGGTGCGGCGCGAGGAAAACCGACAGTTGGCAGACCGGCAGCGGCAGTTGGAGCAGGACGTGATGGCGCTGGACAAGCAGCAGCGCGACGCGCTTTGCCAGCAGCGCGCATGGCAGCGGAAGCGGGAAAAATACGATGGCTGGCTTGAGCGACACCGACAGGCCCATCGGCTGACGCAATTATACCGGCAGGAGACAGAAACAGAGGAGATGATGACATGGAACCGCTCGCGAGGATAAAGGACTGCCCGTCGGTAACGGCGGCGTCCGCGGCCATTACGCCGCTGGAGGAGAGAGTTTCTGCCTCATCGCCAGAGAGTGTGGGTCTACAGCGCTGGGGCGCGCCACCGTCGAGCGGCGATGGGGATCATCAATGTGGGCGGGACGCCGACACAAACGATCATACGCTGGAGGTGCATCCGCCCGCTTGGGGGGAGCAGGCGTCTTCGTATCGACCGAAGACGCAGTGCCGCAAGCCTGCGTCGCTCCTGGCCGGCAAAGGGCGCCAGCACGGCGGCGGTCAACGCGCAACGCGGTCAACGCTATTGCTCCTGCGCATCCGTGCTGCGGCACAGACCCCGCTCGGCGCGGGTAAACTGTGCGCGCCCGTCGCGCTGCCGGAGTCGCGATCGGCGGCGGAAGCGTTGATGAACGCGCTGACCAGAGAATTAGAGCAGAGCCAATGGCTGACGCTGCAGCGTGCCGCCGATCCGCTGCTGATGTCCGCCGCGCTTGCCGAGCGTTCAGATCCTCGGGGCGTCAGCGACCGGCAGAAGTGGCGGTCACCGCGCCGGCGGGAGCCGCAGCCCTTGCCGGCGCCTGTGCGGCAGGAAAGGGTGACTGAGGTCACGCAGTGGATCTACCGCTTTCACGGCGACGAGGGAGAATTTGTACAGGTCCAGGCGGCGAACGACGAAGGCGGCTATCGGCTGATCCCGTCCAGCCATCAGGTGCGGGATCGCCTGACGGCACATCTCTCGGGCGCGCCGTCGGGCGTGCGCCTGATGAATGTCCCGACAGCACCGCCGCCGCTGCCGGAGGCGCCGACGTGAAAGCATTCCGGTTACGCAGACTGACACCCGCCGACGGCCACTGGCGTCAGCTACAAGCGGCATGGAACGCCCTGGGCATGACCGTCCGTCTGCGCTGTCCCCCCGAAGGCGTTTATCTGTCTATTGGCGACGAGCATTGGCGGGGGCTTATCGATCCGCGCCAGTGGCTGAGCTGGCACAGTCCGCAGCTGGCGACGCTGGCGCGCGAAGCCATAAGCGAACGCCAGATCCAGACACTAATAGAGGCCATGCCCCAGCCTGTGTCTTTTGAGCCACCGGTATTGTCCGGCCGGGCCCTGGAGATCGGTCCGCTTGTGCACTATCAGGCCGGGGACGCCCCCTGTCTGTGTCTGCCTGCGCGGGAATGCCCGGTCTGGCTGACACACTTCAACGCGCCATTACCCAAGCTGCCCGCCGCCGGTGCGCCCTGCTTGTCCGGCGTACCCTTGGTCGTGGAATGGGTGATTGGCAGCAGTCTCCTTCCGGCGACGATGCGCGGCCAGTTGGCGTCTGGCGACGTCTTGCTTATCTCGCGAGTCACACGTCAGGTGAAATGCCAGGGGCGACCGATCGGTTTTTATTTACAACAGGAAGGAAAGATCAGCATGAAGGCCAATGATAACGATGATGGCGCGCTGGTGGCCGGCCCTATTACACGCTCGCCCGATTTTACTTCAGCCGCGGCCGGCGTTGCCGCTTCGTCCGGCAATGCACATGCCGCCGGTCATTCCCACCCGGTCTCCCACGCCGCAGCGGCGGGACATGCGCAGGCGCGTGAGGGCCTTGTCGCCGCGGCGCCTGGCATACCGCAGCCGCCAGCGGGCCCGGGGTCCCTTGGCGAGTCGGGTTCCGATGCCGGCGTCGCAGGGGCAATCCCGGCGGAGCGGTTAGCGTTGGGCGATGATGCGGCGGCGGATCCGCTGGCTAACCTGCCGCTAACGCTGGAGTTTATTTTGCAGCGTCGTTATCTGTCGTTAGGGGAAATCCAGCAATTTCGCCAGGGTAAAGTGCTGGAGCTGGATCCCGAGGGCGAAAAACACATCGAGATACGCGCCAACGGACATCTGCTGGCGCTCGGCGAACTGGTACAGCTAGAAGATCGTCTGGGCGTGGAATTGATGGAGTTGTCGCTGGATAACCGTTATGACCGCTAATCTCGACCTGCCCAATGACATGGGACTTATCGGGATTTTGGCACTGGCAACCCTATTGCCTTTTATCATTGCCTCCGGCACCTGCTATATCAAATTCTCCATTGTTTTCGTTATGGTGCGTAATGCTCTGGGCCTGCAGCAGGTGCCTTCCAACCTGACTCTGAACGGTATCGCGCTCATGCTGGCAATGTTTATCATGGGGCCTATCGCCGGCGATGCCTATAATGCCTACCAGGCGCAGCCGGGGGCGTTTAGCAGCGCCGCCTCGGTGCTGGAGTTTTTGGAAAACAGCCTGGAGTCGTACCGGCATTATTTGCAGAAATTACCACGATGGCAAGGGGCTGGCGGGTAAATAATAAATTGCAGCGATGAACGCCCGTCATGATTGTCGTATTATGTCGGCTATAGTGATAATTTGTTCTCTGATGGCAATAATTCCTCGCGTGCAATAATAATTTATCAGATTTCCATCATGAAGTTTGGCCGATGAACAAGGTATACTTATTATTAATTCCATCGCAGGCTAAGGTGTTGATAAATATTATGGATGATGAATAAAGAAAACGATCGTGGGTCGCTGTCACGGGACGGTTTCGTACTCCGCTTGCTGAATGGTTCGCTTAAAGGATGCGAATATCGCCTCAGCGCGCCCGTTACCTTATTTGTCACAGGTGGTAAGGCGCAGTCCGATCGGCGATATGAGCCGCCTTCCCTGCCGCCGGAGACGATTTTTATTCCGCATCATCAGGGCGGCGTGAATTTTGAAATTGTTATTGATACCGCTGCGCCGGATAAAAGCGCGCTGCGCGTTTTAGACGATGACGGCATCAGCGAAATACCCCTTGTCTCGAATCGGGTGTTGTTCGCCGGCCCTCAGGCGTTAGCGGTTAGACCGGCTGCTGCGGCGTGGGATGAAGCAATCCTGGGCTTTCAGGAGACGCCGGCGCCCGTCAAGACGGTGGGGCGGCGACGCAAGGGCGCCATGGTCCTGCTGTCGCTGATCGTGGCGGTTGGCGCGGGTTTCTTGCTGCAATACTACGCGACCTCCGGGCATGAGGATGCCGCCGCCCTGGGCAAACAGCTTAGCGGAGAACACGGCAGGTTCCAGCTATTACCCGGCAAGGACGGCAGCATGTACATGCTGGCCAACAGCGAGCGTGATGCCGCCTGGGGCCGTCAGTCGCTGGTACGTCATCCCCCCACCGCCGCGGTGAAGGTGGTGAGCTGCGATGACGAGCGCAGGCGGGTGCATGAATGGCTCGGACGGTACTATCCCTGGCTGGGGCTACATCGCATCCACATCGACGATCCGTCCGCGCCTCAGCTGATTCTCAGCCGACAGCGGGCAGTTCTCTCTCCAGCGGAGCAGGAGCGGTTGAGCAGCGGCGCTGCTGGACATACTGCCCTATGCGCGGCAAATCTCGTTCGACCAGTTGGATGACGACGCCGTGGCAAGCGATGCCGAAAACGGTTTGCGGCAATTGGCGATCGGCTATGCGCGCGTCGATCACCCCGACAGCGTCACGTTCGTGATAAACGGCGCCCTGGAGGATGGTGAGCGCCAGCGGATCCGTCGCTACGTGGAGGCTTTCAAGCAGCGGTGGAGCAGTAACTATGTGCAGTTTACCGTCGAACTGAAAGACGATCCCATAGCGGGAAAATCTTTTTCCTATGGTCAGCAGAACTTTGTCAAACCCAACGCCGGGCACTGGTGTTTCACCCCGTCGTCATCTCACTGATAAGGAGATAAAAAGTGTGAGCATTTTCGATAACATAAGCATGGGTGGCTTGAACAGATACCTTGGCAACGGCAGTCAGTATGACAATCATTTTGAGTCGATATACGATAAGGCCGCCAAAGCGGCGAATCACAAGGACATTGAACCAATGGAGGCGTTGATTGCGCAGCAGCAAGAGGATAGTTTCAAAAATCTTGTCCTTAGAGAGACAACGATGATTAGGTCGAGGGGTGAGCTCACCCGTGAAATTATTCGCAACATGCGCTAACGACGAAGCGGGCGATTTTTCCCACTCTCAAAGGAAAACAGATTATGTACAAAAGCCTCAGTCCCCTTGTGCGGGGCAACTCTCTTTCGAGTTCTTACAGTCTCTCCACGCCGCAGGGGGGGATTCAAGGTTTGGGTGATCGGCTTGAGCGCCTCCTTGCCGATGGCATGGCCAAAAGCCACCATGCCAGGACCGTGCTGCTTCAACCGCCGCCCCTGGGCCTGACGGCCATGATGCAGCTGCAAAACCATGTCATAAATTACGACACAGTTCACCTGTTGACATCCACGATGGCCAGTAAAGCCACCCAGACGTTGAAGACCTTGCTAAGCGCATGAACAGCAACAGACGCCTGGCTTGCGGCGCCATGATGATCGCCCTACTGAGCGCGTGTAAAGAGGAGGCGTTGCTCAAAGGCCTCGACCAGGTGCAGGCTAATGAGGTCATTGCTACGCTGCAGCGCAACAACATCGCCGCCGAGAAAGCGGATCACGGTAAAAGCGGTTACAGCGTAGCCATCAACAAGGTCGATTTGCCGGCGGCGGTGGATCTGCTAAGAACCTACCAATTGCCTTCGCCGCCCCGCATGGAAATCGCGCGGATGTTTCCGGGCGACTCGCTGGTGTCATCGCCGCGCGCCGAAAAGGCGCGACTGTATTCGGCCATCGAACAGCGCCTGGAGCAGTCATTGCAGGTGCTCGAAGGCATAGGTATCTACACATCAGGGAGGAGGCTTAAGAGCAACTCTCGCTAAATGAGTAAGTTCTTCCAGACTATATTCCGATAATAATTTTAGTGTATTCAACAAGATGGATAGGCCAGCGAGCAGAGCAGGAGCGCTCTCTCTGCGGCCTCGCTTTTGCTGTCGTCCTGACAAGCGACATATCAGCTGGCGGGCTGCCGCATTTTCTTCTCCTTCAGCGCGTTGCAGCCGCCATACCAGAACAGCAGCCATACTGGCTATTAACAACCTGCGTAGTACGGCTGGCGCGCTGCGCTGAAGCCATGTTTCTACGTCATGTCCGGCACCTTTCAGCAACTTAAAAAATGATTCAATATTCCAGCGCCAGTAATACCAACGAGCTACTTCCTCGCAGGTGATCTCGCTGCAAACGTTTGTAAGCAGCGTCCAGCGTCCCACCACATTACCGAGATCATCCGTAAGCCGAACAACAACCAATCTGACCGTCAGAGGCTCTCCAGGTTGGATTTTTATGCGGCGGCCGGTTTCTTTATCTTTACGCTTCTGCTGCGCAGCTCGGGTTATGACTATCGAGGTTTCACTGATTTCCATATCAGCTTTTTTCCCTTTCCAGTCTACCTGTCCGCATCCGTTGTATGGCAGAAGAGCAGCAATCTCACCAATTTTCAATGAATTACCTTGCCACTCTGCACCATGTCCTTCTTTTCCTCGGATAAGCCAGCATATTCCTTGAGTACTCAACGTCCGCATATGTCCAATAGAGTCACCCTCTCTATCAATTATATGAATCAGCTTTTTACCTATATTAAGCGATTCCACACGGGCAATATCGGTCGTCAAGGCGTCCATATGTGTCTGCCGTTCGGACAGTCCTTCCGCCAACGTTGAATGACAACCGGTTGCATCGGTAAGTGTCTGAGATAGAGGCGCTATTGGCAAACCCGTGCCAGCATCAACCAGCAAGCTGCTTTGAAGTTCATATCCAACATCGCCACCGTGCGTCATTTTTAAGCGTCCGTATTTGGCATGATGGTAAAGAAATTGTAAACGTGACCAATCATGAACAACGAGAGCGTATGGATGCGGGCTAAGCGAAATTTGCTCAAGTGCTAGCGAAATAATTGGCTCATTGAGTTGACTGAAGCTAATTCGCTTATTATTCAGAAAACGCCAGACAGCTTGGGTAGTTGCGAAAGTTGATTTTTGAGCACTTGCGAGGTCTTTAACCGCAGAAGCAAGAAGAGCCGCGGGCGTCATATGCTGTTTAACCAGCGTCTGATATCGGCGGGTAAGGCGAGAGTCAATCCCGCCAACAGATAGGTTGAAATCATTCTGCAAAGTAATAACAGGTATCACGATAAATGTGTAGATACCTATG